>JAMCQL010000044.1 GCA_023381615.1 Bacteroidota bacterium
TATGCGAACGCGACTGAAGTAAACGTCTCGCAACAAAATACGAATAAGCCATTATTTACTTTGCAGTCTCACCGCTCGACGAGCCGAGCCGTCGGCCGGCAAGTCCAAACTCCATCAAGTATCCTCGAATAAACGCGTCAAGGTCGCCATCCATCACTCCCTGAACGTCGCTTGTCTCAACTCCGGTGCGATGGTCTTTCACAAGATTGTACGGATGGAAAACGTAAGACCTGATCTGGCTTCCCCACTCAATCTTTTTCTTCGTACCTTCGATCGTATCTCTCTTCGCCTCATCTTCTTCCTTGCGAAGCTGATACAGACGAGAGCGCAACATCTTCATTGCGCGTTCCCGGTTTTGGAACTGAGATCTCTCCTGTTGACATGCCACGATTACCCCCGTCGGAACGTGTATCAGCCTGACGGCAGTTTCCACTTTGTTGACGTTTTGACCGCCATGTCCGCCTGAACGAAATGTCTCAAACTTTATGTCTTTCGGATCAAGTTCTATCTCCACATCGGCTTCGACTTCCGGGTAGACGAAGACAGACGCGAAACTTGTGTGGCGGCGAGCGTTCGAGTCAAAGGGAGAAATTCTTACGAGACGGTGGACGCCGTTTTCTGCCTTCAGATACCCGAAAGCATATTTCCCAATCACCTCAATCGTCGTGCTTTTTATGCCGGCGCCTTCGCCCTCAAGAATGTCGGCGATATCCATTTTGAACCCATTTCGTTCACCCCACCGGATATACATTCTCATAAGCATCTGCGACCAATCCTGCGCTTCTGTGCCGCCCGCACCCGCGTGAATGGTCAGGATTGCGTTCTTGTCATCGTCCTCACTTCCGAGCATTTTCTTGAATTCAAGGTCGGAGACAAGTTTTTCCGCACGGCTCAATTCACTTTCAACATCTGACGTATGAGACTCGTCTCCTGATTCTTCCGCAAGTTCAAGGAAACCACTGGCATCATCAACATGTCTTGCTGCCTCTTCCCATTCATCAACCCAGATTTTTATATCGTTGAGCTGCCCCATCACTTGCTGAGCTGCTCTATTATCGTCCCAAAAATTTTGCTCCCCGGTTTTCTTATGAAGATTCTCTATCTCTTCCCGTTTACCGTCGACGTCAAAGATACCTCCGGAGATTTTCAATTCTCGTTCTAAGATCGGAGGCTTTCTGTTTCTGTGGTTCGAACATCATTACACCTTTTTAGACACAATTTAAGCTATGAGTCGAAGATAGACAACGGTTTGATTCCAAACTCAAGTCAGATTCTGCCGATCTGAATCAGGCGGGAATTGATTCCTTGGCTGCAAATGGTATGTAGAGCGGTGAGACTTTTGTGGGACTCTTTCCTTCTTTCCACCACTCTGTCGGCGTTATTCCCCATTTCTCGGCAAAGATAGAAGAATTTTTTTCTATGATCTCAATATATGCATGATGATTGCCATTTACGAGGAAGCTTTTCCCTCCATAATGATGGATGAACACATCACCAGCAATGACGTTTTTGAAGCCAGCATAAAGACTCCTCAGAGAATAATCGTCATCTTCGCAGTTGCCAACGCCAAACGTGGGATCAAGTCCTCCGATTGTCTCAACCAATTTTCGCTTGATCAGCATCGCCGTACCTGCGATTCTCGGGACTTCAGTCCATTGTCTCCTTTTCCTGTTTCGATACTTGGCAGCGAATTTTTGAAGTGAGTCGATACTAGAAAAAGCGGCATACGCTTCACGCTGAAATCCGCTGACATAGTTTATCATTGGTCCGACAATCCCGATTGATTCAACGCTCTCAGCGCACTCGATCAAACCATCCAACCAATCTTTGGTCACGACTGTATCATTGTTTAGCAAAATTATATAATTGCCTTTAGCAGCTTCGATCCCTTGATTGCAGCCAGCGGGAAATCCAAAGTTGGCGTGATTCAGTATTACTTTGTATTTGGGATTTATTGCTGAAATTTGCTTCAGGAATTCTACTGTTCCATCCGTACTTGCATTATCCACAATGATCACTTCGTGAGGATAATTTGTATTAGCTTCAATTGAAGCGAGACACAGCTTGGTGTATTGCAGATTGTTATATGTAAGTATAACGATCGAGGCGAGCTTTCGAGACAGCGACGGCGTTTGTTTTGGCAAAGCCTTCTCAAGTTGATTTTTAACGACCTCTGGTGACCACATTGATTCCACTTTTTGCCTGCCGTTTTTTGATAGGCGGTTCCACAGCTCTTTGTCGCTGTATAGCCTGAGCACTTCCCTTGCAAAAGAATTTGGGTTGTCAGCTATGAGCACATCCTGTTCATGGACGAGGTTCATTCCCTCGGCCCCTATTGAGGTTGTTACAACCGGCAATCCCCATGATAGCGCTTCGCCAATTTTTCCTTTCATGCCGGCGCCATAGCGGAGCGGTGCCACCGAGACACGCGCGGTACGTTGATAAGGTGAGATGTCCCTAACATAACCAGTCACAACAATTTTGTCTGAAGATAGAGACTTGACTTCATCCGGCGGATCGTTTCCAACTATGTACAGCTTTACGTCAGGAAGTTCTTTAGAAATAAGTGGAAACACATCTTTGCAGAAAAACCGCATAGCATCGCGGTTTGGCTGGTGGTTAAAATTCCCCACGAAAAGAAGATCGGATGTGTCCTTGAAGTCCTTTGTCTGATCGACTTTGTCATGCACATTTGGTATGATGTCGATTGGTAAATCTTTTACGTATTCGGCAATTGCGTTTCTGTCATTCGCGGTTACAACCCAGATTCTATCTGCCTTCTTATAAATCGAAATTTCTCGTCCCTTATTGAGCAAAGCAGACCTCTTTTTATTTTTGTCTTTTGACAACTCTGCTTCTCTAAGCTCGCGTATAAAGTGGATGTCTATCGTATCTATGATTATCTGACTATTAGGAGACAGTCTTCTAACAATCGGCAGGTAATATTCCGCCAGGTACCAGAAATCAATTATTACGTATTCGTATCTCCGTTCGGCAAAGAGCCTGTGAAAATCGATAGCAAGCAAAGAATCAGTCACATTACCTGCCGCTCTCATAGCATCTCTATCCCATGAATGGACTTCGATGCCCATGCTTTCTAAAACGGGATGGTAAGTTTGTTCAAGAGAACCATCTCTCGCGATAAATGTTACATGGTAGTTCATTCTCCGTAATATTCGCAAGATATGAAACAGGCGAAGTGATCCTGATGCCCTGTCAAATAAAGGAAGAAAAGGATCAAAGACCATTATGTTTCCTTTTGTGCCTCGACTCGATGCCAATACCACATTTCGTGGGTCGTTTGGTTGCTGATTACTAAGTTCTGTTGACCACTTCGCAAGGAATTTGTCGCGATTCACCAGTTGATATTTCTTATAGCCAGACAGGAGATTTGTTCCAGCGGTTTGACCTTCATAGTGAATTACGGTTGATTTGGGTTGGTAGTAAACCTTGTAACCTCTTTTCCTTGCCTCAAAACAAAGGTCGGTATCTTCATAGTAAGCCGGAGCGTATCGACGATCGAATCCGCCTATGTCATCCCACAGTTTTCTTTTTATCATTAAAGCAGCCCCGGATACATAATCAACTTCTCTAACAAAATTGTATTTCGGATCATGGGGATCATCTCCCCTTCCGTAGTTCCATCCATTCCCATCAGAGAAGATGATCCCACCAGCCTCTTGCAATCTTCCATCCGGATAAACAAGTTTCGTTCCTACAATTCCGCAATCCGGGGTCGATTCTGCGAAATTAACTAGTGCACCAATCCATCCCGGCGTCACCTCTGTATCATTGTTCAAGAATAAAAGGTAGTCTCCATGGGCAATTGCAGCGCCGGAATTACATCCATCCACAAAACCAAGGTTCTGCTCATTGAGGACGAAGCGCAATCGGATCGACTTTGTGCTCTGCAGATAATCCCTTGTGCCATCCGTTGAACCATTGTCAACGACTAAGATCTCGTAGTTCAGATTGTCGATATTACTGAGTATTGATTCTACACATCTCCTGGTGAAATCCAACTTGTTATAGACTGGAATTATTATGGATACTAAAGGTGTAGAAGACAAATTCCGGATTTGCGTTGGTGCAACTGTGTCGGTCACTCCGATCTCTGTTCTTTCGCTTGACCTGCCATCGCTTTTTGCACTAATGGCATCAAGCATCTTCTGCACCTCGACGTTTCCCGGTTGTAGTTCCAGGATCCTCTTGAAGAAAAACGCAGCATCCTCCTTACGGTCGAGAATAAGGCATGCTTTCCCCAGAGAGAGCATTGCTTCAATGTCGGTCGTGTCTTTAGCCAGGATGTTTTGGTATATCTTAAGTCCTTTTTCAAAGTTGCCTATCTGCAAGTAGATATCAGCAAGATTTTTCTGTGCCACTGTGTTGCTGTTGTCTAATGCCGCTGCGGTTTCAAAATGGAAAAGGGCATTGTCTACCAAATTATTTTGAAAATATAGAAACCCAATCGCGTTATGTGCCTCTGAATTTTTTGATATCAGATTATTCAGCTTGTTATTAAGCTCGAACGCCTGTGCTTTTCTCCCCTCCCTCATTAAACGCATAATTTCATGATGGTGAGAAGCCATCATTCTGGCATGCAATCTTAAGGCTTTCCTGAGATTCATTGACAAACTATTGTGACCGAAGCGGTATTTTCGGTTCTTGACCGATTCGAGTAAGGAGTCGGCTATTTGCAGTAGAGGCAGTGAATCGTCTACAGCCCCGATGCCGTCATATATCTTGAAGAATTCAACTTTTTTATTATCGCTGAGTACAGCTTGTCTGGTCACCTCCAGATAAGTCCGACCAAATCTAATATCTGGTTCCAGATGATTCCCTTCCGCCCATTCATTCCACGCGTTGAGGAATACGACACGATGCTCAGGGGAACGATCTGACATCTTATCGATCTCGAACTTAAGCCATTTTTCATATTCATACGGGGAAGAATTCGCAATTATAAAGGGAGTAGAATTCATTCGTCTTGCCGTATTATCCCAGGAGGGAAAAACAGAATCGTAGATATCGCCACTGACTCTGGAATCAGATGACAACAGGCGCCATGCAGTTTCATAGTCAATTATGTACGCATCTAAAGGCTGTTGAGCGGTGGTCGAACCGTTTCCAGATCTGCGTTGTGCGTTTATGTAGTCGACCAGTATCCGAAAATTCGGTTGGTAATTCAGAACAGCGTCGAAACCTTTCTCTATCCAGTTAACCGAGGCGACATCAAAACCTGTTCTCATCGCTATCAGATACAGACCGGGCAATCCAGCTTCTGATGCCAGTTTCCTCCAGAGCGAAACTGTCTTTGAAGGATCTGGTAAATCGAAAGGACGATAAATCAAAAATATTGGCTTGCTATCTACTTTAATGTAGCGATGGTCTTTAAATGCTCTCAAAAGCCAGTTGAAATGCCGAATGCTATCCTCTTCGCCCCCATATGTTTGTGCTTGCAGGATTTCGTCTGCTTGTCCATCCCATCTCCTTGTCCAGTTTTCGTTAGCCCATGCGAGGCAGAACGGAAAGTCAGGAATGCCTGAATCTAAAACTTCCCTGAAAGGTCTATCAAGAAGCAGTTTGCCGTTAAACCAATAGTGCCAATAGCAAAACCCTTCAATTCCGTACTCACGTGCTAACGCGGCTTGTTCCACTCGGGTTTCAGGCACTCGTAGATCATAGAACCCAAGGTCTGCAGGCAAATGGGGTTGGTAATGGCTTGGGAAAAGTGGTTTCGCCTTTACAACATTGGCCCATTCGGTAAAACCCTTTCCCCACCATTTATCATTTTCCGGAATAGGATGAAATTGCGGTAAATAAAAAGCTATTAGCCTTGCCGATTTTTCTTCAGGTTCCTTTATTTGTAAACGGATGAGAGCATCATCATGCACTCTCATTGTATCAACATTGGAAGTGAGATATCCGGCGACAGGTTTGAATACTTTTTCGACCGGGATGTTTGAGGGCGGACCATCTTCGTAAATTAGATCTGCGTTTTTCCCGGTTCCATAATCACCCGTATAAGGGTTATAATGCCTGAAATTTCTGTAATGCCCTAACAAAATTGCGCCGTGGGTTCCAACAGCATTCGCTAAATGCGCGGGCCCGCTATCCACCCCAATAAAAATTGAGGCCCTTCTAATTACCTCTGCCGTCTCTAAAATCGAAAGTTGACCGCTAAGATCGATATAGTTCTTGATCCCAAAATTGTTCAGTAGTCCTTTAGTACCCACCTCGACAACGCACACGTTCAATTCATTTGTCACCCTTTCGACCAGCTCCATCCACTTTTGTGGCAGCCAATCTTTACTCGTCTCATTCGAGGTTGTGTGTACTACGACAAATTTCTCTGTAGGTACAAGTTGAAGCGCGTCGATCTTCTTGGCAACACTTTCCGGGATGTAAATCTTTGGTGGCATATCCAGTGGTGGGAGCCCAGCCCCTTGCGAAAATGCTGTCAGAAGACTACCATAATCAAAATATCTTGCCTCATCTACATTAGAATTCCCTTTTGTTTTCTCCACAGGCAAACCGCAATCAGGACACACACGGCGGTTTATATGCAGATCGATTACTTCGTCAAATACCCCCCCTTGGGACATAAATACCCACTCAGTAAGGCAATTCACAATAATCGTTTCATCGATATAGGGATTTGTGTCGATTAGCTCCCTATATGGTTCCCTTACGCACCATACAATGTGGTCTTCAGGGTATTTCTCTCTCAAATACCTAGCCACCGGTTCACAGGCGACGATATCCCCCATGTGTTCTATAAGTCCAACGGCAATTATTCTATCTCCCATCTATCTATCTCCTCAACCTAATATTGATTTCCTTAGAGCTTTCAGCTCACGTTGAACCGTCTGTTCCCCCAAACGAACGATGTTAGATTTTGCTTCCCGGTTTGCAGGGTCAGTCCTCAACACAGAACCGATAGTTTTCCTTGCCACAAAAAAATCTTTTTCAAAAATATAAATCTCTGCAAGCCTGTTAAGAGCCGTTGTATCACTCCCATTGGTTTCCAAAAATTTTAGAATAACATCTTTTGCATGAGCAAGTTGATTGGCTATATCAACATCTCTCAAGGCAGATGAAGATGGTGCAACTCTCTCCATTACATATCTCATGTTCTGACTTGCAATATTGTTTTCTGGATTATTGCTTAATATTCTGTTTAGAATCTCGATGGAAGAATCAAAATCTCCCCGAAGAATGTCGAGAACTGCGAGGTTATTGAGAGCATCCACGTTATCAGGATTGTTTGCAAGTATATTCAAGAGTGTCGCTTCGGCGACTGCTGATTTGCCAAGCTGGAGCTTCAATTCGGCCTGAAGGTTAAGCAAGACGTCGTCATTGGGATGCTCTACGGAGAGCCGTGCCGCTTCTAAACTCGCCTCATTCAACATGCCGGAATCGCGCAGTGTTCTTATTTGCTCCAATTCTTCAGCCGATGCTCGGGCTTCATCGGACTCAAACATTTTCTTTGACGCCCCATTCTTATTTACATTTTTCAAACCTTCGGAATGGAGATTTGAATGATTTCTATCCGGAAGCTTTCGACGGCCGATTACAAACATATCATCTGGGTTATAGCCGGGCAAAATATCAATCACTTCCAATCCAACAGTTTCAATTAACTTGACGATGCTCTTTTCGTTAAATAAAAATATGTGCTCCGGCGGTTTGAACTGTTCCCACTTCTCTCCTTCTCCACGATAACATGGCGTTTGAAACAAAAATACACCGTCGTCGTTCAAAAGATTGCCGACACTCTTAAGGGCTCGAACGGGATCGGCAAAATGTTCGATGACGTCGAAACCTGTTATGGCATCAAAATGTTCGACGGGCATGTCAACATCAGGAAATAAGCCGCTAGTAACATATGGTAGGTTAAATCTTTTTCGTGCCAACACGCAGGTATTTTCATCCACTTCGACACCAACAACATTAGCCCCATCTCTAATCCTGCAATAGTGCAAAAACCCGCCATGTGAACATCCTATTTCAAGGACGCTCGTTAGACGTGAGGTATAGTTTTTTAATAAATTATACCACAGAGGGATCCTATCACCGAAGTCGTCAAATGCTCTCTGTTCAATTGGCTGAAAGCCCATCTGATTCTGTACATAATCATGCCAGTATCCATCCGCACTGTAGAAATTGCGAAGCGTCTCTTTATCCGGCTCATTGGCGAGAACCAGCGTGTCACAATCGACACATTGGAGATAGAATCGATTCACAGACTCAGTCAGTTCTCCACCACACCAACAGGTGGTATTCCCTACAGCAGTTTCAGTCGCGTCATAACCCACGGAGATCGCCTTTTGATCTGCTTCCTTTATGGTCAGTCCGCTGCTCGCAAGTATTTCCCGGGCGTTCCTCGCTTTTGAGAAATCAAAGAAAGCGAGTCCCCTATAAGTATCGATGATGAAATATTCGGAGCCGGTTGATCTAGCCCAGTACTGCACGGCTCGCCGTACCTCTTGGAGATGGTTATAGTCATCGAGCATCAGATATTGAGGCTTGAGCTGAGTGCATATCAATAGGTCCTGCAGCTTTCCTTCGAACGTATGTTCTCCATCGATATGAATGAGGTCATAGCGTTGTTCCCTCTGCATCAGCTTTAATAGATCGTAGCGGCTGCGGTAGCGGTGAATATCAACTGTTCGTCTGTCCCTTCCTATTTCTCTAAGATACCATCGAATATTTTGCTCACACATTAGATTTGAACCTTCAATGTACGCCTCATTGTCAACCCAGAGCAACTTGGCAATAGCCGCTCCTCCCTTCAACATGGAAATCAAACTGAATCCCTGAAGCGCTCCGATTTCAATAACCGACTGGGGTTGCAGAGAGCGAGCGATAGTTTCATAGATTGGATAATAGCTTTCTGCAGTGAACCACTCTTGGTTTCTAAACTCTTCTTTCACACACGGCAAATTCGACAGTATTTCACTAATGGACAGATCTTTGAAACCGGGAATAGCACTTCTGTTGAGAACAGTGCTCATATCAATTACTCCTTTGCTAATGTTTATCGGCTTTAGAGGAATTTATTCCAACGCTTTGACAAAAAATGTTTTCACGCTCATTGACGTGCAATTAGTATGCCGTATAGAAATCCGTATGTGATGTGTTTTGAAGAAATTGGCTTGCAGGTTGGAAGAATATTAGCCGGGTGGCTAAAATTGTTCACCAACGAATAACAATTAGAGGCACAGCAAGGAAAACATATTCAGGACGTACTTCATCGAAAAATTTCTCTATTTAGGCCCGGTCTTCGAGATAAACTCGTTGCTCTGTCTGCAAATTAGATTTGCACATCCATCATTTTACAGCCGACGGAAAATCACAGAGTCGACCAATCAGGTATGGCATGCGATGTATATCTTCGAATTCTTATCCAAGACCTTCTCTGATTTTTTCGTAAAGTGTAAATCCATGGGCAGTTCGACCTACAGCGGGACCTTGACACGCTTTACCATCAATCCGAACTTTCCCGTTGCCTTAAGCATGATTCTTTGATAATTTGTCTTCAAAAAAGGTCGTGTTAAAATGAAGATTCCGAAGGTTGTCCTTTTAGCGCTATTTATGGCTGGATGCGAATCCAATTCTGTGAACGTGTCACAGATTAACCATTTCATTGATTCATTGCGAGCCGCGTATGCACCGGACAAACGTACGGCAGTCTTCGATGTTTCGGTGAGAGAAGAAAATGGAAGAATCATCCTTGCTGGTGAAATGGATCAGCCAAAAGCAAAGCAATCGCTTCTGGATGTAATAAGAAACACTACCGGATTACCCATTGTAGATTCAGTCGAACTTCTTCCGAGTGCAAACTTGGGCACGAAAATCGATGGCATCGTTGACATTAGTGTTGCTAACATGCGCTCCACACCGCATTCTTCCGCTGAGATGGTAAACCAAGTTTTGCTTGGTCACTCAGTGAAGGTGCTCAAGAAGCAAGGCGGCCGGCTGTTGATAAAATCTGAAGACAACTATCTCGGCTGGGTTGATCCTATTTCTATTTGCCGTGTTGACTCAGCCCATATGGCTGAATATGATAAAACCAGAAAACTACTTGTAACTCGTACCTTCGGGGCCATTCGCTCGAGTGTCGATAACGGTAGCACAGTGTCAGATGTCGTAATGGCTGATTTACTCGTTCCGGTTGCCAAGGAAGGTGACTTTTACCAAGTCAAATTACCTGACGGGAGAACCGGATATGTCCATCAGTCGGATGTTGAATATGCCGATATATACTTTGCGGCACACCATCCAACTGCCGTTGGAATTGAAAAGATCGCAAAAGAATTCATCGGCTTCCCGTACCTATGGGGAGGAACATCCGTGAAAGGCTTTGATTGCTCAGGATTCACAAAAACCGTCTTTAGAATGAATGGAATTGATTTGCCGCGCGATGCAAGTCAGCAGGTTTTTCTCGGTGAGGATGTTGATCCGGGTAAAAATTTCGGAAATCTGAAACCCGGAGATTTGCTTTTCTTCGGAGAAAAAGCTATTAATGGAAGACCTGAAAAGATTGTTCACGTCGGAATCTACCTGGGTAATGGACAGTTCATCCAATCGAGTGGGATGGTTAGAATCAGCAGCTTCTTCAAAGCTGATTCCAGCATCTTCGACGAGTATGACCTGAATCGATTCGTGCGAGCAAAGAGAATTCTAAAAAATAACTAAGGAATGTGCCGTGGAACGCAGAAAGTTTATGTATCTTGCTGGAGCGTCTGTCGCTATGGCGAAGGTTAATCCGGTTTTTTCACTCGGCTCAATATCAAGCAAAGGCAAAGGGAAAATGAATTTTGAATATTGGCGTTATGACTTGAAACTAAAGCACACTTTTACGATCTCCCGGAGTTCACGGGACTCTGTTCCGGTTATGCTGATGAAATTCGAAAAGGATGGCATCACTGCGTATGGCGAAGCTTCGCCAAACGCGCGGTACAACGAAGCCCCCAATACAGTCGAGGCTTTCTTTAAAAAAGTCGATATCGCGAAATTGTCCGATCCTTTCAAACTGGAAGACATTAACGATTACCTCGATTCGATTGCGCCGGGAAACACGAGCGCTAAAGCTGCGGTTGACATTGCGATGCATGACTGGATTGGAAAGAAGCTCGGTATTCCACTTTACAAATTTTTTGGAGTTGATAAAAGCAAAACTCCAATTTCCACTTTCACGATCGGCATTGATACACCTGATGTTATTGAGCAGAAAGTTCGCGAGGCTGCTAACTATCCGATTTTGAAAATAAAAGTTGGTTTGCCAAATGATGAAGAGATAATCAAAGCTGTCAGAAGCGTTACCAATAAGCCTTTGCGAGTTGATGCAAACGAAGGATGGAAATCAAAAGAAGAAGCGCTTGAGCGAATAAATTGGCTGGCAACGCAGAACGTGGAGTTCATCGAGCAGCCGATGCCAGCGAGTCAAATAGATGATATTAGATGGCTGCATGAACGAGTCAAAATGCCGATTATTGCTGATGAGGCAATCGAGTCTCTCTATGATATTGCAGAGGTCGCAACGGCTTACGACGGAATCAATGTCAAAGTTCAAAAGATTGGTGGTTTAACGAAATCAAGGAAATTGATCTATGCGGCTCGCGCACACAAGATGAAAATTATGACCGGGTGCATGATTGAATCATCTATTGGAATAACTTCCGCGGTCCAAATCTCACCGCTGACTGATTGGACCGATCTCGATGGAAACGTCTTGATAAATAACGACCCGTTTGTTGGCGCGGAAAATATAGACGGAAAACTTCTACTGAACGATGAGCCGGGCTTAGGAGTGCTGCCCCGAAGCTGATCTCTGCCTTACCACCTCTGCTAAAACTATTGAAGTCGCTACAGCAACGTTAAGTGATTCCATCTTTCCAACTCGAGGTATAAAGATGCTCTCGTCGCAATGCGCCGCAACTTTCTGTGTTATCCCAGTTGCCTCTGAGCCAAATACCAGAGCCGCTTTCTTCGGAAATTCATATTCAGTATAACCGACATTTCCGTTTTGTGTTGAGGCAATCATAGTAAACCCAAGTTTCTTTAATGTCGGCATTTCGTCAACAAGGGTTACTTCCTGGAGGAAGTTCAATCCCGTGATCGCCGCCATCGCAGACCTGACAACCTTCGGATTATAAACGTCCACGCTTCCTTTGGCAATCAAGACAGCGTCAACTCCAAACCAAGCGGCAGATCTGAGAATCGTTCCCAGATTGCCCGGGTCGGATATCCGATCAAAAATTAATACGATTGCTTTCCTTTTTGTGCGTAGATCTGATATCAAATCCTCAAAAGTAGTCTCATGAACTTCCGCGACCGCAATTATTCCTTGGCTTGTTTCAGTGGATGATAATTTGTTGAATTTCTCCGCCGGGATCTCTTCGATTCTGATCCCTCTTTCCTCTGCTCCGGAATATATCTCGGCGAATTTCTGAGAATTCGTTGCAAGGTTTACAATTATCTGTTTTATATCAGCATTTGCGGCAAGAGCTTCCTCGATACTGCGTTTCCCTTCTATAAAGAATCTCTTTTGGCCTATTCTGCCGCTTCGCTCTTTCAGTTCGGCAAGATGTTTTATTTCTGCATTTGATATCATTATGACGCCACCTCGCTCAAAAGTAATTTCTTTTCATATGCTTGAGTCGCATCGTTCAGGAATAACATGCCGACAAGCTGATTCCCTTCCCTCACCACCGGAACAGATGGAACACCGGCATCAAGCATCAGCTTCATCGCCGACGAAAGATCATCATCTTCAAGAACGCTAAGATTAGTGGGATTAAGAATATCTTTTACGACCAGAACATTCAAAAGTTCTTTAACGGTATCGTCCATCATAACTTGCCTGATTTCCCCGTAAGAGATTGTTCCGGAGAGAGTACCATCATGTTTTATAACTGGAAATACCGATGTGTTGCTTTCCGGGATCATCTCAATCAAATCTGAAAGTCGCGTGGATTCGGAAGCCGCGACGAGTTGCGGCTTCATTGCGTCTTTAACTTTGATTGAGCGCAAGATATTTACGTCTCTACCGTAGACGTCGAGGAACTGCCCTTTCAGCTTAAGACTAATGGTGTAAATTGATCCCTTCAAGTATTTCTTCGAAATATACGTAGCCGCAACAACGGCGATCAGGAGCGGCAAAATAGTTTCATACTTATCGGTCATCTCGAAAACCAGAATTGAAGCGGCCAGCGGCGCTTGAACTGTTGCACTTGTAACCGCCGCCATACCAACGAGCGCGTATGCGCCCGGGGGCGCAGCTATCGACGGAGCAATAACGTTCACGATGTTTCCGAACGCGCCTCCCGCCATAGCGCCGATGAATAGCGACGGGGCAAGGGTTCCACCTGAGCCGCCGCTTCCCAGAGTCACCGAAGTGGCAATCGGCTTGAGCAGAAGTAACGCGGCGAGGATCAAGAAAGAATCCCTGCTATACAACGAAGCATTTACTCCCTGATAAGTGTATCCAAATACTTCCGGAAAATATATTCCGATGATCCCTACAATTAATCCTCCGATAGCTGGTTTAAGTATTTTGCTCTTTACAGGGAATTTCTTGCTCTCGAAAAATTCTTCAGTCGCATAGAATAGCTTCACGAAAAGAACTCCAACAAATCCTGCAAACAGTCCGAGTATCACGTAGAAGATAAGTTCATACCCGCTTCTCAAAGAGAACGTCGGGATCACAAAGACCGGCTTGTTGCCGAGAATACTTCTCGAAACGAAAGTGCCAAAGACGGAGCTGATTATAATTGGCGAGAAAGTTTGCATGTTTAAGCTGCCGATCACGACTTCCATCGCAAAGAGAGCTCCCCCAATAGGAGCATTGAACACCGCCGCGAGGCCTGCCGCAGCGCCGCAACCAACGAGCGACTTCATCTGTTCTTCATTTAACCTGAAGACCTGCCCGACAGTTGAACCTATTGCTCCTCCTATCGCTATGACGGGACCTTCCCGGCCACCGGCTCCGCCGCTGCCTATCGATATCGCGCTAGTAACAAGTTTCGTTACCGCCAAAAATGGGTTTAAGATGCCGCCTTTCTTAGCAACATTTTCAATAACCATCGGAACGCCCTCTCCAGAGGCGTCGGGCGCAAGTTTAATTGTAATCCAACCGACAACCAAACCGCCGATTGCCGGGATGATTGGAATTATAACGAATCTTTCCCACCCTCTTAAGTTTATGAGATTCGAAAGGCCAAAGAAGCCAGCCGGGCTGTAGAACATCAAGTGTTCCACTAATTGGATCATTTTGTAAAACAGAATCCCACCAAATCCTGCTAAAATTCCGGTAACGATGGCGAGAAGTAAGTGGATTGGTTCCTGTGAAAATTCAAATTTTGAAAAATATTTTAGGAGCTTTTCTTTGAGCCGGTAAAAGTAATCCATTCCTGTCCTATACCTTCTCAAGTGCTTTCTTTATCACGGCAAACACCTTATCGACACTGATAGAATCTATATCACCCCCCTTTCCAAGAATAAACTTGTGCTTCTTGCCTATTGGCGCCCATTGCAGCGGATCGGTGTGCCCAAATAGAGATAAAGTCGAAGTTCCGACAGCCGCCGACAAGTGCATAATTCCCGTATCATTTGTAACTACGAGATTCATCCTTTCGAGAAACGCGGCTACCAACGGTATTGCTCTATTGCGAATTCTGACAAAAGGCACCTTCATCAAGTTTGCAAGCTTGTCCATTATTTCATGATCCATGGGACCTTCTGTAAGATACAACTCTGCCCCCAGTTCATCATGCAGCAACTCCGCCAGCCTTGCAAAGTTCCCTGCATCCCATCGGTTCGGAGCCTTACCTGCACCGGCATGAATTGCGATCTTTCGAGATGAATTATTGCCAATCTTTTTCAAGAACGCTTTCGCCTCGGCAGAAAGATCCTCTCTAACTTTATACTCTAGTTCACCGGTATCGCCTTCCTGCTCGACTCCCAATAGAGTTGCGATCTTCATGTTCCTGTAAGACTGGTGCACTATTTTATCTCCCCACTGCAGGTCAACGGCAACATCATAAACGGAGCTTGTCTTATTCGAAACGTTTTCCAGAGAGCGTGGGCCAATCTTTATCGGTGCTTTGACAAAGAACGCCATTATGTCATTTGTCAAAGAAATCGAAACATTCGACGGAACTAAAAGGACATCATAACCACTACGAAGCTTCTTGATAAACTTAAAAAAGAGAGAGGGCTTCTTGTAGAAAGATAACTTGTCATATTCGATTAGACTTGTAACATACGGACAGCCTTCAAGCGCTGCTATGTTCTGAGGAGAAACAACAACAGTGAGCTCATCAAGTTGAAATTTATTGCGCAGAGCCCGCAGCAGCGGGACGGTACACAAGACATCCCCAAACTGATTATGCTGTCGTATTACAATGATCTTCTTTGGTGAAACTACCTCAACCCCGCGCCAATTCTTATGGTGTTTTGAAGCCAATTTTGCGAATAACCAACGCGAAGCGTTCTTGGCAGCCCGTTCAAGTTTCCTATTATGACTATGCGTGCTGCCATCGTCGCTCACCAGCAAGAACTCCTACTTGATGTCTTCATACTTTGCATCTTCAATATCCTTGCGGTCAATTTTGATTTCCTTCTCTTTGCGGCGCCGAGATTCTTTTTGGGTTTCGTGGTCTTTTATTCCCTTGTTGATCGCACTTCGAATAGCAGTCCTGATGAAATGATAGACCGCATAGAAGAAAACTATCCAAATAATAAATCTGATCATTACTTCAATATTGGGTTATAATATTCAGCTGCTTTCCTCGGCTTCAATATTTCCGAGGCCAGCCTTTCAAAGTCTTTCTCATCGTTGACAAAATCAATTTGGTCGGCGTTTACGATAAGCAGCGGTGATGATTTGTAACGAAAGAAAAAGTAATTGTATGCTTCGTTCAAACTTTGGATATACTCTCTCGAAATACTTCTTTCGAATTTTCGCCCGCGCTTTTTAATATTCGACATTAAATGATCGACATTGCACTGCAGGTAGACGACGAGATCGGGCTTTGGAACTGTCTTCTCGAGCAATCCGACCAACGTCTCGTACAGCTTCAACTCATCATCCTGCAAATTCAGGTAAGCAAATATTTTATCTTTTTCAAACAAGTAATCGCTCACGATCAATTGCTCAAAGAGATCCATCTGAGTGAGTTCCTGCTGCTGCTTATATCTGCTCAGGAGAAAGAATATCTGAGTCTGGAATGCATAGTGCCGTATGTCGTCATAAAAATTTTCAAGAAATGGATTCTCTTCAAAATGCTCAAGGACTGCTTTCCCCTTGAGAAGTTTGGACAGTTTCAATGTGAGGCTTGTTTTACCGGCTCCGATAACGCCTTCGATTGCAATATGCCTCATATCGGTAGTGTAATTCTGGAGTTCCATTGCTAACCTATCGATTGAGCCGGAGGCTCATCCGCCTCTGTCCGAAGGATCCTTTGGAGAGGACATCAGCCTCAGGCTGAGTCGAAAGCTCTTCGAGTCTTGTTACACTCGAGTTATCAACGCATTCTTTAAGAAGCTGCTCCACTGTCTTATGGGCAACAGGATGCCGAAATTCCGGTGCGATTTCGCTCAAGGGCTGCAGAACAAATTTTCGCAGATGGGCTCTCGGGTGAGGGATAATTAAGTCGTCAGAATCTATTTTGTAATCTCCGTAAAAGATAATATCAATGTCTATTTCGCGCGCGCTCCATCGGTCTCTATGAACACGGCCAATTTTCCTTTCAAGGTCTTTCAACAAATGGAGCAGCTCGTGAGGTTCAAGTTTGGTGTGAATACACGCTGCTAAATTAAGAAACCGTGGCTGGTCAGCGAAGTCAACAGGTTCTGTCTCGTACACTGCAGAAATTTTAAGCAGGTTCGTGTCAGGCAGGGTCAGTACTAAATCGAGCCCCTCTTTTAAGTATCCGAGCCTATCACCCAGATTTGAGCCGAGCGAGAGGTAGGATTCAATCTCTCCCAAAGGGATCCTTTTGGACACGAGTTCTCTCGGTTTCAAATTCCACAAAATCAACCACACCGCCAACCTGCGGCGTGTGCTTCCTTACCCTCACGATGACTCTGTTAAGCGACAAGAAATTCTTGAGAATACTTTCCGCTATCTGGGTGCCGAGCGATTCGATCAAGTAGAAGCGCTTTTCAATCACGAGTTCTTTTATGAATCTGTAAACCTTTTCGTAATCCACAGCGTCTTTTAACTTATCGCTTTGAGAAGCTTTTGAAAAGTCGCCGAACATTTCGACATCGACCTCAAACTTACCACCGGATGCCTGCTCATTTGTGAGGACACCATGGTACGCATAGAAGGTGGCGTTATTGAGACGGATACATTGTTCTTTCATTTAACTTTTTCAATATAGGATTACGTCGAAAACTTTTCAAGGATTGGCGGGAAATAGTCGATAGCTCATAGCTGATGGCTGGTACCAACGAACTACGAGCTTTTAGCTAATTGCTTCTAGCTTCTATCAGATTCGTACGACTTCAAAAGAAGGAAGAACATGATTATGAATAAGATGACGATCAATGGCAGAGTGAAGTTGATTCTGTCAGTAAAGGAAGGGATGCTCGCTGCCAGTGAGTCTTCTGCGGCGGATTGGAGCGGAATGAGAAACATCAGTGCACTTCTGTTGTTATGTAAGCCGTGATTGTCATTGCAACCATGTAGACGAGCACGGCAAGTCCAAACAAAGTAAAGAAGCGGCTCTTTTCTCCTCGCGAAGACTTTTTGTCAAGAAAAGGAACGAGAAGCCAGATTAACGCTCCAAGTGTTATGACACCCATAGCAACAATTTCCGGCACAGTTCTCAATGTCTGGAACACAAAGAGAAAATACCATTCCGGTTTTATTCCCGGTGGCGCCGGCATGACGGGGTTCACTTTGCTTCCCAAATTTGCCGGAAAGATTGTGGCAAATGCGAGAAGTATTGCGAATCCGCCTGCCCAAACCGCTGCATCTCTCATTACAAAATCCGGAAAGAATCTTGTCTGTTCCGTGTACCCTTTTTGAGACAGCGGAACACTCGTCCCTAATATCTGGCTCAACAAAACGTGAAGTGAGATGAGAATTAAAGCGGTCAATGGCAATACAACCGTGTGAAGCGTAAACATTCTTGTTAATGTTGCAGCACCGACATCTGCTCCACCCTGCATGATTCGAGCCAGAAATCCACCGATGCCGGGAATAACCAGTGGAGTATTCACTCCAACTTTCGTCGCGAAGTAGGACAGCGTGGTCCACGGTAAGAGATATCCTGTGAAAGAAAATGCCAGAACCAAACCGAGGATGAGAATACCGAGTATCCACATCATTTCACGGGGCTTGCGATACGCCTTCATGAAGTAAGTGGAAAACATGTGGACGAACACGACAGCCACAAGGAAGTTAGCTCCCCAAAAATGAATCGACCTGATCAACCAGCCGTAATGCACACGCTCCATGATGTAGCGAACAGATTCGTTCGCGGTCGCCGGATTCGGTGAATAATAAAATGCGAGCATAATGCCCGTTATGATTTGGACAGTTATGAGAAACAGCGCGAGACCGCCAAAGTAATACCAGAAAGAATGCTTGTGCTGAGAAATTGTCTTGTGCCGCACCCAATTGCGGATAGGAGCTAAATCAATTCGTTCATCGAAGAAATTGATTATCCGCTTTTTCATTTAATTCATGCTATCCGATTTTGTATTGAAACAAAAATCTTATTCCCGGATAACGAGACGACATATACTGGCAGCGGCAGTGCCGCAGGACCTTTTAACACTTTACCATTTATATCGAACTCGCTGCCATGACAATTGCAGTAAAAGAAATCTTTCGCCGGCTTAAATTCAACCGTGCATCCAAGATGCGTGCACTTTGCGGACAGCGCTTTGTAATCGCCGTTTGGCAAACGCACAAGGACGGCAGGCCTGTCGAGAAATCTAAAAAACTTTGCCGAGTTTGGTTTCATCTCATCCGTTGTTGTGACAAAAACTTTCGTTGGTTCATCCGATGAGACCGATGGCGGAATCAAAAACCTTATCACGGGATACACGACATAGCCCGCAAGAACAGTCACGCCTGCTGTAAGCACTCGATTCAAGAATTGTCTTCTATTGGTTGCCATACAGTCTTCCTAACACAAAACTGTCCTTGTCTTGTTCCAAGTTTTGCCTTTTTGTAGAAATAAGTTTTGGAAGAAGTTTGGAAAGGAATCTAAAGCATTATTTTTAGACTTCTGGGTACAACGCGTACCTCGAAGTCATTCACTTTATTCGGCGGGATCTCGCCATCTCTGTGGATTGAAACCGGAATTTCGCTTTGTATTCTCGCGCGATTCGTCCTGACCATCGATACTTCGGGATGTTTTCCATGACTTCCGTTAAGTACGCTCGGCAAGACTTGTAACACGCGCTTTATTGAAACATCCGACACAATGCACGCATCCAAAAGTCCGTCATCAAGTTTTGCATTAGGGGTCAGCAGAAATCCGCCACCCGCAGATGTACCATTTCCTATTGCAACGAGAAAAGTCTTCTCGTCTATAACACGGTCGTCAAATTCAATTCTCATTTGCGCGGCTTTGTACTTTGAAAGAGTTTTCAAAAGTGCATATAGGTATCTTGATAAACCCTTTAGCTTGTGAACATTCAAACTTTCCCTGGCGACCTCAGCATCGAAACCGACACCGACTCCATTCACAAATAGGAGTTCTTTGTTGTCGAGGTGGAGAGTCCCGACATCTATCAACTTCACTCTGCCGGCAACTGCTCTGTGAATATAATCGTGCAGGCTTTTTAGCTTTCCCATTGCTCGAGCAAAGTCATTTCCCGTACCCGTGGGAATAACTCCCATCACTTTCTCATTCTTTAGTGCGCCGGCAGCGACTTCATTTACCGTTCCGTCACCTCCTACCGCCACTACAATGTCGAATTCTCCAGAACGATCATTAACAAGTTCCGTGGCATGCTCAGGCGCTTGCGTAACCTGAAGATCGAAATTAATGCCCAGCTTTTTAGCAACTCCGATCAGGCGAGGCAGCACCTTCCGTGTCCTGCCGTTGCCTGAAACAGGATTCACAATGAACTTGATCACCCTTTCGCCAACAGGTCTCATAATGTCAACCGTTCGAGCTCCTTTTCACTTTTGCCAATCGAATCGTCTCATTTATTCCATCGGCGATTCTAAATTCTTTCCAGTGCCTTACAATTTCATAAATTGCGAGGACACCAAAAATGACAGAGGTAATCAATCTCGAATTATCGCCGATAACCGGAAGTTGAGGCATAAAAGTAAAATTAACAGGATAAAGAAATTGAGCAAGCCAAAGGACAAACAAAATTATCGCATTTCCGCGAGTGAACTTCAGTTTAGCAAGAACGGCGCAGCCATAAAACGTCATCATCATCGAAAGCAGGATTTCTTCCCTGTGGTGAATGTCCAGCGGAATTGTCGAAACTCTTCCCATAGAAAGTGAATAGACAATCGGAATCATAGAAACCAAGAGTGTCCACTGGTTCACCTTGCTGCTGATCATATTCAGAAGAGCCATCGGCGCCAAACGAATTGTCCGAGCCCAATAGAAAGCCGTGACCTTCTCAGGAAATTCCGAAAGAAATGGCGCTACCCACTGAACGAACACAAATGCGCTTATTCCAGCGGCGGCGGCCACTTCTTTCATACTGTTCAGAAACGGATCTGCAACTGCCCACATCGTCGCGCCGCCAACAAGGAAAAGGACAAACAGCAATATCCCTCGCTTCTTGCCGTCTTCGACGGAAACAAGAGAGCGAGGCATTGACAACAAATCCTCCTTTTTCTCTTCTTCTTCTTCTGGCAAAACTCTAAGAATGTACATATACCCGACAAACACAAACCCCAAGAAAATTCCATCGTAGATTTGGAGATCTCGTTTCAGTAAAACCACGATGAAATAAAGCGAAGAAATAAGCAGCGCGGCGACTTCGACAATGTTTTCAGGACGCAGTTCAATTACGTCAATTTTCTCTTTGTTCCTAATTCTGGAATAAATATCCGTAGTTATGAAAATCAGCGGCCAGCCGACTCCCATCAGCAATCTGTTTGACCCCGTGAAATTTGCCATCATGAGGTCTATATCTTTTCTCCATGCGATGACGGCTTCCACCATAAACTCAGGCACAACCTGCAGAAGCGCCACGATCGCGACGGCGAGTCCTTGGCTTATGCTGAACTCAGCTGCCTCCGCCGCCCAGCTAATAACCAGCGCAGAGACTACTACAGCACTAAAACAAAAGAACGCTATTAGCCCAGCGTTGCTTAATGTGAAAACGCGCAGCCACACAGACACAGCAACGCTGTACAAAGACATGAAAAGGAAGTAATAGCCGTAGCGCGACTTCATTATGAGATGTGATTCAGAGTGAAATGAGGAATTCTCATATCGGCCATATCATGATAGCCGGGCTCCGAGTCGAGCAAATATTCGAGTTGGTTTAAAACTAAACCGACGGTTGCGGTGTCGCCCATGATGCCGTTGTTGATCACAACATTCACGGGAGGATCGCCGTCGATGAAAATCGCATCGTATTCAATTGAGGC
This sequence comes from Bacteroidota bacterium, assembly GCA_023381615.1. Taxonomy (GTDB): domain Bacteria; phylum Bacteroidota; class Ignavibacteria; order Kryptoniales; family JAKASW01; genus JAKASW01. Next base: position 21,596 of record JAMCQL010000044.1, read on the forward strand.
ATCTATTCTCATTGTCAATCGCAGCGACAGAATAGCTTGTCCCTGCTTCTCGACGACTACTTCATGTCTCACGCCGATTACGTGGTTCATCGCGACAAAGACATCATCGCCATGATAATCATGATCCGCGATAACAGGTTGAATAGTCGAACGGATATTATCGTACTTAATATCAAGATGGTGTGCGACAAATTCTGCGGAATCGGTCAAGCCGACGGGTCCAAACCTCCCGCTTTCAGTCTCTTTCATAAATTCTTGACGGGTTAAGCCGACTCCCAACTTTCTTTGAAGGGCAAGCCTTCGACGACTTAGGTTTACCATGCGTTCTACGCGAATATTTGTGATTGAAACGCAAGGCGCTGTAAACATCAAAACTAAGCTATCCATTACGAAACCAGGGTTGACGCCAGTAGCCAACAACCGCAAGTGCTTTCGTTTTGCGGCAGCATCTAACTTCCGGAACAGTTTTGGATCACGCTGGCGCAGAAAAAACATCTCTTCCGCTGTCGTGATAACGTTGTATCCCTTATCAAGCAGTTGAAGAACCTGTTCACCAGCTTCAGGCATGAATGAAACCGTGGAATGAACGACGACATCTGCCTTCTTCCGTTTCAAATCATCTATCGAGCCAACAATGGATAGATTGAAAATGCCTCCGGTCGCCGAAGGCAGGCTTGCCGCAGGTGAACCCTTCGGCTCTAACAGCTCACCAATATCTTTATGAATTTTGTCCGGTGCGCTGTCTACGCAGCCAACTATTTCGAAACGATCATCATGCTTAAGAAGAGCTTTGGCAATATTGATACCAATTTGTCCAAGTCCGACTTGAATTACTTTAATTTTCCTTTTCATTGCGTTTAGGTCTCGTCTGAATCTCGTGAATGAACATTTGTGTTATTACAGTCGGTCTTGTAATTGCGGCGCCGACGACAACCGCATAAGCTCCAAGGTCAAAAGCATGTGCTGCCTCGGCAGGAAGCAAGATTCTCCCTTCCGCGATCACCGGTATGACAAGGGACTCCGAAAGCCGCTCAAGCAAATCGAAATCCACTCCTTCTCTTCCCTTTTGCGCAGTCGCAGGAGTGTAACCGGAAAGTGTGGTCGAAACAATATCAGCGCCGAGTTCCGCTGCTTGCACACCTTCTTCAAAAGCAGAAACATCGGCAAGTAAAAGCGTTCCCGGATGGTTTACTCGCACTCGCCGCAGGAATTCAAACCCTGTGAGTCCGTTTGGACGAACCCGTTCTGTAACGTCGAGCGCGACGATGTCTGCTCCAGCCTCAATTATGTCATCTACTTCTTTGAAATCACCTGTGATCAAAACAGAACCATCAGGATATGCTGACTGGATAAGGCCTATTACCGGAAGACTGACTTTAGACTTAACGGCCTTTATATTGTTTTTGCCCTCAGTGCGAATTCCAGCCGCTCCACCCATCTGCGCGGATAAAGCAAAAAGCGCAACGTGTTCCGGCTGGTTGAACGGGTCACTGGCTTCAAATTGACAGGAGACAATCAAACCATTCTTTACATTTGCGACAGAGTTTAAATATTCCATTGTGCCTTCCCGACTATATTTTTTAGTTCATTATTCACTTCTGTATTTACCATTTTAATAAAATATACTTGGCAACTTCAAATGCTGTGAAAAGCACGACCGAAGAAATTGCAGCGAAAGCCGCAACGAGGATCTTCGAGCCGAACAATACTTGCGTGAGGCGTACGGCGAAAAAAAATGCCGCCGTGCCGAATACAAAATCGAGAAATCCGAGAAAATAAAACGGCAGTGGATTTATGACTTGGGGCGAAGGGTTGTTCGAAAAAAGATACGCTCCAAACACAGCTATTTCAGTCGGAAGAAAGATTATCGCGCTGACGGCAATCGGATGCAAACTGTAGATGATTCCTGAAGCAAAACCTTTGAATGAGGCGCCAGTCCGCTTCAGCCGCACGATCAGATAGTTGAGCGCAGAAATCAGGTAGATGCTCGGAAGAAATACTATGACAGCAAGGCTAACTCCTACATTGAGAAGTCTCGGTAATTCAACCGAGTAGATGTCGGCGGCTTTCACAACAAACAAGAAAAGGAAACTCAAGCCGACAGCTTCTAAAATTGCGAGTAAAATAGTGTAGTTTCGATGCGTGGCAAGAACGATTCTGCGCAAAGTGAAATCAGGATAACGCCATAAATTAAACAACGTAGAAAAGAGATCGAGCGTCCTGACGTTCTGCTGCAAATAACTTCCACAGGAAATACATCGCATGGAAAAATCTAAATTGTCTGCGTTGCATACAGGGCACTTAGTCAACAGCAAGCCATCCCCCCGCATACCAGAAATAGGAAAAATCTATGACTAACCGTACAACTATATCGAATGAGTTTCCTCCATTGCCATTGGCTCGAAGTGCGCCGTGAAATGACGAAGATAAGGAGGTTCATAGGTAATTCTATAGCCGGGAATTTTCGCTCGTCGTTTGTACACTTCAATTATTATTTCAGCGGCATAATCGATGTGACTTTGCGTGTATACTCTCCTCGGAACGGCAAGCCGGACAAGCTCGAGTTGAGCCGCGTTGAATTGCCCGTCAACTTCTTTCCCGAACATAACGGAACCAATTTCTACGCTTCGGATGCCGCCTTCCAGATACATTTCGACGGCGATTGCCTGTCCGGGATAAGCATGTGATGGAACGTGCGGAAGAAATCTTTTTGCATCGAGAAAGACCGCGTGCCCGCCGATCGGCACCAAAACTGGAACACCTTCTTTCAGTAACTTGTTGCCGAAATATTCTATAGAGCGTATCCTGTACTTTAAATAATCTTCATCGAGGACTTCGACGAGACCTTGTGTCATAGCCTCCAAATCACGGCCTGCCAAACCACCGTATGTCGGAAAGCCTTCGGTCATAATAAGAAGACTTCGCGCTTTCTCCGCAATTGCCGAGTTGTTCAGTGCGAGAAATCCACCGATGTTCACAAGCCCGTCTTTCTTTGCACTCATCGTGCATCCGTCGGTACAACTGAACATTTCCTGAGCAATTTCTTTCACACTCTTGTTCTCGTATCCCGGCTCACGAAGTTTTATGAAGAATGCATTCTCTGCAAACCTGCAGGCGTCGAGAAACAAAGGAATGTTGTATTTGTTGAGAAGAGCTCTGGTCTCTCTTATGTTCTTCATGCTGACAGGCTGACCTCCAACCGAATTGTTTGTCACAGTCAGAATGCACAGTGGAATCTTATCGGCGCCGACCCTCTTGATTAGATCTTCCAACTTGTTCAGATCAATATTGCCTTTGAAATCAGCGTACTTGTCGGTCTCAAGCGCAGCTGAAATCGGCAAGTCAACGGCGGTAGAACCCGAAAATTCTACGTTGGCGCGGGTCGTATCAAAGTGAGTGTTGTTCGGAATAATTTTTCCGGGGCCGCCGACAACCGTGAAGAGAATTTTCTCGGCGGCCCTTCCTTGATGAGTCGGAATTACATTCTTAAGTCCAGTAAGTTCTTTGACAACTTTTTCAAATTTGAAAAAGCTCCTCGACCCCGCATAGGATTCATCGCCATCCATCAATGCCGCCCACTGTTTCGAGCTCATCGCGGCGGTTCCTGAATCCGTCAACAGGTCGATCAAAACATCATCGGCTTTCAGCAAGAAAAGATTGTAGTAAGCTTCTCGGAGCACCTGCTCGCGATATTCACGAGTAGAGAAATTGATCGGCTCAACAGATTTGATCTTGAATGGTTCAATAATTGTTTTTGTCATCTTACTACGCTAAAAGATCCTATTGAATCCGGATAGACATTCACAGCGACGGTAAAATTCAGATATCCAATTGCCTGCAGTTGGAGAAGTCCACTGTTTGCTGAAACCACTTGATACTTGGCAAGATCAGTGGAATCAGGTTGAGAAATAGTCGCCAAAGTAAAACCGGTGAACGACCTATTTCCGCCCCCCATTGTTGGAGGTTTTCTATACCATCCTTGTGCCGTCGCTGCGATGTGGTTAAGCTCGTTTATAACCTCATTGATGTCAGTGTCCTGTTGATTCGACTTGAAATACACCACGGCGAGCGCAATAGCCACTGCGACAATTATCGCCACAAGGACGAACAAAAGCAGTTGTTGCGTTCCCATGCTTGAGCTCCTCTTTTAAAAATAGACTGCTAAAGTCAAACCTGCAGTTTGGAAACCGAGTTTGAATTCACTCTGGTCAGGGTTACCGGTGCTTGTGACGCTTGTGGTTGAAAAGCCAAATTGATATTCGGCGCTCAGACTAACACTTTGGTTGAAAAAGTATTCGACACCAGCGAGCGCTCCCAATCCAAGTGTTGTACTGCTTGACTTATTTTCGCCAGCAGAATTCCCCACCGGTACTGAGCCCTTAGCGGTCTCGCTGCCGGAAGTGAAAGAAATGGCTCCTCCTAAGTACGGACTCACATTTGAGGCTACAGGAACATGATACTCAAGGCCTCCTCCAATTCCGAATGCCGTTTTACTGTCGGTGGCGTCCGTGAATCCCGCTGTGCCCTTTGCAGTCGTGTTGTCTATCCCGAATAGCAACATCGCTCTGACGGCCATTCCATCTGACAAGAAATATTTCCCGCCTATTCCACCCTGATATTCCGTAAGGCTGATTGCGCTCAGGCCGGTGAAGTTGAATAAAAGTGCCTTCTCTCCTTTTGCCGCCACTTTCAACTGTTGCGATTTTGCCTGAGGAGCAGCTAATAATACTGCCGTGACGAATACTAAGATTAAGTTACGCATACCGAGTACCTCCTAATTTGTTGTTGGTTTAGTGTGTTTTGTGAATGTTTGTTCAAGTTTAGAAATTAAAATGTCAACATGCTCCTCCTGAATCACTAGCGGCGGCAAAAGCCTGATAACATTCCCGTTAGTACAGCTTGCAAGAACGCCATCCGACAATAGTTGACTTACAAATTCACCGCATTCGCTTTTGCATTCGACGCCAATCATCAAGCCAAGTCCGCGAACATCTGTTACAAAATCAGGATGCTTAGCCTTGAATTCCAGTAATCTTTGCTTTAGATAACCGCCGACTTTTGTAACATGAAAAACGATTTCCCTTTCCGAAAGTTCTTTCAGAGTTGCCAAACCGGCGGCGCAGGAGACAGGATTGCCGCCAAAAGTGGTTCCATGCGCTCCGTAACCCATCACGTCGACAAGATGGGGATCAACAAGGAGTCCGCCGAGCGGCAGTCCGCCGCCGATTGGCTTTGCCACAGTAACCATGTCTGGACGCGCTCCGTAATGTTCGAATGCGAAGAACTTTCCGGTGCGGTAAATCCCGGATTGAATTTCATCAGCGATGACCAGGAATCCATATTTCTGTTTCAATGAAAATAGCTCATCAACAAACTCATCTGAAACTACGTTGACACCGCCTTCGCCCTGAATGAATTCAATGAAGACAGCCGCCGTCTGCTTGTCGACGCTTTGCCTCAGGTCGCTAACATTATTAAATCCTATGTGATTGATCTCAGGAACAAACGGTTCAAATCCTTGCCTGTATTTTGGCCTATCGGTCAAAGAGAGAGAGCCGAGCGTTCTGCCGTGGAAAGAATTGCTAAGCGCAAAAAGCTTTACTCTTTCTTCTTTCTTGCCCCACTTGCGTGAGAGTTTAATGGCGGCTTCGATCGCTTCCGTTCCGGAATTCGTGAGGAAAACTTTCGGGTATCCGGACAACTTACAAAGCATTTCCGCAAATTCTATTTGCACATCCATGTAAAACATATTTGACATGTGCATGTAACGATCTATTTGATCAACTATTGCCGCCTTCACACGCACGTTATTGTAACCAAGAGCGTTCACGGCAAGTCCGCCAAAAAAGTCAAGATATTTTTTCCTGTCTTTCCCATAAATGTAAACGCCATCAGCATGGTCGACTTCAACCGGAAGTCGCTTATAGGTCTGTAATAAAAATGTGCTTTCTTTTTCCTGTAAATTCATTCTCGTTCCATCAGTTATACATTGAATTAATTAAGTCGGCATATTTTTGCTCGACCACTTTCCTTTTCACTTTCATTGTCGGAGTCAGATCTCCATTTTCAATCGTGAAGGGCGCCGCAAGCAATTTGAATCGTCTGACCTGTTCGTACTTCGCTAAATCTTTTTGAAGCTCGTTAATATCTTTCCTGACCGCCTCATTTACTTTCTCGTCGTTTATCAATTCTTCTTCGTTTTGATATTTGACATGATGCTGGTCAGCAAAATCTTTCAAGTAATCAAAATCCGGGACGATCAAAGCTGTATTGAACCTTCTCTTGTCACCGATAAGCAGAATCTGGTCTACAAATTTGCTCTGCTGCAATAAGCTCTCTATCGGCTGTGGAGCGATGTTTTTGCCGCCCGAATTCACGAACAGGTGCTTCTTTCTATCTGTAATTACTACAAATCCGTCAGTATCGAAGTGTCCTATATCACCTGTATGAAGCCAGCCGTCTTTGTCAATGGATTCATTCGTAGCTTCTTGGTTCTTGTAATACCCAACCATTACATGCGGACCGCGAGTAAGTATTTCGCCATCGTCAGCAATTTTAACTTGAACATTCTTAAGTGGTTTCCCCACACTGCCAAACTTGTAATCATCTGCTCTGTTTGCAGTAATGACAGGCGATGACTCTGTCATTCCGTAGCCTTCAACTATCATGATTCCGACGGATTCAAAAAATTCGCCGAGTTCGCGCGAAAGAGCCGCCCCTCCGCTTACGAAAAACCTTATCCTTCCGCCGGTTCTCGCTTTTATTTTTGAAAGGACCAATTTATCGGCAAGAGAATACTTTGTTCGAATGATCGGTCCAGCCACACCTTTTTTCTTTGCCGCAACATATTCCTTTCCGACGCCAACGGCCCAATGAAAAATTCTCTGCTTAGTCGCCGAACCGGACTCAACATTCTTCATTAAGAGAGCATAGATTCGCTCGAACAATCGAGGCACAGTAGTAACGACCGTTGGCTTCACTTCCATCATGTTCTGCGCCACAGTCTCGATACTTTCGGCGTAAGAGACTGATGCTCCAGCGGACAGTGCAGTATAATATCCGGCCATTCTTTCGAAGCTGTGTGAAATAGGGAGGAAAGAAAGAAGACTGTCATCCTGTGTGATTGGTATCTGGTCGAGTGCTCCTTTGATGTTTGCGACAAAATTACCGTGAGTCAGCATGACGCCTTTCGGTTCGCCGGTTGTGCCGCTGGTATAAATTATCGTGGCGATATCAGAGGGTTTTGGTTCGTGCAGCCATTTTTCGAATTGATCACGATGTTTGTCACGCTGCCTTCTTCCCAAATCAAAAACTTCAGAATAATCTAAAAGAGACTTGTCCTTGGAGTCTTCTTTGGGATTCATGGTGATGATGTATCGGAGGTTTTTGACGTTCTCACGAATCCGCTGGACTTTGTTCAGTTGAAAGGAATTTGAAACAACAACGATAGTTACATCGCCATTCAGAAGAATGTACTCGATCTGTTTTGCGGTAAGCGTGGGAAAGATTGGGACGTCTATCGCACTCAATGCCAATGAAGCGATATCTGCCATCGGCCATTCCGGCCGATTCTCGGAAAGTATCGCGATCTTCTCTCCGCGCTTTGCACCGAGTGAATGAAGCCCATGCGCAAAGAGTTCAACTTTTTCGTAAAACTCGTCGTAAGTTATTCCAACATACCTGCCTTCGAGTTTGTACCTATAGACTTCTCTGCCCGTCCCGGCGTACTTCTTTGCGAGTCGAGCGAACATTTCCGTAAGCGTATTGAATTCTACTGCAACGCCCATTTAACCCTCCCAACAGCGAAGTTTTCTTTGATTAGAAAAACTGTGTATATGACAGCCTCCATCTGAGTTCGAAATTCTTTGCACTTCCGGCGGCAGCTGGCTTGTTGACGTACAACGGCAAGTCAATTCTGATTTCCGACAAGTTTATAGTATCAAAGAGCGAAGTGCTTTCTCTGAAAAATAGCTTATAAAAGGCCTGAATATCAAATAAAATTCCGACTCCAGCATCATCATAAAAATGCGACCCGTTTTCTATTGTTTCACCCTGATTTCCGAAAAATGCCGCATCGTAGAACAAATTTGTTTTGAAGTAAGAAAGCACGCTTCCGGCAAACGGGATTTCGTAGGATGGTATGAACGGAATCAATGAACCAAACCTCAATTCGATATTTCCCGCATCTATCTTATCTCCCGCGATCAGCGCGCTGAAGCCGCGAACATCTCCTCCGCCTGCGACACGAGAATTTTCAACAACCTGACGCGGAAGTGTTCCTTTGCTCCGAAGCAGCGGGTACTCGAAAACATCCAAAGGACTTCCCTGCGCAAGATAAAATTTCGTCATCACCGGCACGTTTCCGGAAGCTCTTCCTTCATAGAGCCGCATCGCAAACGCATTCGAGCTGAACGGAACCGATAATCTAAACTCAAGCTGTTGTTTTGAATATTGATAATCGTTTTCTGAAGTGAACGGGAAAGTCGATTCATACGACGCAAGGAAAGAAGCGCGCCACCATTTTCCATAATCGTCATATTTGTAGCTCCCCTTGAAGAAATTAAGACGCTTTTTCAAATCCCAACTTGATGGGTCCGATAAGTAATCGAGTTTTTCCGCCATCGTGGAATTTAAACTAAATGAAAGCTGGTGATAAGGCGGAAAGCTGTAGTGCTGCGCAAACATCTTGGTGAATCCGAGCGAATAGAAATCCCGCCCTTCGATTCTTTCTGCCCGCGCAATGACTCTCAATTGTCTCGAAATATTTGGAAGCAGTGAATTGTATTCTGCGTCGTAATCGAATTCCGTGTGTTTAAATTTGGAACCGTACCAAACTCCGAGATCCAGATTTTTCAAGTAGCCGAGATAGCTTCCCATGAACCTAATGCCGTACTTGACTCCGTCAATTGTGTTATACCACAGACTCGGTCTCCAACGAATTTGATAAGCATCGTTCGGATAAACGTTGAACATCGTATTGTCAAATCTGAAATCCACTTTCGGGTGTGGCCATGTGTTGTTTAGACGGTTGATATCGAGAATCTCCTGACCGGGATTGATTTCCGCTCTCTCAATTTTGGAGTCGGTCTCGACTTCATATCCTCGGAAGAGTTCACCGTTCTTCCAGTCCTCTACCGGAGAATAAAACACTTTATCCGATCCATCGGCAAGGTAAAGGTGAATATCCAGCGGCATTACAACTTGCCCTTTTCGACTGATAACAATCTTATTTCTGTATAACTCTACACCGGATGAATCTATTTGCTTTTTTGAAATCCTTTTGATTCCGTAATCGCAAGTGTAAGTCCTGTTGAACCACTCATTGAAGAACCACCGTAAGTCTTTTCTGCCGCTGACTTTCATAGCAAGATCAAAAAAGTCCTGCGGGTAAACGTGTTTGAATTTGAAGTCATTGTAATACGTTAGCATCAGCTTCGAGAAAACGGAATCGCCGAGCACATATCGCAGCATGAACATTATGTCGGCAGTCTTTGCATAAATTGAAATGTCTTGTAATCTTGGTTCCGCAAAATGGTCAGCGTGTGTCAGAATCGGTTCTTCGTATCCGGTGTAAGCGAGATACAACGCAGCCCTGACATTGTTCGCGCGTTCGTCGGTGTTTGGGAAATCGAGAAACTTCTGATACCACTTGGTCCAGTGATAACTGTTGTCGTACCGGCCATAATACGATTCAAGAGCGAGAGTTGTTATGAAAGTGTTGAATCCTTCGTCTTGAAATCCATTCTCCGTCTCGTTGCTCCCGATCATCATCGGATACCATTGATGGCCGAGCTCGTGCATTACGACGTGGGCTAATGCATGGCTGTTCTCATCGCCGATATGTCCGATGAAAACCAAGCCGGGATATTCCATTCCTCCGCCTTCGGTGCCTTCAACAACAAAAGCATTCTTGTAGACATACATTCCAAAATGTTCGGAAAAGAAACTGATTGCATGTGTTCCCATTTTTGCGGCTTCAGCCCAATATTTTGCTTTGTCGGTGAAATACAAAGCGTGAATCGCTATACCGTTCCAGTAGGAAACATCCCAAATGAAATAGGGATCGGCTGCCCACGCGAAATCTCTCACGCTGTCCTCGTGAAACTTCCAGGTCACCATTTCTGTGTCCGCCGGTGTAAGTTCCCGATTTGAATAATCGGCAACGTGAACTGTTCCGACTTTCGATTTTGCTTCCTGCAGTCTTTCGAGGACGCTGTCAGGCAATACTTCATTTGCGTTCAACAGATTTCCCGTGTAAGCGACAATGAACTTTTTCGGTAAAGTTATGTTGACATCAAATGTTCCGTAGTCATCATAAAACTCGCCTCTGTCAAGATACTGGTCGGTGTGCCAGCCAAACTTGTCATAGACAGCGATTTGCGGGTACCACTGCGCGACGTCATAGTCTTCGCCGATGTATCCGGTTCTGTCCCCGCCGAATGGGACTTTCCCTTTCCATTCGATCAGAAAAGTAACGCTGTCGTTGCTCTTCAAGCATTCGGGGAGTTTGACTTCCGCTATTGTGTTGTCAACATTATAAGTCAGCGGGATTTCTTTCCCATTCACAACCATGGCAAGTTTTTCAATCCAGATTCCGCCGGTGGTGCCGATATCGTACCTTTTCTGATAGATCGACTGCATATATCCGTAGCTGCCTTTGGTGAACATATTCCAGTAAAGACGGATATAGACTTTGTCCAGACTGTCCGGCGAATTATTCTTGTATAAGAGTGTCTCGCTCCCGTTGATGATATGAGTATCGTCATGCAAAGTCGCATTAATGGTATAATGAACGTACTGCTGCCAATAAGTGGAACCTTTGGGATAGTTTTCAGAAGCGTCCGCAGGATCCTGTGGATAAGAAATGTTGAATAAAAACAGAATGGAAAGAAACACGAGCAAACGACGCATTATTGTGCTCCTTGAAATAATTGCTCTGTGAAGAATTCCGGTAAAATTAGTATTTGTGAAATACTTTTTCAGACCTCACCTTCATGTTTGCGGAGGCTCTCCTGAATTTCGAAAACAAATTCAGTAGGCATACGCGACAGCCTACTTCTTCCCGTTTCTCTCAAAGTATGCAATAAGGAGGAATGCCGAAGCAATCACGATCATCAGCACTCCCCAAATCAAATTCACATTAAGCTGAAAGGATTTTTTATATATGTCAGCGGGACCAAATATGCCGTAAGCCGCGAGAAGGATTCCGTAGAAGCCCAGAAGACTTCCGAGTGGAATTTTGAGATCAAAAAAGTGGCGGCGTGTTTCTGAAGAATCCATTGTTTGTTCTCCGATTAATTTTTACCAGAAAATAATGTTTAAAAGAACCATCAGCACAAGTGATAACACTCCCCAAAATACAGGCTTTCTGAAAAAACGCTCGCTATTATGCGGCTTGGGAGTCAAGCCGTAAACTAAGCCAACGAGCGCACTCTCTTCCTTCTTAAGCGTAAATGTGCTGACAATTATCGTCACAACAAAATCCGTGCACCAAGCCCACCATGCCTGATAAAAGTTTGCAGCCATTTCACTTGGGTAGTGAATAACGTGCATTTGGTAAAGTAAGTAATGGAACGCAGCCGCTAAGATTCCCGACAGCAATCCAAAAAATCCGCCCCACGGTGTTGTCTTCCTCCAGAACATTCCCAACAAAAATGTCGCGAACAAGGGGGCATTAAAAAATGTAAATATAAGCTGCATATAATCCATCAGATTCGGAAACGAGCTGACTATATAAGCAGTGCCGATGCTGGCAATAACACCGAACACGGTCGTGTATTTTCCCATTTTCAGATAATGTTCATCGGGCATATCCTTCTTTATGTAACTGCCATATATGTCATAGGTCCATACGGTATTGAATGCCGTTACGTTGCCAGCCATGCCTGACATGAAACTTGCGAGAAGTCCTGTAATTGCAAGTCCAAGAACGCCATTAGGCAAATAATGTGCGAAAAGCAAAATCAGGGCGGAATTATAATCAGGAGTCGCTCCTCCCTGCACAACTTTAAACTGCGGAAGAAGCGCCACGGCGAGCAAGCCGGGAATCACCACAATAATCGGCACCAACATTTTCGGAAAAGAGGCAATGAGTGGAGTCCTTCTTGCAGCGGAAAGATTTTCCGACGCCATAGCTCTCTGAACGACCAAGAAGTCCGTGGTCCAATATCCAAACGAGAGAACAAAGCCGAGCCCGAGAACCATTCCCATCCAATCGACTCCCATCGGATTGTCGGACGCCGATCCCATGTGCTGCCAGGCATGAAGGAATGATGGAGGAACTCTTTGGACAAGTCCCTCAAATCCGCCGACCGCGTGAAGTCCGATGTACACAACAGGAAGCAATCCCAACCAAATCAAGAAAAATTGAATGACTTCATTGTATATCGAAGAAGAAAGGCCACCAAAGAAAACATAGATGAGAACAACCAAAGCGGATAGAAAAATGCTTGAGGTCAGCGACCATCCAAGCGTCAGTTCGAAAAGAAGCGCCATCGCATACATGCTAATTCCACTCATGAGAAGTGTCATGATCGCAAACGAAAACGCATTTAGTCCGCGCGTGGCTTCGTTATATCTTAACTTTAAATACTCCGGTACGCTTCTGATTCGCGTGCTGTAGTAGAACGGCATCATGAACAATCCAAGGAAAATCATCGCCGGGATTGCGCCGATCCAGTAGAAGTGAACTGTAAGGATTCCGTACTTCGCGGAGTTTGCAACCATTCCAATTACTTCAAGCGCGCCAAGGTTTGCGGAAAGAAATGCCAAACTGGTTATCCAGCTTGGGAGCGAACGGCCTGAAAGAAAGAAGTCTTCGCTCGTCTTCATATATTTTTTTAACGCATATCCTACGACGATCGTAATTACCACGTAGGCGGCCAATATCATGTAGTCAATGAAGTTCAAAGAAATTACCGGCGTCACGTTACCTCCTGTCTGTGAGTGGAAACTTTAAGTTGGATTTGGATTGCCGTTCAATGTTCATCAAAATTTGGGAAGCGAAAAAAGATGTCACCATGCGGTGAGTCCAGTGGAAAGGCAAGTTTTCATTTCCGATAAATATAACAATTGCTGTAAAAGCTTCAAATTCTGAATCTACAGCATCCCATCATTGAGCGAACAGCATTTGGTTGCTATATTGACATCGTGAAACTTAGGCTGTACATATTGAAGCGTCACATCGGGCCGTTCATCTTCTCCATGGTCATCATCACGTTCATTTTTCTTCTTCAATTCCTGATGCAATCCATGGATCAAATCGTTGGAAAAGGCCTTTCGCTGATTGTCATCACTCAGCTAATCGTCTTTAATCTTGCATGGATAGTTGTACTCGCTGTTCCGATGTCGGTGCTCATCGCAGTGTTAATGGCATTCGGAGGCCTGTCTTCAAACAATGAAGTGACAGCAATAAAAGGTTCCGGAGTTAGTCTCGTCAGGATGATTTTTCCGGTATTCGTTGCTTCAATTGGTGTCTTTTACTTGCTCGTTCTCTTCGACAACGACGTCCTTCCCGATGCGAATCACATGGCAAAGACAATTATGATCGATATCAACAGAAAAAAACCTACGTTCACGATCGAGCCGGGGCAGTTTTCGCAAGAAATCGACGGCTATGCGATCCTCGCCAGAAAGACAGTTCCAAATTCCACCGATCTCTACGGAGTGACCATCTTTGATTTTTCTAATCCCCAGAAGTTCAGGACAATCACCGCGGAGCGCGGGAGGGTTGGCTTCTCTCCGAACTTGAGACAATTAATTATGCTTTTAAGCGATGGCGAGATAGATGAGTATGACAATAATCAGGTTGGGCTGTACCAACGAATTCGATTTCAGCATCAGCAGATTGTTCTGAGAGCAGAGGGTTTTGCGTTTGAGAAATCTTCGGAAAACGAGTTCCAGCGCGGCGACCGAGAGCTGAGCGCTGATTCGATGCGCACTATTGTTTCTTCCATGCAAAAGGATGCGGAGATACTCAGAACACAATTGAATAATTATATGCACGGTGAAATCATGGGGCTGGTAAAGCCACCCACCAATCGTTACGTCACGTCGACCACGAGCGACTCTGCAGAGGTTTTTCTGCAGGCGCAGTCAAAGATCTCTTCAAGTTCGGCTATCGCAAGGAGCCTGCTCGCCAGCATAGATGCAACCGAGCAGCAGATGTATTCTTATCGTGTGGAAATACAGAAAAAATACTCCATCCCGTTTGCTGCTATCGTCTTTGTTTTTCTCGGCGCTCCTCTCGGAATGATGTCCCGTCGGGGGAATTTCGGCGTCTCTGCCGGATTGAGTTTGTTCTTCTTTTTGATCTATTGGGCGTTCCTAATTGCCGGTGAGAAGCTTGCCGACCGCGAAATGTTGAGTCCGTTCATGGCTATGTGGCTTGCGAACATTGTGCTCGGCGGATTCGGACTGATACTGACTTATCGAGTCTCAAAAGAAGCCGTGATCATAAATTGGGATTTCTTCCTAAGGTTTGTCCCCAAGAGGTGGATGTCTGAAGAGACATTGAGCGAACTTTCTAAGAGATGACGTTGAAAAAACTCGACCTCTACATAATCAAACAATTCGTCAGCGTGATCTTATTCGCGCTTTTGGTTTTCGCTGCAATTTTTATCCTCGTTGATTTGATGGAACATCTCGACAATTTTATCGACCATCACGTCGGGATCACACTAATTGCAAAGTATTATCTTTTCTTTACTCCGGAAATATTGAAGCTGATAACTCCGGTGGCTGTGCTTCTCGCGTGCCTTTTCACTACAGGAAGAATGTCCAATCAAAATGAAATCATTATCATAAAGAGCTCAGGCGTCGATATATATAGAATCTTGGTACCGTTTCTTCTAGTGTCGGCAGTGCTTTGTGCCGTTATGATTTATTTCAACGAGTGGATTGTGCCGAAGGCGAATCACGAGAAATTCAGGATTGAGAAGATTTATCTCCAGGAGCACCTCGAGGGTTGGTGGAAGTACAACATATTCATGTTGGACAGCCGCGACAGAATTGTTTCAATTGGATACTTCGATGACGCAACTAATACAGCCTCCAAGGTTTCAGTGCAGGAATTTGCAGATACAAACTTGACATATTTGGTGAAGCGTTACGACGCCCAAAGCATGACTTATGATAGCACTTCGCATGAATGGATTCTGAGAAATGTGATCGAACGAGCCTTCGATGGCCCCAAAGAAGTGTTTAATAGTTACACCTCCCTTCCGATGAAACAGATTTCTTTCAAGCCGGCGGATCTTCAGCAGAAGGAACTCAATCCCAACGACATGAATTACGATCAGTTGAGACGGTTCATTGAGCTTCAGAAGAACAGCGGAAACGATGTGTCGCGTTACGAGGTTGATTATTATTCGAAAGTTTCATATCCCTTTGCGGCTTTAATAGTGGTTTTCTTTGGAGTTCCCCTCTCAGCTCGGAAGAAGCGCAGCGGACTTGCGCTCGAATTTGGGGTAAGCATTCTCATCTCGTTCATTTATCTTTTGTTCATAAAGATCAGTCAGGTTCTTGGTTATGATGGCATCGTGAGTCCACTGCTGACCGCATGGCTTGCAAATATAGTTTTCTTCGCCGCCGGTCTTTACAACACGGCAAAGGTTGCAAGATAGACGTTCACTTCCACTAACTCAAACGGGAATGAATTACCTCGCCGCAAGCGGCTCCGAACGTTTCTATCGGGCATCCACAAATCCAAAGGATCCCGACCTTCGTCGGGACAGATTCCCGCTGAGAACATGCCCCGACGGGGTCCTTCGGGAATGACAACGCCGCGAACGGCGGGGAATCAAACCCGGTAGAGATTGAATGATATTGCGAAATGGATTCATTTGTTCATCAAACAATTCGGCATATAACGTCCTGCGCAACTAGGTCGTGCCACCCCACGACAGAAATACAAATGAGGGCGGCATGGAACGGCGTCGTGGTTCGTGCTGTTACATGAAGTTTGCCCTTCATCAAATGTTCACGTGGGGTTTGGTGTTTCGCTAGAAAGCCCAGTGCCCAAAGGAAAAGATTTAGACAGGCACTCCCAAGTTGCGGCAATGTTATTGAACGTTTCTGCCCATTCCTTCTTCTCAACAACATATCCGATCGGAGCAGAACCATAAGCAGTTTCAAAGTCATCAAGAACAAACACTGATTGCACCCCGATAGGAAAAATCTTGATAGCAATTTGGCCGTCGTGAATAATAGCATCCTGAGAAATCGGAGTGCTCTCGTTTATATCCGATACAGACAGGATTGAATCGTTAAAGAAAATCTGAGCATTAAGAATAGAACTATTGTGCCGCTGCAACATTCGTCGGACACCATCGAATGCCCGCTTCAGGTTTGAATGGACATCTCCGGGAACGAAACAAAGTCCGGCATTCGAGCGCAATGACTCCGGCAGATATAGCGAAACGCCAAACCCCTTTCGCTCAGACACAAAAAGGCCAATTCGGTCATTGTAGACTACGAGGGTTTTTGGTGTGAACTCGAACCGATCTGGAAGTGCGCTGAAGCCGACGCGGCTCAGGTCACTAACGGCAAATCTCTTTCGTCTTTCCATTAGACTCACTAACATTTACCCTGTGGGGCAAATTTCGCATAACGTATCGCCGCTCCAGATATTCTAATGACGGCGCCATTGAGCAAGCACCTTGCATATCAAATAGCCTGCCTGCGCGAAACGCTTCGTGTAGGCAGGCGTCTTTTTTCTGGTTGTTAGCCGCCCGTGACTTTGTCAGCTAAAGATTCCTCTGAAAATCTTCCACTTCTACTTTCGCCAGCTTGAGTATCCCGTGCAACGTTCCTACTTTGAGTTGTTTGTGTAACGGCACAACGCATCCAACATCGCCCGTCGGGGTGGACTTCTTCAGGATGACGTGGCTACCTCTTTGTCGAACACGCCTGAACCCAAGATGTTCCAGCGCTTTGATTGCCTCCTCACCAGAAACGCTACGAAGCTCAGGCATTTACCGCCACTTCAAAGGTCGTCAACAACGGCTTCTCAACCTCCTTCAGTGGGAATTCTTCCAAATATAGTTCAGTAGCCTCCTTTAGATTGGCGAGCGCTTCCTCCACCGTCACCCCTTGACTGACGGTTCCCACCTCCGGACACTCAGCTACATACATGTCTTCCTCTCTATGAAGCACCGCAGAGAACGTCTTTAAGGTCATGTCAAGGTCCTTTTTGTATAATATAACAAATTCTGGTCACGGGTGGCACATAACGTTAAGATAAAAGTCGTCCCGTTGCGAACCGAAAGAGTTGCGCAGCATCCAAAATGTGAGCAACGGCATGAAGCGAACTCTATATATATCCAATGATGAGCGTCTTCTTTCTGGCTGTTATCTGCCGTAGCCGCTCGCTGGAAGAGATTAGTTGACGTTGTGTACTCAGTGTGATATATTGAATTGTGAACATCATCTGGGATGAAGAGAAGAATGGCAAGCTCAAGAAGCAACGAGGTATATCCTTTGACGAGGTGGCAACACTGGTTCTGCAGAAAAAGTATGTAAGGATTATTAAGCATCCCAAGCGCCCGAATCAGCGGATATTCTTGATTCCGATTCATGGTTATATTCACGCGGTTCCATTTGTGTTCGATGACGAACGGAATATTGTCCTCAAGACTGTTTTTCCGAGTCGAAAGTTCAATAGATTGTATGGAGGAGAGAACGATGAAAGCAAAACTTGACAAATACGAACGCGACATCGAAAGGGATGCCGAATCTTATAAACCGGTATCGAAGAAGGAGCAATTGGAGATTGAGGGAATCCTTGATAGAATACGAAAAACCAGAAACGTAAATATTCGGATCTCAGAGGCGGTTTTGGAAGAACTGAAGAAGCGCTCGCGAGAAGAGGGTATCCCATACCAGACTCTTATCTCCAGCGTACTTCATAAGTTCGTAACAAATCGGCTTGTGGACGAGAGAGCAATCCGAAGGTCATTACAACTCCTTTCTTCTAGTAGATGAATCTTTCATTTCTCACCGACCCTCCAGGAATATATGGCGAGCGGCTATGGCAGATAACGTCCACGGCAATCACGTCCGTCGCGCGCTCCTTGAAGCCTACTACGTGCGCGCGATGGAGCGAGATCGATGATATATGATAGTCGAGCGTCGTGATTCGCGCTGTTATGCGTTCGTCGGTTTGCGCTGATGCAGTTGTCATATTGGCTCCATCGCGATGTTGATTCTCAGTCCGCCATCAGAACTTGATGGACACCCGCCGTGAACGATAGAGTAAGACGGATGGCACGTAATTACTGTGTCTCTATAACCTGTCGCCGTGACTTTAAAGTAATAGTCCCCACCCTGGGTTCCGAATGAGCAGGGGGGATTGCACACTAAGCAGCTGTCCAGCACCGCCACTCCTTTGCTCTCGGCAATCAAGGAAAGCAGGTTTGCTTCCAGAGTATCAATCATGATATTGGTCAGCGTGATGGTCAAGATGCCAGCCCCCGTCTTGGAGTTCTGGACAGACTCGATGTGCAAAATAGGCTCTTTGTAGATATGCACGCAAGGGCCGATCTGGTTTCCGTTGCATGACAACTGCGTGACAACAGCCGTTAGCATCCCAAGTTGTAAGAGACCATGCAACACGCTCTTCAAACGGAACATATTACCGTCCAATTTTTTGTAGGCGCAAACCGATGACGCATAACGTCTCGCGGCAAAAAGTCGTCCCGATTAGGCACTATAGATGTGCGACACTCCGACCATGGTGCTGAATCGGGATGAAGCGACCACGATATATAAAAATGCGGAGCGTCTTTTTGCCGCTTGTTAGGCGAAGCCCCTTGTAACATTTAACCTCCAAATATTTTTGAAAGTAAACCAGAGTTGCTATGGGTACCAGCAATGCACGAACCTGTTTTTCCGAGAAGTTCAGTCAACGATTTTTCAAAATCACTGGAAACATCGGGTGCACCACTACGTGCGTGACCAATTTCGTGAAGCAACGTACCAGCAAATTCTTCTAGGCTTCTAAGTTGAGTGCGCTTGATAATAATGGTGCCCGTTGCCGATTCCCAAATTCCAGCGGCTTCAACAAAGGCGTAAGTTTCCATCCTCATCGTCTCGGAAATCTTTATGTGCTTAACGTTTGCTGGTAGACCGCCAATGAGCGCAGCGATTTTAGGAATAGAATCATACACCGTCTTCTCACGAGGTGAAAGCCGATGCGGGTCAACAAATTTGAACTGGAAGCTATCGTTCCAGTCCCTCTGGAATTGACCCAAATCTTGAATGGGGTTTCCAGAAATATCTGTCTGTCCAGAAATTTTCGACTTGACACTATCAGGAATCGTAACTATTTCATAACCAGCTTTCTTAGCTTCGTCAATATAATTCGGTGCTTGCATAAGTTGGGTAGGCGTGAGAAAGACCACCTTCTCTTGGGAGTTCAGAATTTTAGTCGCATGGGCAGACACATCGGCCCACTTAAGCTCGTCGTGGATGGCTCCTGTCTGGTACCGCTTGAGGTCGTCAACTAACTGCTGAGCCACCGTACCACTTTCACAACTGAGCAAAATCGATTTAACTCTATCTGAGTATGCCGTGCGCCCGACATTGGTTCTCTCCCTATTGAGGGCTTTTTTAATGGCGGCGGTTAGGGAGGTAATATTGTAGCTGAATAAAAAGTTTTCTTCTTCAGCGACTTTGACACCGTTGAGATAGATTCTTCCCGCTTCGGATTTCTTACGCAGGACTTCGCCATATTGAGTCTTTTCAAACACAGGCTCACTGGAAAATCTCAGAAAGAGGTCTTTGGCCTTCTCAATATCCTTCTCAGTGCAACCTTGCAGGACGAAATCTGTACCAACTAAAGTGGGTTCTGTGGGGTTGGATACATAGGCGTGCAATGTCACTAAATCTTCAAAATCATGTTTCTCTGATTTTCCCAGAGTAATGTCACCGAACCTTGATTTGATAAGGACTTTTATTCCTCTTCGATCAAAGGTCGCCAGTGCATCCTTTAAGCCAACCCCGAACTTGCCTATCAGTTGTGGATTTTTAAGCTTCTCCTCATTTTCATTCTGAGTAAGATGTTCGTATCTCAAGCCACGACCAAAATCCCGAATGTGCCATGCTCCTGCCGAGTCTTGAGAGATTTGAATTTCCTTCGTCTTCGACAGAATGTTCTCATCGAGCGCATTAGCTATGACTTCTCTGATTGCGTGGTAGGACTCCCAATCCTCAAGAACCTTTTCGATATTCAGGTCGAATTTCCTTGTATTCATATCCCTTCACCAAATTTGGCAGATAAAGTGTTGAACTCGAGTAATGCCGTCTTATTGCTTGGTGGAAAACTTTACTTCATGGTGAAGCCAATTGAGGAATTCCTTGAGAGATTCCAAGTATGGTACCTTATCAAAGCCTTCTGCTTGATCCAATCTTTTTCTTAAGTAATCGAAGATCGATCGTATCACTTTCACTTCGGCAACGGAATCCGTCGCAGAATCCAGGAGTTTCGGGACTGCGTCGAAATCTAGCGTGCGGCTATTGTATTTTCTCATTAGAAGTGTACTCTCATAAAGAACAGAGAGTACGGTCGAACTTGGTAACTGCAGGATGTCTTTCATGGCGTCTTTGTCAATTGATGGCATCAATTTAACCAACTCGTCAGAAAGCGTTCTCATTGCATCCTGGTTTATGATACTTACCTCGGCATCCATAACGTTTCTCCTTTAGGGTTGAAGATTGCAGTCATCGAACAAGGGGTTTCGCCTAACGTCCACCGCAAAAAAGTCGTCCCGATTGCCGCATACAAATAATTGCGTAGCATCCATGGTACAGCGGAAATCGGGATGAAGCGAGTTCTATCATAAACAATAATCGAGCGTCTTTTTCTCGCGTGTTAGTTGCAGTTGCCCGCTCATTTAAGGACTGTCAGCTTCTTTGTTTGTATGAATGTGCCAGCTTGCAATCTATAGAAATACACTCCGCTCGGCAGATTGCCCGCGTTGAAAATCACAGAGTGAACGCCAACACTTTGATGCTCATCTACCAACGTTTCAACGTCCCTTCCAAGAACATCATAAACCTTAAGAACCACGAGGGCGTTGGCCGGCAATCGATAGTCGATGACTGTAGTCGGATTGAACGGATTCGGATAGTTCTGCGCCAGATTGAATTCTAAAAACGCCCCATTTTTGCCGGCTTGCACCGCGGTACCTGTTCCCGCAATCTTAACATGAAGGATGATGTCGGCTTCGAAGGGCGGCGCACTAAATGTCAAAGTATCACTGGAACTTGTGCCTGATAATTCGGTTATTGAAACCCCGGTGGCTGGATCCATCCAAGTCGCTTCCCATGCTTTTCCTGCCGTGTGGTATAAGTGTAATGAGCACGAAAGGCCCACAACCCGGGTCGTATCGCTTGTGAACGCGCGGAGGTAAACCACAACGTCTGAGTCACCCTGCATAGCGTAGTCGCGGACGTATGCAGGCTTATTCGTTGTGGCGACATCGCTGACTGGATGCAATGTTGGAAGATCACTAAGTCCTGAAATAATTTTGCTGGCTGCTGTCACTATTTCAAGCTCGGCCCGATTGAACGCCTGTCCCGCGGATGTGAAGTCACCGCACCACCAGATTATCGGATACCCCCCACCGGCGAAAGCTGCCCAGTACCCTGCACGGATGAATACCAGCCACGCCGGGCCGTAAAGAAGGTCACTGCTACCAAACTCTCCAAACATCACAGGTTTCTTATACTGGAAATAGCGGGTGACACTTTGGAAGTTAGCGGCCGAGTCAACGTTGAATTCCGTCCAGCCATTAGAAGCATAAAAGTGATCGTCGGTCACGTTGATATAGGCGGATGAATCGACCGGGTTCGTACTGCTGAATGAGTAATTCCAGAATGAAACTGAATGAGGACGCCCATACGGATCATTCGCATTAATTACGCTGTCCACCATTGCTAACCAGGGAGGCAGACTATAATAACCATACTCGTTATTATACTCCCACGTGAACAGATTTCTATATGCGCCCCATCTGCTGACCACATAAATATAATAATCTCTTTCTAACTGCGCGCCCGATCCGCTTGCCGAAGCATATGGGGCATTGATGTCTGCAAATGGTCCGCCCATCGATGATGACCATGGCGAGGTACTGAAAGGATATGCGCTGACATCAAAGAGCACGAACATATTCAAATAGATATTTATGTTGTGATCCAGTGCTTGCTGAAACCACCTATCCATCAATTTGCCTACACGAAGATCGTACATATCCAGGCTCTGTGTGTTGTAAACAAGGTTTGCCGACCCCTCGTCATTATTCCAGGAGAAGGAATCAGCAAATTCCTGCTGATTGAACATAAACAATCTGTACGTATTGACTCCATGAGCTTCCAGCGAATCCCACATCGCGGGAACTTGCTGAGGTCCGGGTGGTATGCCGAGGTAGGCCGCAGTCACTGCCGGAGTATGCCCGTTCACGCCAACTGGTAGAAAGCTGGTGCCGTCGCTGTATGAAAACATGGTGGGGTTCGACGGATCTACGTGAATAAACCCGTGACTTAATCCGTTTGCCACGGGTGATGTCCGTAACTTTGTGTAAAAATTAGGAGGTGCCGCTCCAGTCGGTTAAAATTGTAATTGAGTAAAAGACAAAATAGCCGACAAAAGAAAGGAGACAGCACCTGTGGAAAAGAAGATAAGAG
>JAMCQL010000036.1 GCA_023381615.1 Bacteroidota bacterium
CGCCTGGCGGGTGTGGCACCTCAAGGGCAGGAGAAGTTGCAGCGTACTCTCCGCAGTCCCAGAAAGCGACGGAAGATTGGGCCGTCATTCTGTACATGATGAGCGTTAAAACGAAAATTGCGAGTGCGATATAGCGATTGAGGTGCTTAAAGTTCATATTTTGTCCATTATTTTTGTTGACTCCACGGCTTTTATTTTACGCCTGACAGGGTGAAAAAACAAGGTAAGTTGTAAACATCTCAACGGGGGAATGGCGCCCATTGGCGCAAGAACTTGAAGGGATTGGCCAAAGGTTTTATAATCAAAAAGTAAAGCAATAGGAGAAACAATGAGATTATCCACAAGAACCAACGAACTTTCAACCATTCTATTAATTTCAATTTCACTTTTCGTCTCAAGCGTCATCTCAGGATTCGCGCAGAGTTCAAATTCGTCACCGCTTCCACAGGCTCCGAACACAAAAATAATCCAGATAAGCCCTGAAGGATATTTCAGCGAGCCTTCCATTGCAATTAACCCAGCTAATTTACAGCAGGTAACCGCAGTCTATCAGGCTAATGCTGCCGCGGCATATTCGACCGACGCCGGTGAGCACTGGACCGGCGTGGAAGGAACTGCGTCGAAATCCTACCGCGTGTCAGGAGACGTGTCAGTGGCGTACGATAATCAAGGTCATGTGATTCTGTGTTACATCGCATTTGACAAGTTAGGCACAGCTGATTACTGGGGACACAATGCGACTCGAAACGGAATCTTTATCTGCCGCTCGCTTGACGGCGGCAAAACGTGGGAAGAGCATGAAGTGGCAGTTGATTCACAAACAACAAAGCCCGGGATTCCTTTCGAGGACAAACCTTACATTGTTTCAGATATTACGCACAGTCGCTATGCCGGAAATCTTTACATTGGCTGGACGGAATGGAGATTGACGGAATCTGTAATGCTGTTTTCCCGCTCGACCGACGGCGGAAAAACGTGGTCGAAGCCAATTGACATAAGTGATCATCATGGATTGCCGAGAGATGACAACGGCGGCGTTGAAGGTTTCACAGGCACGGTAACGCCGGATGGAGTTTTGCATGTTGTCTGGACCAATGGTAATCAAATAGTTTATACTTACTCGCGCGATGGCGGAAAGACTTTCGCACCGACGCGTGAGATAATCAGAACAGCGCCGGCATTTTTCAAACCGAGCGACGTGTACCGCGCTAACGGATTTCCTGAGATCGGTTCGGATTCTCATGGCAGAAAGAACGGCGGCAAACTTTATGTTACTTGGAGCGACTATAGAAACGGCGACATCGATATTTTTGAATCGTACTCGAACGATGGCGGACGGCATTGGTCGAAGGCGGTGCGTGTGAATAACGATCCGGTCCACGATGGATCCGACCAATTCTTTCAGTGGCTCGCCGTGGATGGCAAAAGCGGTGCTGTAAACATTCTATTTTATGACAGGCGCCAGGATTCGCTCAATCGCCGCGCAACAGTTGTGCTCGCTCGATCTACCGACGGCGGCAAGTCGTTCATCAATTACCAGTGGAGCGATTCCTCATTTAATCCTGCGGATGCTTTCTTAGGAGACTATACAGGTGTTGCCGCGTATGATGGTCGTGTTTATGGAGTATGGACTGAACAGATCGCAAAAAATCCCAAGGGGAGACACAATACCGTGGTTAAAGTTGGCGTGGCGGATTTCAACGGCGAGGCAGTGAACAGTAAACAGTGAACGGAGAAGTGGATTTTCGTTTAACAGGTTTTTGTTGAGTAATAAATGGCCACCGCCATAGAAGTGCGACCGAAAACCTCAATAGAACACGGATGACACAGGCAGCACTGATTTCCACGGATAAGAAGAATAAGAAAATCTGTGATAATCTGTCTCATCAATGTTATCAGTGTGCGATTCTTTTTTGCTTACGTCTTGCAGTCGGACTTTTCGGCCGGATCTATAGGCGGTGGCTTTCTTTTCCGCAGGTCAACGACTTGTCCACGACCCTATCGGGCCGACGGCTCGGCTCATCGAGTCGATAGACCTCGACGAGTCGTCCACGACCCTACTGGGTCGAAGACCCGTAGGTTTACAACTCTTCGAGTTCATAAACTCGTAGAGGACTCGTCGAGATCCTTCGGGCAACCCCCCTCTTTTTCTCCCCCTTGACAAGGGGGAGATGTCTCGTCCCGACTTTGTCGGGAGGATAGTAGGGGTCAATAAACCGGCAAAGCCATTTTACATAACCACTGTCTCCGAAGGATCCCTCTGGATGAGGCTGTTAAGGAAACGCTTGATTGGTTCCGTCACAATGAGTTCCAATGAGGGACAAGTTTCCTTTTAGAGCTTTATATTTTTAGAGAATCCTTTTTTCCCAAACTGCAATGCGAAAACTCTGGCATTAGAAGCTTCATCTTCTTAGCTTTTAGAGTGAAGAGAATTTTGAAAAGGAGAACGAAAACAAAATGAGCGTTAGTCAATTAGCGAAATCGATCGCCGAATCTCCCACATTAAAGTTGAACGAAGAAGCAAGAGTACTCCGGGAAAAAGGCGAGGCAGTAATTCACCTCGGGGCCGGTGAACCCAAAAACAAAGCTCCGATTTCCGCAATACTTAGTGCGGCAGCAAAACTCAATACTGCAGACATCAAGTACACTCCGACCGACGGAATACCTTCGTTAAAGAAGGCGATCATTAAATACACAGAAGAGAATTATGACAGAGTTGTTGCGCCTGAGAATGTGATCGTTTCTGCCGGTGCCAAACAGTCAGTCTACAATATTTTGTACTCCATAATCAATCCGCAGGATGAAGTGATCATACTTGCACCATACTGGGTGAGCTATCCTGAAATGGTGAGAATGGTTTACGGTGTTCCTGTAATTGTTACTCCGGAGGACGGCGGCTTCTATCCGAGGATGGAAGATGTCTTGAAAGCAGTCAGCTCGTACACGAAGGCAATAATTGTCAACAGCCCAAACAATCCTTCGGGGGTGATGTACTCCGAAGAATTCATTGCCTCGTTGGTGGAGTACTGCGAGAAGAAGGATATCTATATCATCATGGACGACATTTACCACAAGCTGGTATTCGACGGCAAGAAAGCTCCTTCGTCTTACAAGTACACGAAGAAAGATATCGAGTCGACTCACGTCATCGTCGTGAATGGAGTCTCGAAGCTCTATGGCATGACCGGCTTTCGGATCGGCTGGGCAATCGCGAACAGAAAGCTTGTCGAAATAATGACGAATGTCCAGAGCCAGATTACTTCATGCACCGCTGTTCTTCTTCAAGCTGCCGCTGAAGGCGCGTTGACAGGGCTGCAGAGCGCAGTTGAAAGTCTTCGTCTGACTCTGGAGAATAATAGAAATGTGATGATGCAGCAACTGCATTCTTTTAACGGAGTTAAAATTACCAAGCCGGATGGGACATATTATTGCCTGCCGGATTTTCGTGCTTACTCGAATGACTCCGTCGCTTTGTCGGCTCTTCTGCTTAAGAAAGCACTTGTGGTAACGGTTCCGGGAAAGGAATTCGGCATGGAAGGACATTTGAGACTGAGCTACGCCGGTTCGATCAAGGACGTAACGGAAGGGATAGCGCGGATCAAATGGGCGCTTGACCCGAGTTCACCAAGCGAAATCTATATTGGAGAAAGAAAATTTGTGAGGGATTGGTTATGAACAACCTTTTAAATATAAAAACACCTGCGCAGAACGAAGCCACGGCTTTGAAGAGCGATTACGGACTTGAGAACCACGGCATCACAAATCTGCGAATGGCATACTGGAATTTGCCGACCGAAGCCTTGTATGAAGAAATCGCTTTCCGCAATGAAGCACGGATAACAAAACTTGGCCCAATTGTGGCAAACACCGGCAAGCACACTGCACGTTCAGCAAATGATAAATACATTGTCAAAGAACCGTCGACGGAAAATCACGTTTGGTGGGGTGAATATAACAGACCGTTCAGTTCCGACAAATTTGACGGACTGTACAATCGCATGTTAGGATTCATGCAGGGAAGAGATCTGTTTGTGCAGGACTGCTATGTCGGAGCTGACACGGATTTTAAAATGCCAATCCGAATAGTAACGGAGAAAGCCTGGCATGCGCTCTTTGCCCGGAACATGTTTATACTCCCTGAGACAAATGAGGAATACAGAAGACACATTCCTGATTTCACGGTTGTCGCATTGCCGTCATTCAAAGGAATACCGCAAATCGACGGGACAGCATCTGAAACTTTCATCGTACTCAATTTCGCCAAGCGTCTTTGTATCATTGGCAATTCTGCTTACGCAGGAGAGATAAAAAAATCAGTCTTCACGATCCTGAATTATCTCTTGCCTTTGCAGGGCGTGATGTCAATGCATAGTTCGGCGAATATCGGCAAAGACGGCGACACGGCAATCTTCTTCGGACTTTCCGGGACCGGAAAAACGACCCTATCCGCTGATCCGAAGAGAAGGTTGATCGGAGATGATGAGCATGGATGGAGCGACGACGGCGTTTTCAATTACGAAGGCGGATGTTACGCGAAGGTCATTCGTCTTTCCGCATCTGCCGAGCCGCAGATTCACGCGACGACAAAAATGTTCGGGACAATTTTAGAGAATGTCGTCTTTGATCCCGTTACAAGAATGATCGACCTCGACGATGAATCAATAACTGAAAATACGCGCGCATCTTATCCGCTCAACTACATAGAGAACGCCGTGCCCGAAAAGAAGGGCGATCATCCGAAGAATATCATACTCTTAACTTGCGATGCATCCGGCGTTATGCCGCCCATTTCAAAGCTGAGTCCCGACCAAGCGATTTATCAATTCATTTCAGGTTACACATCCAAGATTGCCGGGACGGAAGTCGGTCTCGGAAAGGAGCCGGAGTTGACTTTCAGCACCTGCTTCGGCGCCCCTTTCATGGTACACCATCCATATTTCTATGCCGACATACTGAAACGTAAAATCATCAATCACAACGTAAACTGTTGGCTTGTGAATACCGGTTGGATCGGTGGAGCTTTCGGAGTCGGGAAGAGAATCAGCATCGGCTATACTCGTGCACTGTTGAATGCTGCATTGAACGATGAACTTCAAAAAGTGAACTTCATGACCGATCCCATCTTTGGATTCCAGGTGCCGACGACGTGCGACGGGGTGCCATCAAACATTCTTGATCCTTCCACTTCATGGCCGAGCAAGGAGGAGTATATGAGTAAGTATAAACAACTTGCGTCACGTTTCGTGGAAAACTTCAAGAAATATGAAGCAGGCTGCCCCCCGGAGCTGATAAAGGCGGGACCGAAAGTCTGAGTTGAAGCCCGTCCACACTTGCTCGGACGGGCTTTTTTTTTCACTTTGACCTACAGGATGTCCGATGGCGTTAGTGACGCGTGGTGATTTGTTGGCAGTACTGCTGAGAATTGTTGACGGGCAAAAGGGTCTCCATTTCCCACGAAGAATAGTCTCTCCGAACAAAGCAAGAGTGAAGATGACCTGGCGGCAGCAGCGCGCCGCGCTCCGTAATTGGTATGAAATTCCACAAGTGGAGAGAAGATACAATAGGATGATCACCGGAAGTGAAGACGAAAGTACATTTAGGTATGTATCCCAAAAGTTTCTTAATGGTAATGATCTAAGTGCGGTGTCGTTCGGTTGTGGTACAGGCTCAAGGGAGTTCGCCTGGGCAAATACAGGTTCCTTCAAGCAAATTGTCGCCATCGATATTTCGGAAGAAAGAATTAAAGAAGCAAAACAGAAACTTGCACAATCTCCCTTTGGCGGCATCATCGAATTCGTTGCTGGGGATGTTCTTCATTATCCGTTAAATCCCAACTCATTTGATGCGGCGATTGCCGAAGGCATCTTACATCACATAACACCATTGGAAAACTTTATGGACAGGATCTTATCGTCCTTGAAGCCCGGAGGAATTCTTGTTGCCAATGAATATGTGGGCCCGAACCGATTTCAATGGACAAAGGAGCAGAGGCATTTCTGCAACGCACTTCTCTCTCTTATTCCCAATGGGATGAAAACTTATCGTGGGACGAGCATTCCCAAGTCCAGGATCTTTCGCCCGGGAACTCTGTCAATGCGTATCTATGACCCCTCGGAAGCCGTCGAGTCGTCAAGAATCATTGAAATTCTTCAGAGGAAGTTTACGATCCTTGAGCGCAAGGACTATGGTGGGACAATTCTTCATCCGCTGCTCAAAGACATATCACATCACTTTGTGGAGATGACGCCCGCGGAGCAAAAAATACTGGACTTCCTTTTTTATGCTGAAGACTACTTGTTGAATGTCGGTGCCATAAAAAGCGACTTTACCTTTGTGATTGCGCAGAAAGCCTGACCCGGAAAAGTCCAGTGAGCGGGATTACCGGTTCCGTTGGGTGCTTCATCTTTATTGCTATTTTGTTCAACTCCTACGGAGTTGGAATTTGTTTTTGTTCTCATTTCTACAAACGTTCGACTCCTCCAATCTAGGGAATGATAGGGGTGGCTACAGTCCCTTCCGCCAACGTGTCTTCCGACTCGATCATCGGGGAGCACACTTTTATTCCAAACAGAGCACCTGCCCTCTAACATTTATATCGCACACTCTGAAGCAAGTCTTTCTCTTGACAAGCTGCTCTTAAGGACTTATACTTAAGTCAATTAACATTAATCAATCTTATTCAATAAGGATTTTTTGATGATGAGCACTAAAACTATCATTCATCGGCTGCCCCTCACTAAAGCTCGCATCAATCTCGGAGCAGTGGTTCGTCGCGTCCACCTTAATCGGGAATATGTTATTCTTGAGAAAGATGGCATTCCTGTAGCGGGTTTAATGAATATCGACGAAATGGAGGACTACCTTGAGCAACAGGATCCCAAGCTCAAGAAGCAGATCGCGGAAGGTTATCAGGAGTATCGAAGCGGTAAGCTTACTGAAACTCTTGATGACTTTCGGTCCAAACTTAAAGAAAAGTCACAGAAGCGTACCAAACGATAGGTTCCTCTGACAGCACAAATATTTCGCCTTCTTCCCACCACCCGTTTTAAACGGGAGGTGGAGAAAACTATTAAAGAACAACCGGAACTTGCGCACGTCATTGACGAGTGCAGTTACATTCTCAGAGTTGATCCTTACAATTTCAGCCGCCAGTATCCAATCAAAAAGCTTACAGCAGTTAAACAAGGAGAAGGTCAAGGGCGTATTAGGTCGGGTAAATACCGGCTCCGCTGCGATATCTTTGATACTGATGTTGTCCTATACTCCTTCCGTCATCGGAAAGAAGCATACTAAAATAGCTTGTGTGCCGAAGCATGGCTGCGTTGCAAACACTTTCATAATTTGCAACAATCTCTTATTTTTCGTAAATTTTCAGGCAAATTTTGACTCTTTTGCCAAATGTTTGAACAAATTTCAGAAAAATTCGAAGCTATCTTCCACCGACTAAGTGGACAGGCGCGCATCTCCGATGATAATATCTCAGATGCGGTTAGAGAAGTGCGCCGTGCGCTTCTTGAAGGCGATGTCAATTACAAAGTCGCTCGTCAATTCACGGACGAAGTTCAGAAGAAAGCAGTCGGCCGGGGTGTTGTAAAAAGTCTAAACCCCGGACAGGTTTTCGTAAAGATTGTCTATGATGAGTTGGTACAGCTGTTAGGTGGAACGACAAGCGAATTAGAACTCACGCAAGACATTCCTAACGTGATAATGATTGCCGGACTTCAAGGCTCCGGTAAAACTACTTTCGCCGCAAAACTTGCCAATCATCTCAGGGCGAAAGGGCGTTATCCTCTTCTTGTTGCTTGCGACGTTCACAGGCCCGCTGCTATCGACCAGTTGGAAACTCTCGGTCGGCAGATCAATATACCGGTTTATCTTGAACGCGGTGAGTCAGCTGTCGAGATAGCAAAGAGATCTATTGATTACGCGAGGAAGAACGCGCGCGATATAGCGATCATCGATACGGCAGGGCGACTGCATGTGGATGAAGAAATGATGCGCGAGGCGGAAGGCGTCAAGTCAGCTGTGAACCCGCATCAGATTTTGTTCGTCGTCGACTCGATGACGGGACAGGATGCTGTTAACACCGCGCAGGAGTTCAACAGGCGTTTGAACTTTAACGGTGTTGTTCTGACCAAACTAGATGGAGATGCACGCGGCGGCGCGGCATTGTCCGTAAGATCGGTTGTCCAGAAGCCCATTAAGTTCGTAAGCTTGGGTGAAAAGCTTGATCAACTTGAAGTGTTCCATCCCGACAGAATGGCTTCACGCATTCTCGGAATGGGAGACGTGGTCACACTCGTCGAAAAAGTTCAGCAGCAGGTAGACGAGACCAAAGCTGCGAAGCTCGAGCAGCGGCTGAGGAAAAACGAGTTTACGCTGGAAGATTTCCGGGACCAGTTGAGAGAAATAAAAAAGATGGGACCGTTGAAGGACGTCTTGTCCATGATTCCCGGAGTATCGAGCGCTGTCCGAAATGCAACGGTTGATGAAAAAGCGCTTGTGAGAATAGAGTCGGTGATCAATTCGATGACAATTGCAGAGAGAGAAAAACCGCATATCATAGACGGCAGGCGAAGAAAAAGAATTGCAGCCGGCAGCGGTACAACAGTTCAAGACATTAACAGACTTTTGAAACAATTTTCGGAAATGCAGAGAATGTTCAAGACTCTTTCCAAAGGAAAATTCGGGAAAGCTGCTCTTGCGAATGCCGCTTACGGCATCCCGCATGCTAAAACAAAATTTAAATAATTGAGCGGGACATGTGTTTCCCGCTTCCCGATAGAAACACTCGGGAATGACATTTTTAAAATTAGGAGGAAACTTTGGCGGTAAGACTAAGACTACGAAGAACCGGACGAAAAAATCAACCATCTTATAAAGTCGTTGCGGCAGATTCCCGTTCGCCTCGCGACGGACGTTTCATCGAAGCGGTGGGAACATATAACCCATTAAGGAGCCCGGCGGAAATTAAGTTCAATGAAGAGAAAGCGTTTAAGTGGCTCCGACGCGGTGCGCTGCCGACCGATACCGTCCGCAGTTTGCTTCGTAAGTCGGGTTTATGGTACAAATGGTACCTCATGAAAAAAGGTTTGGACGAACCTGCAATCGCACAGAAGTTAACCGAATGGCAAGCCGGACAGGAAGCAAAGCTTGCACGCGATGCGGAACGCAAACAAAGACGTAAAGCATCAAAGAAATCAAAGAAAGCGACCGAAGCTGCTCCTGCTGAAGCAAGTCAGCCGGGACAGTCTGTTGCGTGAGCGAGAATGAGCTTTTCCCGAAGGACTCCTTCGGAGAGTTTAGTTGGATTACATTTTGCGAGTTAGTCCCGATGCCGGTCGGGATCCCGACTGAAGTCGGGGCAGGAGAAAAACGCGGGCTAAACTCGGTAAATGTTCAACTATTCTTCTCCCGTTGAATTAGGGAGAAAAACAAAAAAAGCAATCCTGACCATGGTCGGGATGCTTATCAGGCTCAGGTTAGAAAGGAGGTCCGCAATGCATGACTTCGTTGAATACATTACAAAAAAACTGGTGGACAAACCTGACAGCGTTCAGTTGACTCAAGAGGAGAAGGAAGCCAACAAGGTGGTCTTTCAACTGAAGGTCGCTCCTGAAGATGTTGGAAAGGTGATCGGCCGGAAGGGACGGACCGCCAACGCGATTCGAACTCTTTTAAGTGCCGTCGCCGCTCGTGAAGGCAAACGCGCTATTTTAGAAATAATCGACAAGTAGTCGAGCGCGGGTTATCCGCGCACATTTTCTTTAGCCCGCTTTTTACTCCTCCCGACATCGGTCGGGAGGGCGACGGTGAACCGTCTTCTCCGAACGTCGCCGTGTGATAAGAGGCCGACCTACAGAAGAGATCTGTTGACTCAACATTTGATGAAGTGTAATGGAAAATTTTGTCCTTATAGGAATTGTCAGAAAAGTGCGTGGAACTAAAGGCGATCTGAAAGTCGAATCTTTGAGCGATATTCCCGGTCGGTTCGCTGGACTTAAAGATGCTTTCTTTCGAAAGCGCGATGCTGTTGAAGCAGTCAAATATAAGGTTGAAAAAAGCGAATTGATTAACGATTACGTTGTGATGAAATTAAATGGTGTAAATTCTTTCGACGATGCCTCTTCGTTTGTCGGCGCAGAAGTCCTCGTCCCTGAGTCGGAGAAGGCGAGTCTTCCCGTCGGCACTTACTTCGTCGATTCGCTGATTGGAATGAGCGTAAAAGATTTGAATGGAAATAAAATAGGCGTGGTTGCAGACGTGCTGTCAAATTCGGTGCAGAGTGTTCTTTCTATTGAAACGGAAAACGGTTCTGAATTTAATTTGCCGTTCGTGAAAGAGTTCGTGAGGAATGTCGATCTTGATGAGAAAGAGATAAGGGTTGAGTTGATCGAAGGAATTGTGCCGGAGGCTAAGATTGAAGGCGGCGTCGATGAGAATTGACACCATTACGGCGTTTCCGAAGATGTTTGCGAGTCCGCTCGGCGAAAGCATGCTGAAGAAGGCTCAAGAGCGAAATGTCGTTGAGATTGTCGTACACGACCTTCGCACTTGCGCTCACGATAAACACAAGACTGTTGACGATTCGCCGTACGGCGGCGGTGCAGGAATGGTTCTGAAGCCGGAACCGGTTTTTGAATGTGTTGAGAAGCTGCTTGCTGAGCGCACCTATGATGATGTAATTCTACTTACCGCCGATGGGGAGACGTTTAATCAGGTTATGGCGAATGAATTGTCGCTAAAACAAAATCTCATTTTCATTTGCGGTCATTATAAAGGCGTAGATGAGCGCATAAGAGAACGCCTTGTAACAAAAGAAATTTCTATCGGAGATTATGTCCTTACCGGCGGAGAAATAGCGGCGTTGGCAACGATCGATGCAATTATCAGGCTTCTGCCCGGAGCGCTCGGCGACAGCGAGAGTGCGTTGAACGATTCGTTTCAGACAGGACTTCTTGATTCGCCGCAATACACAAGGCCCGCCGAGTTCAGAGGTATGAATGTTCCTGAAGTTTTGTTGGGCGGCGACCATGAAGAAGTCAGGAAATGGCGCGAAGAGATGAGTCTCGTAAGGACGACAAAGCGCCGGCCGGATTTGTTGGAAAAATATTTTTCTGAGCCAAAGGCTCATAAGCCTTAGGCTTAAAAGTTTGAGAAAACGGAGAATAAACATGAATAAAATATCATTAGTTGAAGCAGCTCACTTAAAAACAGACTTACCGGAGTTTCGCTCGGGCGATACGGTGAATGTTCATTTCAAAGTCGTTGAAGGCGATAAGGAACGTATTCAGGATTTTGAAGGGATCGTCATAAGCCGTCGCGGCGGAGGTCTGAAAGAGACTTTCACCGTCCGCAAGATCTCGAATGGCGTTGGCGTAGAGAGAATATTTCCAATTCACTCGCCGCGCATTGCAAAAATTGAGGTTGTCCGTGGCGGCAAAGTCCGGCGAGCGAAACTGTTTTATTTGAGAGAGTTAGCGAGCAAGGCGGTTCGTCAGAAGACCACATAACAAATCGGAGGAGGAGTGTTTCAGTCCACAAGCCACGGGCTCGCTGCGGTGAGATCCGACGCGCCACAGATCGAAAGAGAGATTCCGATTTTTGAAGAGGCGAAGGCATTTGCCGGGTTGGAAGATATTTATTCCAAAGTAAAAGCCGGCGAAAGGCTGAATCGCGAAGACGGAATTAGACTTTACAACACCGATAATCTTCTTGCGCTCGGCTTTCTGGCAAATATGGTTCGCGAAAGAATTAACGGCGCGAATACATATTTCGTGAGGAATTACTATCTGAACTACACGAATATCTGCGAGCTCGATTGCAAGTTCTGCTCTTTCTATCGTAAAGAAGGACAGGACGGCGCATTTCTCATGAGTCTCGATCACATCTTCAAGACAATTGAGAGCGACAAAGAGAACATAACCGAGATGCACATTGTCGGCGGCCTTCACGATGGTCTTCCGTACGATTATTATCTGCAGATGCTTCGCGGAATAAAGAAGATAGACTCGAGAATACACATAAAGGCGTTCACCGCAGTTGAGATCGACTTCTTCGCGAGGCTGTACGGATTGACCGTAGAGAAAGTCCTGCTGGATTTCAAGGAAGCAGGGCTTGACGCGATGCCGGGAGGCGGCGCAGAAATTTTCAGCGACCGTGTCCGAGAAAAAATGTTTGCCGATAAAATCGGAGCTGATGAATGGGTAAGCGTGATCAAGACCGCTCATCGGCTCGGTATACCTTCCAATGCGACTATGCTTTACGGGCACATGGAGAAAATCGAGGAGAGGGTCGATCATCTCATCCGCCTCCGCGAGGTGCAGGACGAGACCAATGGGTTCTTTGCTTTCATTCCGCTTGCTTATCATCCTCATGTCGAAGATTCGACTCAGTGGGCGACCGGCGTAGACAATCTGAAGAGCATAGCTGTCAGCAGACTAATGCTCGACAATTTTCCGCACATAAAAGCTTATTGGATTTCAATGGGCGCGAAAGTGGCGCAGATCAGCCTCGGATTCGGGGCGGACGACCTCGACGGAACGGTTCGCGACGAGAGAGTTTTCCATATGGCCGGCGCCTCGACTGAAAATGCGCTGACAAAACGTCAGCTCGTTAAGCTCATTAAAGACGCAGGCCGGATTCCGATAGAGCGCGATGCGCTTTACAATGCAATCGAGAACTTCGCTTAATTAAATCACCAAGGACAAGGCAGGGGATCATAATGTCCGAGAGAAAGAAAAAATTAGGTGCGGTGAGTTTCCTCAATACCAAGCCGCTGATATACGGAATAGAAAAAAATCTTTTCCCTCATAACTTCGAATTAATCAAGGCAATTCCGTCTTCGTTGGCTGTTGAATTAAATGCAGGGAAGTTAGATGTCGCTTTGATTCCGAGCATTGCCTATGCGAAGAATAGCCCGTCGCTCCGAATCGTTCCTGAATGCGGGATAATCGCTCACGGGGCAGTGAACAGCATTCGTTTGTATTTCAACAAAAACCTAAAAAGCATTCGCTCGGTTGCTGTCGACATAAGTTCGATGACCTCTGTGGTTCTCACAAAAATTATCCTCGCTGAAAGGTTTGAGGTTAAGCCGGGATTCATCGCCGCAATGCCTGATGTCGAGAAGATGCTTGCCTCTGCAGATGCCGCGCTTGTTATCGGCGACTCAGCGCTGTTCAAGACGGAATCCGTCGGCAGAAATTATCTCGACCTTGCTGAAGAGTGGAACGACATGACGGGGCTGCCATTTGTTTTCGCGGTTTGGGCTGGGAGGCAGGGCGCAATTGATCTCGACGATACTCAAGCTATCATTTCGTCGAAGAATCTTGGGTTGGATAACATCGACGTGGTCTGCCGTGAAGCTGCCGCAGAATACGATGCTGATTTTAATCTCGTCAAGTCTTATCTCACGGATAATATTCAGTTCAACCTTGGGGACGAAGAAATTGCGGGAATGAAACAGTATTTTGAACTCGCCTATTACCACGGTGCCCTCGAATATCTTCCTTCTCTGAATTTTTATCCGCTTGAAGAAGCCGCAGAAGAGTCGCCGTCCCTCAACTGAGTAGATGTAACAAATCTGCCTGAAATCGTAGGTTGTCTGAGAAAAGGAGTTTCTAAAATGAAACAGTTGTTTCTATTTTTCGTGATTTTTTTTGCTTTCGCCGCGTTTTCATCTGCGGAGGCGCAGGGGAAGGATACAACATACGCAATTCAGAGGGGAGTAATTGATTCACTGAAGTTTGAACTGCAGAAAATTGAAAACGCTTATCGGTCGTTCAAGGAACGCACTGATTCAACCCAGCAATTCACTGAAATGGACAGGTTGGAGCTTGAGAAACTTTCAGAAATTCTGCAAAGAGTCGGGAAAGAAATTCAGTCGATGTCTGATAATGCCCAACGGCTCGCCGAGGATGCCGCCAAAGTTTATGATGTCAGGAACGCTGTCGTTCAAAACGGTGATTACACGCTCGGCAATGACGCTGTGCTGAACAGCGATTTGAAAGTTCTGAACGGAGACGCATTTATCTACGGAACAATACACGGCAGTCTTATAGTCGTTAACGGTGACGCGTACATAAGAGAGGATGCAAGAATTTCAGGGAATGTGGTAGTCGTTAACGGCAGAGCCCATGTCAGTGAAGATGCTGCAATCGAAGGCAATGTCATCGAGCGCGGAGGAAGCGGCCTTGAAGGAAGACGTGTGCTATCTGAAAGACTAAGGTTGACAGATCACCCGGACATTTGGCAAAACCACAATATTATCTTTGAATCGCTCGCGGCGAATTACAATCGTGTTGATGGCCTTTTCTTAGGTTTAGGACATAACAAGGACTATTACTGGAGTGGTACAGACAGCTTTTCGCCGTATGGATTTGTGGGATATGCTTTCAGCCTCCACAGATGGAGGTATCAGATGGGATTGGATAAATGGTTCGGCAACGAAAACAGATTTGAACTTGGAATCGAAGGACACTCGCTCACGGATTCCAAAGACTATTGGATAATCGGTCCGAAAGAAAATTTCTTGTATTCAATTCTTGCCCGCGAAGATTTCATGGACTATTTCTCGCGCCAAGGGGTGTCGTTTCATGTTGCACAATACTATCACATGAACTCCAGAATAACTCTCAGTTATGATGTGGATAAGTATTCATCTTTGTCGAACAACACGAATTGGTCTATCTTTGGCGGGGACAAATCTTTTCGTGAAAATCCGCCTATAACTGACGGATGGATGAGAAGCGTTGTCATGAAATTGGAGCACAGGAATTACTCCGGCGGCGACAGCAGGAGGCGTGGATGGATGGCAGGCCTGCGAGGTGAGACGACCGTCAGCGGCGCGTTTGATTTCAAGATGCTGACCGCAGATGCAGTTAGATACCAGCCGCTCTTTTCAGGTCTGCAATTGAATATGAGATTGAGGGCCGGAACTTCAGCCGGTGTTCTGCCGCTGCAGCGTTCATATCAAATCGGCGGCTTCAACACTTTGAATGCATTCCCATATAAAGAATTTTCGGGGAACAGGCTTCTGTTGTTCAACTTCGAATTCCTATTCAATCCGGAATTATTCCACCATTCCGGTTTCTTCCCATTGAATACTGTTACTCTAATTCTATTTGGCGACGTGGGGCAGGTGAAAGATGCAGGTTCGTCTACCGTTCTCGCCGGCGGCTGGGGAGTGATCAACGCGAAAGATTTCAAGTCCGACTTTGGAGTTGGATTGGGAAGCGGCAGCGGTGCTTTTCGCATTTTTCTTGCATGGAGAACAGATATCGCCACTTCTCCGACTTTTGGAATTCGAATTGCCCGGCCGTTCTAGGTCTCGGAGGATTTTCAAATGTGAGTAACAAAAAAAGGTGTGCAGCGAATCGGGGTACGCCGCACACCTTTTCCTAAAAGTGTAGCTCTCGTTACAAGAAAGAACGCTTACGGGAAAATTCCAAGGTCTACGTAAGAAGTTGCTACCTTGTTGATCGCACTGAGAAAAGCTGCGGTTCTCAAATCCGGGATCTTGCTGTTGCTCTTCCAAATTTCTCTGATCTGATTGTATGCAGTTGTCATGGTTTCCTCAAGACCGGAATTAACGAGATCTATCTCGTCGGCTCCTTTTACAATTTCTTTTCTTTCGAAACTCGAGAAGGACTTGCCTGTTGCTTGTTCAACGGCTTGAAGCATTTTGTCGAAGGCAGACTGTTCGAATCGCTTGTCCATTCTTCCGAATCTCACGTGCGAAAGGTTTTTCAGCCACTCGAAGTAGGAGACAGTTACACCACCGGCATTGAGATACATATCCGGTATTACCATCACTCCTTTTTTCAGGAGAATCTCTTCTGCATCCGCTGTCGTCGGACCGTTCGCGCCCTCAGCAATTATTTTCGCTTTTATCCGGGAAGCATTTTCGTCTGTGATTTGCTCTTCAAGAGCAGCTGGAATGAGGACATCGCATTCAAGTTCAAGGGCTTCAAGGGTATTGGGGATATCCTTGGCGCCCGGGAATTTGAGGATTGAACCCGTTTCCTTGCGATGTTTTACGACCGCATCGATATCGAGACCTTTGGGATTATAAATGGCACCTTCATACTCAGCCAGGCCAACTATTATCGCGCCGCCTTCATGGCAAAACTTCGACGCATAGTAACCGACGTTTCCAAGTCCTTGCACAACGACTCTCTTACCGGAAAGTCCTTGAGTAAGTCCGAGTTTCTTCATGTCTTCGGCATTATCGCAGGCTTCGCGAAGTCCGTAATAAATGCCTCGACCTGTCGCTTCAGTCCTGCCGCGCACACCGCCCTCGGCAACCGGCTTGCCAGTTACGCAAGCGAGCGCATCTATCTTTCCGGGATTGAAAGCCGCATAAGTGTCCGCGATCCATGCCATTTCTCTCGGACCGGAACCATAATCAGGTGCTGGGACATCGACGCCCGGCCCGATGTAGTTCTTTCTTATCAACTCCGCCGTGTAACGTCTTGTAATTAATTCGAGATCGGTTACTGTGTAACTCTTAGGATTGATTTTAATTGCTCCTTTTGCACCGCCGAACGGAACATCGACAACTGCACACTTGAAAGTCATCAACACAGCAAGTGCCTTGACTTCGTCTTCGTCGACAAAGTCTGAATATCTTATTCCGCCTTTGACAGGCAATTTGTGGTAGCTGTGTTCCACACGCCATCCATGAAGAACTTCGAAGCCTTTCGAAGTCCTAACAGGGAACTGGAATGCGTAAACACTGTTGCAACCTTTGATCTGTTCGAGCAAACCTTTTGGGTGGCTCGTGAATTGCGCAGCTCTGTCGAAATTGCGGTTTACATTTTCGAAGAAGCTGAGTTTCTCTTTTGAGTTGCTCATATTAACCCTTACGGTTTTAGTTGTGTTGCTGGGTTTCTGTGGTTTCTTAGAGGCTGGGTATTTGCCCGTGTTTTTAGCACGGATTAATTTAGCAACTGTCAGCTAAGAGAAAAATCCATTTTATTCGTTGATAGTCATTGCTGTCCAATCAACATCAAAAAATTTCCCGTAAGATAATGGATTAGTTTGCTTGCCGACGCATCAAAAACGGCGAAAGAATGTAATCTCTTAGTTACGGGAGTGACTCACAACCTTGCGAAGGTTCCAAACCTTCGAAAGGTTGCACTATTCCTTACTTCGAGGCAGTGAGGGTGTCTTGTCCTAAATCGTTTCCACCCTCGTAACTGAGGTATTACCGAAAGAATATCCTACTTTATTGGGATGTCCACGATTGGATATTTCTTCCAGTCTTTCAAATCAAAGTGCCACCATTCCGTGGAAAGTCCAACGAAACCATGTCGTTCCATAACCTCTTGAAGGAACTTCCTGTCTTGGATTTCATTTTTGGGGAGGTTATTGTAATCGCGGTGCGCACGGTCGGTAAAGTCGTCGAATCCCGTCGGCATCTCAAGTTCATGTCCTAAGCTGTCGACAAGTGTTACATCTACTGCGGCACCGCGGTTGTGTCTCGATCCGGTCGCCGGGTTGGCAACATATCGATCATCTGGAAATATTTTCCACATCTTCTTTTGAATTGACAGAGGACGGTATCCGTCAAATACTTTCAGACCCAATCCCATCTTCTCAAGTTCTTTTTGGACAGCGCTAAGACTCTCGGCAGCTTCTTTCCTCAAATAACACTTTGCAACCGAGTAGAGTCGTTGATGAGTGAAATTGCTGTCGGTCGCGTACCGTATATCGAGTTGAATATTAGGATTAATACTCCGCACTTCTACCAAGTTTGGATTATCGAAAGTCTGCCGGCCGCAGGCAAAGCTGAAGAGAGCGGCGGAGAAAAGAACCGCCGAAAAATACCTATTCATCCCTTTTCGCATGACTCACCTCTTTGAAATTTGCTTGAAGCTTTATAACCAAAGTTATGCACGCGATACAACGACAGCCGTTCCATAGCACAGAACTTCAGAAACGCCGCTCATCAATTCTGTCGCATCATATCTTATTCCGATGACTGCGTTCGCCCCAAGTTCTTCTGCGTGTTTAACCATCATATCGAATGCCTCGCCTCTGGTGTTTTCACAAAGTTCTGTGAACAGTGTAATGTTCCCGCCGAAAATGGTTTGCAGTGAACCGCCGATTGTTCCGAGCAAAGATCGTGAACGAACTACGATTCCGCGGACAACGCCGAGCTGCTTTACGACTCTGTACCCATCGAGTGCGAAGGTTGTGGTAGTCATTGAGTGATCCATAAATGTCTTCTCCTCTGTTGAGTTGAAATTATCCAAGGGTTAACTGAATTAGAGAAATGCAAATCGCTTTCTTGCCCATTTGAAACCACACATCAAAATATACTTGAACATACCCTTTTTCACAATCTCTACTTTCTTGCGGTGAATCGCTGTTTCATTCTGTTCCATTTTGTAAATTTCAATAAATCACATGAGGAAACGATGAAACACTTCGGAAACGCTGCTATTCTCGCATTCGCCTTTGCGTTCGCGTCATGCTCTTTGCCTAAAATGAAAGCGGATTTGGTCCTTACTAACGGCGATTTTTACACGCTCGACTCACGTTTGCCGGAAGCGGAATCAATTGCCGTAAGCGACGGGAAAATTGTCGGCGTGGGAACGAACGCCGAGATCGCATTGCGCTTCGATGGAAAAATCACGATTGACTTGCAGCACGCATTCGTCCTGCCGGGATTGATTGACGGCCACGCGCACATGGCGGAACTTGGCATGAGCTTGACGACGCTTGATTTGACCGATGCCAAATCGCCGGAAGGGATTGCCAGCATTGTTAAATTGGCGGCGGCTAAGGCAAGTTCCGGAGATTGGATCCGAGGCAGGGGATGGAACCAGGAATTATGGCCAAAGAAAGATTTTCCGACATACAAGATTCTCGACAAAGCTGCGCCGGATAACTATGTGTTCTTGATTCGCGTCGATGGCCATGCAGTTTGGGTCAACAAGAAAGTGATGGATCTTGCAGGAATAACTCACACAACAAAAGATCCGGATGGTGGTAAAATCGTGAGAGACAGAAATGGCAATCCGACTGGCGTCTTCCTCGACGCCGCTATCGATCTCATCGCTTCTAAAATTCCTCCACCAACCGATTCGGAAATTGAGAACGCCATTCTCCTCGCTTCGGATACTTGCGCGCGTTACGGACTGACAGAAGTGCAAGATGCCGGAATAGATGCGCAGACTCTAAATGTTTACAGGAAACTTGCAGAGGAGGGCAAATTGAGAATTCGCATTTACGCAATGTACAATGGGAATGACACCACTCTGCCTGACATTTTGAAAAAGGGTCCCGTAATTGGCTATAAAGATTTCTTCACAATGCGTTCTGTGAAAGTTTATATGGACGGTGCACTTGGTTCACGAGGTGCGGCGCTTGTGAAAGCTTATTCAGATGATCCGGGTAACTATGGACTCACGGAGATGGGAGAAAGAGATCTTGAGAATTTGACTATCGCGTCACTTTCTTCCGGTTTTCAGGTTTGCACGCACGCCATCGGCGACCGCGCTAACGATATTGTGCTGAATGCCTACGAGAAAGCATTAAAGGTCGCCAAGGTGGATGATCCTCGCTTAAGAATTGAGCATGCTCAAGTTTTGCTTAAGGGTGATATTCATCGTTTCAAAAAATTGGGAATTATCCCATCGATGCAGCCGACGCACTGCACATCGGATATGTACTGGGCAGAAGCGCGGCTCGGTCCCGAACGGATAAAGTATGCCTATGCCTGGCAGTCCCTGCTGAAAGATGGGAACATCATAATCGGCGGCTCGGATTTCCCTGTCGAGAGTCCGGATCCTCGTCTCGGAATTTATGCCGCCGTTACAAGACAGGATTTGAACGGCATTCCTCAGAATTTCGGTGATGCTTTAAGATATTTTACTCTGACGCCTGACGCCGCAGTTGACAGTTCCGATTTTGACGGCGGATTTTTCCCGAAGCAGAAGATGACTCTTGACGAAGCAATAAAAGCTTTTACATCCTGGCCCGCGTATGGAGCTTTTCAGGAGAACCAAAAGGGAAGTATTTCCGTCGGTAAGTATGCGGACTTCACAATCTTTGAAAAAGACTTCCGGAATATCCCGGCCAGAGAAATTCCATTTGACTCAATACTTGGGACAATTGTTGGCGGGAAACTTGTATATGTGAATCCATCTGTAAGTAACTGGAGGGTATTATGAAATATCGTAAACTTGGGAAAACAAATTTTGAAGTAAGCGAGGTCGGTTATGGAACGTGGGGAATGGGCGGCAACATGTGGCTTGACGGCACAGACGACGAATCCGTCAAATCACTTCACCGCGCATTTGACCTTGGTGTAAATTTTGTCGACACGGCGCTCGCATACGGTAACGGGCATAGTGAAGAACTTATCGGAAAGGTTCTGAAAGAACGGAAGGAACGAATATATGTCGCAACCAAGGTCCCGCCATTAAACAATAGATGGCCTGCACCCAAAGGAGTTCCATTCCACGAAGCTTTCACTTACGATCACATAATAAAGTCCACTGAGAAGAGTCTGAGAAACTTGAAGATGGACTGTGTTGACGTCCAGCAATTCCACGTTTGGCAGGACGAGTGGGCGAAGGAAGCTGAATGGCAGGATGCCATCATGAAATTGAAGTCTGAAGGTAAAGTGAGATTTTTCGGAATATCAATAAACGATCATCAACCTGAGAACGGAATCGAAGCGGCGCGAACAGGTTTGATAGATGCGTTCCAAGTCATATACAATATTTTTGATCAATCGCCTGAAGACAAACTCTTTTCGTTTTGCCTGCAGAACAATGTCGGAATAATTGTCCGCGTGCCGTTCGATGAAGGTGCGCTGACCGGCAAGATAACACCTGAGTCTACTTTTCCTGAAGGTGATTTCAGGAATAGGTATTTCGGCGGTGATAGGAAAAAGGAAGTTGTTAAGCACGTTGAGCCGCTTCTGAAACTTCTCGACGGTGAGGCTAACACACTTCCAGAGCTTGCTTTGAGATTTGTGCTCCATCATCCTGCAGTGTCTACAATTATTCCCGGAATGAGAAAAGTGCCCCATGTTGAAACTAATTGCGCAGTCTCGGATGGGAAGAGACTTTCTGATAAACTTCTTGCAGAACTGAAAAAGCATCGGTGGGATAAAGACTATTACTCGGTGAGATAAAAGACATCTTCGCGTTTCCAAAGGATCCCGACCGTGGTCGGGACAAGAATAAATTGTGACACGGTTGATTAAAAAAGGAGGTTTGCATGGAACTTAAAGTCGTGAATATCGAAAAACCGGATGATGTAAATTTCATCCTCGGCCAGTCCCATTTCATCAAAACAATAGAAGATTTGCACGAGGCAATTGTTCAGACGGTTCCGCAAATGAAATTTGGGATTGGCTTTTGTGAATCTTCCGGACCTGCGCTGGTCCGGTTTTCAGGGAACGATGACGAGCTGATTGAGATGGCGAAAAAGAATGCACTAAGTCTCTCGGCGGGACACTCTTTCGTGATATTTATGCGTGATGGATTCCCGGTTAACATTCTAAACACGATCAAGAACATCCCCGAGGTGGTAAACATTTATTGCGCGACGGGGAACCCGGCTCAAATAGTCGTTGCGGAAACAGGGCAGGGGCGGGGAATCCTTGGCGTGATCGACGGAGTTAGATCAAAAGGAATTGAAACGGAGACAGACAAAAAGGCACGTCACGATTTCCTGAGAAAGATCGGATACAAACTGTAGCAGAACTTCTCTTCGAGTTCACCGTCTATAATTTCAATTAATGCTGGAGACCATGAAAAAATATATACTTTTCTCTTTGCTTTTTCCTGCTGTCGTCTTTGCACAGGCTGATACATTGACGCTTTCGCAATGTGTTCAAATTGCGTTGAAACACAATCCGCAGATTCAAATGGCGCAGGGTAATTTTGAGGGATCCGAAGCCGATCTAAAGCTCTCCCGTTCTGCGCTGCTGCCTCAAATAACTGCGCAGGCTGCCGCGACAAAAAATGGCGGGACGTTCGTGTTTGGTCCTATCGCGCGTCCCGGAAATTTTGACAACTATTCTGCGGGATTTCAGGCGCAGCAGTTGATCTTCGACTTTGGGAAAACCATTACCAAATTGTCGGCGTCATCCGACCTTGTTAAAGCCTCGCATCAGGATCTGAGGGGAACAGATGAAGATGTTATTCTGAATACCAACATAGCATACTTTAATTACTTGCAAGCCGTTCGCGTCCGTGTGGTAGA
This sequence comes from Bacteroidota bacterium, assembly GCA_023381615.1. GTDB lineage: Bacteria > Bacteroidota > Ignavibacteria > Kryptoniales > JAKASW01 > JAKASW01. The sequence goes on from JAMCQL010000036.1 coordinate 22,228, forward strand.
TCAGGAGACCGTAAATCAAGCTGAGGACCATCTTTATCAAGCTCAGGCATTTTATAAGGCCGGAACAGTTCCGCAATATGATGTTGTCCAAGGCGAGGTAGTTGTAGCGAATGCGAATGTCAATCTAATCCAAGCCGCGAATAATGTGAAGCTTGCGCGCATTCAACTTGAAAACATACTTGGCGTAAAACTTCCCAAAAATTTTGTTTTGAGAGACAATTTGGAAATTCCTCAGGCGAATATAGACATAAAGACTGCTATTGAAACTGCAGTTGAGAACCGGCCCGAACTTCTTTCAAGTCAGGCGAGGGTTCAAGCAAGCAAATCGTTATTGACTTCAGCATGGACTGCTAATTTGCCGAACATTTTGGCGACTGGCGGTTATAAATGGAATGGAGCCGAGCCTCAACCGCTTTATAGCAGTTGGAATATCGGCGTTACAGTATCACTTCCAATTTTTGAAGGTTGGGCGCTGGATGCAGGTATCGATCAGGCTAAAGCAAACCTTAAGAGCGCCGAAGCGTCTAAAGATTTAGTTATGCAATCGTTGTTACTTGATATCCAGCAACAGGAATTTGCTCTGCAGGAAGCAACTCAGAGAATCGAAGCCGCGAAGAAACTTGTACAGCAAGCTAACGATGCTCTCCGGCTCGCGATTGGACGATACAGTTCCGGCGTAGGAAGCGCTCTCGAAACCACAGACGCGCAAGTCGCTCTGTCAAACGCACGCATAACTTATATACAATCGCTTTACGATTATCGTGTTTCCTACGCAAGTCTTGAGCGGGCAATGGGAGTAATAAAGTAAAACCGAAAGAAAAGGCAAGATGAAAAGGAAAAGGCTTGTTACAATCGTAATTCTTCTACTTGTCATTGGTGGCGGGGCGGCATTTCTTGCCTTCAGTGGAAAGACAGAAGATGTACAATGGCTGACGATGAACGTAACACGCGGCAATGTTGATGTTGTCGTGACTGCAACCGGCACGCTCGCCGCCGACACAACTGTTCAAGTCGGTACCCAGGTCTCAGGAACGATCGATAGGCTTTACGTAGACTGGAATTCGCACGTCAAGCAAGGACAAGTTGTTGCAAAGCTTGATACGACATTTCTTTGGGCTAGTGTAGAGCAAGCGCGAGCCAATCTTCAGAAAGCTGTGGTAGCTTCGGATCAAGCGAAGCGAAATTACGAGAGAGTTAAGCAGTTGTTTCAACGCAACTTAGATTCACAGTCTGACTATGACACTGCGTTATCAAGTTATCAGATCGCGGAGGCGAGTGTCAGCCAAGCCCAGACTGCGCTTGACCAGGCAAGAATAACCCTGAGTTACGCCACCATAAGAGCTCCGATAAGCGGCGTCGTCATTTCAAGAAATGTTGACTTAGGTCAGACAGTAGCAGCAAGTTTTAACACCCCAACATTGTTTACACTCGCAAACAGTCTCTCGGATATGCAGGTAGAGGCATTAGTGGACGAAGGAGACATAGGAAGTGTGAAAGTCGGACAACCTGTTACATTCACAGTCGAAGCCTATCCGACAGACGTTTTCAAGGGGACCGTCAAGCAGATAAGGCTTCAACCAACCGTAGTTCAGAATGTCGTTGAATATACAGTTATAATTGACGTTCCCAATTCCAACTTCAAATTGATGCCAGGTATGACCGCGAACCTTACAATACACATTGCAGAGGCAAAGGATGTCCTGAAAGTGCCGACAACTGCGTTACGATTCATGCCTCCGAGAGAATATATGGGGGAATTGGCAAAGGCGATTCCGGATTCAGTGAGACAAAGATTCCAACGGAGGAGTCGGAATCAAAACGGAGGTGCCGGGCTCGGTCAGGGAGGGCAACAGAATTACCAGAATAGAGAGTTGACACAGGGGAGCTATTTTATGGTTTGGGTCCTTGACGGCAAGCTGATAAAACCTGTCCGAGTGAAAATAGGACTTTCTGACGGCATGAGCACGGAGGTTGAAGGCAATCTCACCGATGGAGAACCCGTAGTAATGGGAATGCTAGCGCAGACTGCCGGAGGTCAACGTCAGTCGAATCCATTTACACCGGGCCGGAGGTTCTAACCACATGGCAGATCCGATCATCTCCGTCAAGCATCTGGTTAAGATATACAAGATGGGTGATTTCGAGGTCCATGCGCTTCGGGGGATAAGCCTGGAGATAAATCCAAGAGAATTTGTGGCAATTATGGGGGCAAGCGGTTCAGGCAAGTCGACATTCATGAACATCGTAGGATGCCTTGACATTCCAACAAGCGGGGAGTACTTGCTTGACGGGATTGACATATCTAAGATGGACCGAGACGAACTTGCCCGTTTGAGGAACAAGAAGCTGGGGTTTGTGTTCCAGTCCTTCAACCTCTTGTCAAGAACCACTGCATTGGAAAACGTTGAACTACCGCTTTTATATTCCAATTCACGTTCTGCGGCTCAGCGGAGAGAGAAGGCGATGGAGGCGCTCAATGCGGTCGGACTTGCTGATCGTGCCGGGCATTATTCGAACCAACTTTCAGGCGGACAACAGCAGCGCGTGGCAATCGCACGGTCTCTTGTGAATGATCCGGTAGTGATACTTGCCGACGAACCTACTGGGAATCTCGACACTCGGACTAGTGTCGAGGTGATGGAAATATTCCAGAAGCTCAACGAACGCGGGATAACTGTCGTACTTGTAACACATGAGCTTGACATTGCCCGGTTTGCTGGAAAGAATGTTCTCTTCAAGGATGGGAAGATCAGTAGAATCGCAATGGTCGAAGACAGGAAGATTGCGTCTGAGGAACTTCCCAAGATACCCGTATTAGAAGATGAGATGGAGTCATGAATATTCTCAATATCATTAAGATCTCGTATCGGTCTCTCGGGAGGAACAAGTTGCGCTCATTCCTGACTATGTTGGGTATTATAATCGGTGTCGCGGCTGTGATTGCAATGCTCGCAATAGGTCAAGGAGCGAGCAACGCAGTAAAACAACAGATTGCCGGTTTGGGAACAAACATGCTAATTGTTTTTCCCTTTGCCTCAACTCAAGGTGGCGTCCATTTTCAGGCAGGAACAACCTCGCGGCTAACGCAGAGTGACGCCACAGCGATTCAAGAGCAGTGCCCAGCTGTGGAATACGTCACGCCTATTGTGAGAGTTGTTACACAGGTTATTGCCGGTACACAAAACTGGCGGACTATAGTGTTTGGTGCTTATCCGAATTATGAGGAGATAAGGAATTGGCCGGTGCAAAGCGGGAGCTATTTTACTGATTCGGACGAACGAGATGCGGCAAAGGTGTGCTTGCTTGGTCAGACAGTCGCTGAGAATTTGTTTGGTGCCGGCACTGTTCCCATTGGTGAAACGATACAGATCAGAAATCTCCCATTTAAAATAATCGGTGTCCTGGCGCCGAAGGGACAGAACGCAAATGGTGATGACCAGGATGATATCGTAGTAGCGCCTTTCTCCACGGTCCAACAAAAACTCGCGGGGACGATTTACGCCAATGCGATCTTTGCTTCTGCTATTTCATCATCAGCAGTAAGCACAGCTAGCGACGAGATTACGCAGCTCTTGAGAGATAGGCATAAACTGACTTCGGGGGCTCCCAATGATTTCACTGTCAGAACGCAGACGGAGATTGCCAGCACTGCCGATGCCACAACGAAGACGATGACTCTTCTCCTTGCGAGCATAGCTGGCATATCGCTGATCGTCGGTGGGATTGGGATAATGAATATCATGCTCGTGTCGGTTACCGAGAGAACCCGTGAGATAGGAATCAGAATGGCGGTGGGTGCCCGCGGAAGCGACGTACTGACGCAGTTCTTGATCGAAGCACTCAGTTTGAGTTTTGCTGGTGGTATTATCGGCATCGTCCTCGGGGTCCTATCCTCACAATTCGTTTCCAACATACAGAAATGGCCGATTGTCATTTCACCGGAATCGATTGTCTTAGCTTTCATCTTTGCGGCTGCAATCGGAATCTTTTTCGGATGGTATCCTGCGCGAAAAGCCGCCAATCTAAATCCGATAGAAGCTCTCAGGTACGAGTAGGCTGATTCTACATCGATAGTTTTCGCCATCACGTCTGACAGTTTGCTTTAGATTCATTCCTTTAGCAAATTTTGCAGAAAAAGGAGTGGAACTTGGCAGACATTTCCGAGTCAGGATTGTTAGGGGTGTTGCTTCTGGAAAGTGGGTCTTCACCGAAAATTATTGAAAGCGGAAGGCAATGATGATTTTTTCTGGGAAGGCTGCTCCACTCGCATCAACGCTTTGCGCAATTCTTCTCTTGGCAGACAGTTCAACCGCGCAGGAAAAAGGACAGAGTAGTGCGATCAAGGACTCAAGCATCGTACAAGCATATACTGTTCACTCAGCCGGTGACAGTGCGGCCGAAAACTACAGAAGCAATTACCTGCCGAAATGGTATGACATGATCACCAGAATACCGGGAGATTGGGTCGAGTATTCAAAAGAAACTTTTCAGGTGAAGAACATTCCTGCGATGGTTGGAATGGCGGCGCTGACCGCGGGTTTGATTGCGACCGACTATGAGTCATGGCAAGTTGAAAAAAAATGGTACGACCAATCACCGACTTTCCACCGAGTAAACGATTGGCTTGCATTCACAGGCGATGGAAGATTTCAGTTCGGGATAGTCGGTGCATTTGCTTTATACGGTTTCGCTTTCAACGACGTTCGGGCGCTTAGGACCGCGAGTCAAACTACGGAAGCGATACTTGCTTGTGGTGGAGTGGTTCAATTACTCAAGCACATAACTGGGAGGGAAAGTCCTTTTGTTTCCACGAAGCGGACAGGCGCATGGAGATTTTTTCCAAATCAAATCGACTACGCCAAACATGTTCCGCATTATGATGCGTTTCCTTCCGGACACATCGCAACCGCAATGACAACTCTGATCGTGATAGCAGAAAATTATCCCGAAGTTACGTGGCTTAAGCCCGCGGGATACGTTGCGCTCGCCGCAATTTCATCGAGCCTTGTTGCTACCGGTATTCACTGGTGGAGCGATATACCTCTTGGCGCCGCGCTCGGTTATGCATTTGGTGAGATAGCTTCTCATCCTGTCGGAGTGGAATTCAGCGAAGGGCATCATAGTGGAAAGGCAAAACTTTCGTTTGCTCCGATTGTATATCCTGATGGTGCCGGTGTCGGATTGACGTTATCATTTTAGAGAGCTGAGAGTTGAAGTCACACGGCTTCGAAGTTCTTGATCACACCGCTGATATAGGAATACGCGTCCGCGGTTCCTCAATCGTCAATCTCTTCGAAAATGCAGCGCTTGGTATGCTGAGTTTGTGGTTCGGCGAGCTGCCGAATGCTCCGGCTGAAGAGGAAACTTCGTTAGAGGTTTCTGCAATGGATCACGAACAGCTGCTTGTCCGATTTTTGAATGAGCTGGTCTACTTAGTTGACTTCAAGAAAATTTTGCCGCTCCAATTTGCGATCAGGGTAGAAAATGGAATTAGTTTGCTGGCGAGTGTGAAGGGAATTGATTTAAGAAAGTTAGAACTTGTTCCTTTGACCTATGTAAAAGCGGCTACGTATCATCAGTTGAAGATTAAAGAGGAGTCGGACGGTTTTACCGCGGAAATTTATTTCGACGTGTGACTTTTTCTTCCGGCAAATGCGGCGACTTCATGCACTCAAACCCAGAAGTTAGACCAATCAGAATTTCGTCAGACGAGAATTACGCCTTCGAGTCTCAGGAGAAATTCCTTTAGTCTGATCCCGCCCGCATAGCCAACGAGTTTGCTGTTCGATCCGATAACCCGGTGGCAGGGGATGACGATGGGAAGCGGGTTCTTGCCGATTGTCGCTCCTACAGCCCTAAATCCCTTTGTACGAATCCGTTTTGCAATTTGTTTGTACGTAGTAATAGTACCGTAAGGAGTCTTTGCGACTTCTGTCCAAGTCTTCTGTTGAAAAGGCGTTCCGATGAGATCAACGTCGAGATCGAACTTCGTCCGCTTGCCGATGAAGTACTCATTAAGCTGTCTTATCGCGCTGGAATTCTTCTTGCGGTCGTCGACTATCTCTTCGGGAGAAAAATTCTCGTTGATCCAACTGAAGAAGCTCGACTTGCCGTCCTTGGGAAGCGCTATCTTGCAGAGTCCTTTCTCAGTGGACGCAATGTAGATCACGCCAATCGGCGCTTCAAAAGACGCGCAGTAGATTTTGTGCACGAAAGCGCTGTCGAACTCTTGATGGAAATTGAAAGAACCGCGGATAGTATCAATTCTCCTGAGCCTTTCAGCGGTTCTCAACCATGAAGGTGAAACTTTAACGCGTACTTGCGACACGTAAATGCCCTCTCAATTTTCTTATGAGAAGTTAAAACTTTTTTGACAAAAGAACTTCTTGTTTGACAAAATATTTTTTGTAGACAAGTCTTGGCTATGGCAGAACTTCATTTGATGCCATGTCGTAGGAAATGAATCAGCAACTCGTAACCAATATAAGCACTAAACGCTAACATTATATAGCCGGAAATCTTCGAAAGAACTGTAAGTGTTTCGGCTTTGAAAGAATCTCGTTTCCAGAATATCGCTTTTAAAAGTGAATAATACCATAACGCGGTGCCGGAGCCGACTCCAAGGGCAAAAAACATTCCGTCGCCAAGGCTGTTTACGATTGTACCTGAAGATTGTATCATCCCGCTAAGTGTAATCCAGAACGCCACAAGAGTAGGATTCGAAATATACATGAAAACCCCAACCAGGAAAGCGCTGTGGAATCTTCCGTTTTTCGGTACGAAGTTTTCGTAACGGAAGCTCTCTACCTTTGTGGTTACATCCCTTATCCCGAGGTAGAGAAGAAGCAGAAAGCCGATTATCTGGAATATTACATTTACTTCGATTTTGTGGACAATTGCCGAAAGTCCGAGCATCGATGCGCCGCTATACAAGAAGTCCATAGCGGATGCACCGAGTCCGACAGCAAAGGCGTTCTTAAATCCTTGCTTAAATCCCTTTGATATTACCATAACATTTATCGGTCCGATTGGAATCGAGACTACTAATCCAATAAGACCGCCGGCTAAGAATGCAACCATTTCAAAACTTTATTTAGTTATAATTAACAAACAATCTTTCTCTTAATCCCCACACAAAATGCAAAACAAAAATAAAGAATCGAAAAACAAATTGCAATCTTAGGAATGTCCGGATTTCTGACGGAAGTTTTTTTCTCCTGTCTCTTTTGAAAAAATCTTCAGATGAAAGGAGCGTTGGGGACGCTTATCTCCCTTTCGCATCGCTGTTTACCTTGATTTTCAGACGCACGTTGGTTATGATTTCAACTGCATTTTAACACAAACTGGAGATTTCCTGAATGTCTATTAAACATATCTTTTACCTGCTAATTTTTGGCGTGATCGCTGCCGGTTGCGCTGCAAACATCAATGAAAAAGTGATTGCAGTAGTCGGCGACAAAAAGATTACTTATGGTGAATTCAAGCAGCAGTATGCGCAGAATGATTTTGCGAAGTTAGATTCCAATGGCTCGGCAAGAAACGAGGAGAAATTTCTGAATCTTCTTGTCAATTATAATTTGAAGCTGCTTGATGCCGAGAAAGAACACCTTCAGGATGATCCGGCCATAAAAGCCGAAATGAAAGGCTACGAGGACCAGCTTGCGGTGAGCTATATCATGGAGCATGAGCTCACCGAACCGATGGTCAGAAAAATTTACGAGCGTCAGAAATATGAAGTCAGGGCAAAACAGGTCTTCATTCCTTTTCCAAAAGACTCTCTTGGAACGGTTGACACCTCAAAGGCTTACAGTGAAGCAGTTGATGTGATAAAGGAGCTAAAATCCGGCGCATCGATTGACTCTTTGATTCATAAATATCGCGGTGGAGATACATACTATATTACGGCGGGTAACTATTTGCAGTACGTCGGCGGCGAGGAATTCGAGGACATGCTCTATTCTTTGAAGCCGGGCGAAGTCGGTTCTTATCCGATCAGGACTGCTTTTGGTTATCTAATTGTGAAACTGGAGGAAAAGAGACCACGCGTTGAGAGTGTGCGCGCAAGCCACATTTTGATCTCGATTTTCGGGAATACTCCTCAGGATACATTGAAAGCTTACAACAAAGCTCTTGCGATAATGGACTCAATAAAACAGGGTGTCGATTTCGCCAAGCTTGCTGAAGACAATTCGGCAGATACATATTCAGCAAAGAAAGGCGGAGACCTTGGCTTTTTCTCGCGCGGGATGATGGTGCGACCGTTTGACGAGGCGGTTTTCGATATGAAAGTCGGTCAGGTCGTCGGTCCCGTCCGCACGCGCTTTGGTTATCATATTATCAAGCTAACCGACATAAAGCCGATTCCTCCTTTCGCTGAAGTTCGAGACAAGATTCGCAACAATTATCTCAACGGCGGATACAAAGTCGACTTGGCGCGTTTTGTTGATCAGCTGAAACAGAAATACAATTATAAAGTGAACGACGGTGTGCTGAAATTCTTCTATGGCAAGGTCGACTCGACAAAACGATTTGCGCAAACTAATTTCGATTCTCTGTTCACGCCAGCGGAACGACAGGAAACTCTTTTCACATTTGATAAGTCAGCGGGGACAATTGATACCGTGATCGCTATTTCGGAAGCAGACGCCGGTTTGAGATCGCTGCCCATGAACTGGCAGTCTTTGCATGTCATGCTCGATGAATCCGCGAAGCAAATGTTAGTAACACATTACGCCGTGCAGAAAGCCTCGACCTATCCGGATTTTGAAGCGCTCATAAAGCAATACGAAGATGGAATTCTCATCTATCATATCGAGGAGCAGAATGTTTGGAGCAAAGTGGAGGCAAGCGACAGTGTGCTCAAGCCTTATTACTTCGAGCACCTTGCAAAGTACTACTGGCCTAAGAGGGTTGACCTCAGCGAGATACAGGTGTTTAATGACAGCCTTGCAAATGCAATCCTCAACATGCTTAAGAATGGCACCGACTTTGACTCACTCGCAGCAAAGTACACGAAGCGTCCCGGATATGCGGCTAAGGATGGATGTTGGGGGCTCCTCTCGGATTCAGCCAATGCGCTTTCTGAGGCTGCGTTCAAAATGAGGGAAGGGGATTTCGCAGGCCCGATCCAGTTTGAAGGCGGACTCTCCATTATAAAAGTGAACAAATTTGTTCCTTCTCAGCCGAAGACTTTCGAAGAAGCGCGCGGAGAAGTTGCTTCGGACTATCAGGAAGCGGAGTCGAAGCAAATCCAAAATGAATGGCTGGAAAAGCTGAGGAAAGAATTCGGCGTCAAGATCTACGAGAAAACATTTCAGGAGTTGGCAGCGCAAAAGTGAAAGCGTCAAAAATTGTCCTGCCGCTTGTCTTGATGTCTCTTGTTTTCGGCTGTTCACAACAGCCGGAACCCGGCCGTTTTCTCGCATCGGCAAACGGATCGAAACTTTACATGAATGAAGTAGCGGCGCACGTCGACACCAATTCCGCCTATGCAGTGCGGAATTATGTTTCGAATTGGGTGAACCAGCAACTGCTTTATGATAAAGCCGGAAAGGAAGGTTTTGACAACACTTCCGAATTCAGAGAGAGAGTTAAAGAATTTTCCAGGCAGCTTGCGATAACGATGCTCCTGAATAAGAAAGTGTACGACGTTCCTATTGACTTGACGCCTCAGGATATTTCCGACTTCTACGCCTCGCACAGCGGGGAATTCCGAGCGTCGGACGACATGGCGCGTGTCAATCTGACTGCCTTTGATAAGAGAAATTTTGCAGTGGCATTTAGAAACGCTTTAGTTTCCGGAACGAACTGGAATGCCGCGTTCCACGACATCCCGACCTATGCGATTCTTGATGAGAAGGATTCGGTTTATCTAAAGGCGTCCAACACTAAAGGTGCGATCTGGAACGTTGTCCAGTCTCTTGATGCCGGAAAAATCTCGTTTCCGGTTCAGGTGGACAGCTTGAGTTATGTCGTACAGGTGATCCGGAAAATCAAGCCGGGCGATCCACTGCCTCTTGATTACGCCTCATCGTTCATCAAGGAGAGAATAACCATTGAAAAGAGGCGGCAGTTGTATCAAGATTTGTTGAATTCTTTGCGTTCGAGCGGAAATTTTCAAGTCGATCCAAGTGTTGCAGTAAGAGACACGAGTGTTAAGGAGTAACAAGATTGAAGAATATAAGTAAAATCAGCGTTGCATTGATTCTTTTTGTGGGAATCGTTCAGGCGCAAAGTAAACCGGTATTGGACAGAGTAGCAGCCGTTGTCGGCAATGAGATAATTCTGAAATCAGAGCTTGATTATCAGGTGCAGCTCACCGCTTATCAGAATAAATTGAATCCCAACGATCCCACGCTTCGTAGCAAAGTGTTGGAAGCCATGATAGACGACAAGCTTATCCTTGCGCAGGCGATCCTCGACAGCGTAACTGTCTCCGACGACGAAGTGAACAGACAGCTTGATTCGCGAATCCAAAACTTAGTCAAGCAGCTTGGAAGCGAGCAGAAGGTCGAAGAAGTTTACGGAATGTCGATAAGCAAAATTCGCCGCGAGTTCCGATCTGAAATGCGGAAACAGTTGATCATTCAAAAGTTGAAACAGCAAAAGTTCGGGGACATGAAAGTCTCGGCAATGGACGTCAGGAATTTTTATGAGACTTACAAAGACAGCCTTCCCGAAGTGCCGGAGGAGGTAACGCTAAGCCACATCTTTCTTATGCCGAAGCCGAGCGCGAAGGCGCGTGAGGAAGCTTACTCGCTGGCAAAATCATTGCTCGATTCCTTGAAGCACGGCGCAAACTTCGCAGAACTCGCAAAGAAATATTCGCAGGATCCCGGGAGCGCATCTTCGGGCGGCGATCTCGGCTGGGCGAAGCGCGGACAGTTCGTTCCCGAATTTGAGCACGCCGTGTTCGGCTTGAAGCCGGGAGAAATTTCTGGAATTATTGAAACGCAGTTTGGTCTTCACATCATTCAACTTTTGGAAAGGCGCGGCGATTTAGTTCACGCCCGGCATATCTTAATTCAGATTCCTCATCTGAAATCCGATGATGATTCGGTGATAACTCTTCTCGACACGCTTCGCGAACGCGTTTTACATGGTGAAAGCTTTGCGGTGCTTGCGCGGGAGTACTCCCAAGACCAGGACACGCGCGATCTCGGCGGCGATCTTGGTACGCTCGAGGTAACTCAGCTTGAGCCGTCCTTCCTGAAAACCGTCAACGAGTTGAAAGTCGGGGAGATCAGCAAACCGGTCAAAGTCGCTTTCGGAAAATCTTACGGTTATCACATCGTCTATTTACGCGATCGGATTCCCGCCCACAAGATCAGTCTCACAGAAGATTACAGCCGCTTGAAGAACATGGCTCTTACTATGAAACAGAACGAGGCATACGAGAAGTGGATTGAACAGCTTAAGAAACAGGTTTACTGGAAAATCCTTAGTTGAAACTTGAAGGGGCAGGATGAAAACGGCGCTCGGGGCGCTCACCGGATCTTTCTTCTCAGCAGGTCAACGTCTTGACTCGTCGAGACCCTTCGGATTAACCTCGTTTACAAATTCTGCGGAGAAGAAGTTGGTTGACATCAAGTTTATAGAATATGATTTACCAAACGGCTTGCACGTGATCTTGAGTCCGGACAAAAGCGCTCCAGTCGTGGCAGTTGATGTTTGGTATCATGTCGGCAGTAAGAACGAAGAACCGAATCGCACCGGGTTCGCACATCTGTTTGAGCACATGATGTTTCAAGGTTCCGCGCACGTCGGCAAAGCGGAGCACATGAAATATCTCGAACAAGCCGGCGGAACTTTTAACGGCTCGACAACGTGGGACAGAACAAATTATTTTGAGACGCTTCCATCGAATCGACTTGAACTGGCGTTGTGGCTTGAGTCGGATCGGATGCTGAGCCTCGACATAAGTCAAGAAAATCTCGACAACCAGCGCGAGGTTGTGAAGGAAGAGCGCCGATGGCGAGTTGACAACCGTCCCTACGGAACTGCGTGGGAAAAAATATTTTCTTTGTCTTACAAGATTCATCCGTATCACTGGCCGGTTGTCGGCTATATGCAGGATTTAAACGCCGCCTCAGTTGAGGACGTGCGTTCATTCTTCCGGAAATATTATGCTCCAAACAACGCCGTTCTGGCAATTGCCGGCGATTTTATCGTGGACAACGCGAAACAGCTCGTAGAGAAATATTTTGCGGATATTCCGCGCGGGCCGGAAATCAAGAGACCTGGAATTGTCGAACCGCCTCTCGCCGGCCAAGTGCGTGATACAGTTTACGATGATGTTGCGCTTCCTGCGGTCTACATGGTGTTCCGAATCCCATCTATGACTTCCGGCGACGCCGAGCCTTTGAATTTGGCTGCAAGCATACTTTCCAAGGGCGAGAGTTCGAGGTTGTACCAGAGTTTGGTTTACAAAAAAAAGATCGCTCAATCTGTCGACGCGTTTTCGGTTGACATGGAAGATCCGGGTGTCTTCGTTATTAATGCCGTGGTCTCGCCGGGGCACGAACCGGAAGAAGTTGAAAATGAGATCATGGCACAACTGAATAATCTCGCAAGAGAAGTTCCCGGGGATAAAGAGCTTGAGAAGGTAAAAAATCAAGTTTCTTCTCAATGGGTCGGACAGCTTTCAAAAGCTTTGGGACGCGTCGACAACCTCGCGCAGTTTTACACTTTATACGGCAACACCGGTGAGACCAATAATTACTTGGACAAGTTCCTGTCGGTGACGAAAGAGCAAGTTCGTGAAGTTACAGGAAAATACTTGACCCCTCAGAATTCTGTCGTAGTCTGTTACTTGCCAAAAAATCAGAATAAATTTGGAGAATGATGAAGAAAAGCGCTGCCTTCTCTTATCGCTTGCCATCGGTGCCGCTAATATGACGATTGATAATCGGGATTCATTGCGAACTCGCGTGACAGAGAGATCCGGCAGAGTCAGAGTCAATGTCGAGTTCAAACAATTCGAGCTGGAGAACGGACTTGCGGTGATTTTACGTAGGGATAATTCGGTGCCGGTTGTCGCGGTTGACGTCGCATATCATGTCGGTTCCAAAAACGAGAAGAAAGGGAAGACCGGCTTCGCTCATCTCTTCGAGCACTTGATGTTTGAGGGTTCGGAACATGTGAAGAAGGGCGACTTCGACAAATATATCTCGCTTGCCGGCGGATACAACAACGCCTACACAACAGAAGATGCGACAAATTACTACGATGTGCTTCCGTCTAATCAGTTACAGCTTGCGTTGTGGCTTGAAAGCGACAGGATGTTAAAGTTCAGCGTAATCGAAGAAGCGCTTTCTACCCAGCGCGAGGTTGTCAAAGAAGAAAAGAGGTGGAGAATCGACAACCGCCCTTACGGTGACGCTTCGGAGAAACTGCAAGGATTAATTTTCCCGGTTGGCCAGTATCATTGGCCTGTAATTGGTTCTATGGAAGACTTGGATGCCGCCGATATGAGCGATGTCCGGAATTTCTACGAACGGTTTTACAGGCCGAATAATGCTGTTCTTGTTATCAGCGGCGACATAAATCTTAAAGACGCGGAAAGCGAGGTGCGCAAATATTTTTCAGACATACCGCCGAGTGCAGCTCCGATTCCGGCTGTGTTGTTTGAGGACAAAAAGTTAGATACAGGAATTGTCGATACGCTTTACGGCAGCGTCCCCGCGCCGGCAGTCTTCGCTGCATATAAAGTTCCGGCAGAAGGTTCGGCGGAATACTATGCGCTCAACCAGCTCGGGAAAGTTTTATCCGACGGAAACAGTTCGAGACTTTACAAACGATTGGTCTATGAGACTCAAGCGGTTTCGGACTTCGACATTTCTGCCGAAGGGATGGAAAAAGCGAGTGTGTTTCTATTCTCTGCGTTCGTTGCGCCGGGACATTCTGCGAACGAGGTTTTGAAAATTTTCGATGAAGAGATTTCCAAGCTTCAAGATTCCACCGTAAGCAAGTACGAGTTTGAGAAGGCGCGAAATGCGACGCTTTCATCTTACGTGGGAAGACTTTCCACGAACAGCGGAGTTGCCGACGCACTTGCTCATTACTACACCTTTTTCAAAGATCCGGGCTTGATAAATTCAGAAGTGGAACGGGAACTTTCAGTTACACCGAAGTTGGTAAAGCAAGCGGCTCAGGAATTTTTGAAGAAAAACGAGCGCATAGTTTTGTTCTATTCTCCTAAAGAACAGAAGTAGGTAACGAAGGTGTACAAATTTCCGATTCAATTTTTTGTTTTGGCAGCAACATAAAATTTTAGCGAGTCGACCATGGCACAATATAAAACGAAGACTTTAGACAGGACGAAACCGCCCAAAGCGGGTCCGCAAAGCAAAGTCACCTTTCCAAAGTATTTTGAAAAAGAATACGCAAACGGTTTCAAGCTCTTTGTGGTCGAGAACCACGAACTTCCAATTGTAACGATGAGTTTCGTCGTGAAAAGCGGCTCAACATTCGATGGAAATCTGCCGGGGCTTGCGAGTATGACGAGCGAACTTCTGACCAAGGGAACTGAGAAGCGCACGGCTACCCAGATTGCTGAGGACATCGACTTTGTCGGCGGTTCTCTCTCGAGCAGCGCATCTTGGGATGCGAGTCAAATCTTCGTATCGGTTTTGAAAACTCATCTCGATACGGGATTCGATATTTTGCAAGATGTGGTCCTCAATCCGACTTTTCCTCAGGAAGAAATCAATCGGGTGAAGACTCAGCGTCTCGCGTCGATCCAGCAATTGAAGGCTGACCCGGGTTATCTTGCCGACACACGATTTTCCGCCGCTGTCTTTGGCGAACATCCGTACGGGAAGCCGCCGGGTGGAACGGAAAAGTCAGTAAATGCTGTGAGGCGGGAAAATTTTGTGAGATTTCATAAAGATTTTTATACGCCTGACAACTCTTTTATCGTCTTTGCGGGAGATATAACTCCAAAAGAAGCGGAGAAGTATGCGGCAAAATATTTTGTGAAGCGGAAAGGGAAGAGAACCGCCGAGTCAATTTCGCCGCCGACTTCCGGTGTCATGAAGACAGCAATTTATATCGTTGACAAACCTGCCGCAGTCCAATCCGCCTTAAGGATTGGGCAGATCGGAATCGCGAGAAATAATCCCGACTACATAAAAGTTTTTGTGATGAACACGCTTCTTGGCGGCTACTTCAGTTCTCGAATCAACATGAACTTGCGCGAAGTCCACGGCTACACTTACGGCGGCAGGAGTTCGTTCGATGCACGTTTGCTCCCGGGAGTTTTCGAAGTTTCCACCGACGTGAGGAACGAAGTTACGGCAGAAACTGTCGACGAAGTTCTAAAAGAGTTGAACAGGATCAAAGACACCATGCCGTCAAAAGAAGAGATGGACATGGTGAAAAACTATTTGGTCGGACTTTTCCCAATCCAGCTTGAGACACCCCAGCAAGTCGCAGGCAGAGTGATCACGATCGAGCTGTACCATCTTCCGAAGAATTATTACAAGAATTATCGTGAGAACATACAGAAGGTAACCGCGAGAGACATCCACGGTGTCGCAAAGAAATACATTCAGCCGGAATGCCTTGCGATCGTGCTGAGCGGCAACTCAAAAGAAATTGCGGCGAAGTTGAAGAAATTCGGCCAGATAGAAGTTTTTAATTCAGATGGAAACAAAATAAGCGAATGATAAACCGAGGGTTTTGAATTGAGCCAGACTGCTTTGAAAGAAAAATCCAAAGGATCCCGACTGCCGTCGGGACAGATTTCCGACGTCGAAGGGATTTCGCGTCTCAATAAAAGCTTTAAACTGCTTCGAGATGAAGTCGCAAAGGTGATTGTCGGACAGGACGAGATCATCAAGCAGATCTTCGTGACTATTCTCTCTCGCGGGCACTGCCTGCTCATCGGCGTTCCGGGATTGGCAAAGACGCTTCTCGTTAGAACTCTTGCCGATGCTTTGAATCTTAAGTTCAGCCGCATCCAGTTTACCCCGGATTTGATGCCGAGTGACATTACCGGCACGGAAATAATCGAGGAGAACGTCACGACGGGCGACAGATCATTTCGATTCGTCAAAGGTCCGCTATTCGGCAATATTATTCTTGCCGACGAAATAAACCGCACGCCGCCCAAGACACAAAGCGCGCTCCTCGAAGCAATGCAGGAGTATCGCGTAACAGCCGCGGGGCAGACCTTCCAGCTTGAACAGCCGTTTTTTGTCCTCGCGACTCAAAACCCGATCGAGCAAGAAGGAACTTATCCGCTTCCCGAAGCGCAGCTCGACAGGTTCATGTTCAATCTTTGGCTTGACTATCCCTCTTTTGACGAAGAAGTAAAAATCGTTCAGTCCACGACGGGCGATTACACGCCTTCGATAAAAAAAGCCGTCGAGGGTTCGGACATTCTGTACTTCCAGGAGCTCGTGAGGCGCGTTCCGGTTTCCGATTCGGTAATAAAATTTGCGGTCGAGCTTGCGAACAGAACGCGTCCCAAAAATTCAAGCGCGCCCGATTTCGTGAAACAATTTGTAAGTTACGGCGCCGGTCCGCGCGCGTCCCAATATTTAATACTCTCGGCTAAGGCAAACGCAGCGCTTGACAACAGGTTGAGTCCGGATATCGATGATGTAAAGAAAACTGCGCTCCCCGTTTTGAGGCACAGGATCTTGACTAACTTCAACGCCGAAGCCGAAAATACAACAACTCCAGAAATAGTCCAGCGTCTTCTCGAGATTTGAAAAGTGAAGTTCGCTCTCGCTTTTCTTTTGATAGTTTGCACTTCTTCCGGATTTGCCCAGAACAAATACTGGGTGTTCTTCAAGGATAAACCGAACGCGGAAGAGTTTTCGCGATTATCAAAAGGGGAAAGCGCAGAAGAGTATTTAGTTGATAATGGCATCCTAACTCAGCGTGCTATCGAGCGAAGACTGAAAGTATTATCACCATCACAAATTGTTTCAACCTCCGATTTCCCTGTTTACTCTCCATACTTAGACAGCATTAAGTCTGTCGGTCTGACAATTACAGGAACGAGCCGGTGGTTTAATGCGGCGGCGGTCATTGCAGATTCGGCGCAGTTGACAAGTCTTGAAAAATTTCCATTCGTGGTTGGCATAAAGGAAATCGTCGCTTACACAGTGCCAATCAAACCGATAAATCCCATTCCCGCTTTTCCCCAAAGATTAATGAAGGGCTCGCCTCAGCCGGGTGATTCGAGCTTCTACGGGCCTTCTCTGACTCAGCTTGCACTCAGCGGGATTCCACAAGTTCAAGCGTTGGGCATAAATGGGAAAGGCGTTTTGATTGGAATGCTCGATGCGGGGTTTCGGTATGAGGCTCATGACGCGCTGAAGAACATAAAAATTGTCGGTGAGCACGACTTCATTCAGAACGATTCGATCACGGAAAACCAACCGGGCGACGCCGCCGACCAAGACAATCATGGCACATCAACTCTTTCGGTTCTCGGCGGCTACTCGCCGGGAAATATTATCGGTGTTGCTTACGGTTCAGATTTTATGCTTGCAAAGACAGAGTATGTTCCCGTAACAGACTTCAAGTGGGAAGAAGATAATTGGGTCGAAGGCATTGAATGGATGGAAGCGCGTGGAGTAGATGTGGTCTCTTCCTCTGTCGGCTATAACATCTTTGTTGACTCGTCAGGTGCTATCGACTCGTCTGAGTCATATTTTTGGTCGCGCGGTGATTTCAACGGACGGAAAGCGCTCGCAAGCAGAGCGGCAACGAGGGCGGCGCGTCTGGGAGTCGTCGTCGTTCAGGCGATGGGCAATGAAGGCAACGGCAATGGGACTGTGGGGACAATGTTGGTTCCTGCTGACGCTGACAGTATAATTTCTGTTGGCGCCGTGAATTTGACTGGGAGACTTGCCTCGTTCAGCTCGACGGGACCGACGAACGACGGAAGAATCAAACCAGATCTTGTAGCCGATGGAGTCGACGATTATGTAGCGGTTGTCCCGGGTCCCGATACTTACGCTTATGAAAGCGGAACTTCATTTTCCACTCCGATAACAGCCGGCATTGCGGCGTTGATACTTTCCGTGCGGCCGAATTACACGCCGATGCAAGTGATAAATTTGTTGAAGAGCACTGCGGTGGAATATCACGATCCTCAGGATTCTGCGATGACCGCAGTTTATCCAAATAATTTTTACGGCTGGGGAATTGTCAACGCGTGGAACGCCATAAAGAGTTTGGGGTTCGTGGGGTCGAATAACTTCACTTTCTGGCAAAAGGACTCGTCGACTAATGTGGCGGTCAGGGCATTCAGTACAGCCGGGATTAATGTCGGACTCAGCAAAGCTTACTACTCATTTAGCGGCAGAAACTACATTTCATCTCCGATTTTTAGTACTGACACACTGCATCAGTATGCATTCACCGTTCCGCCGCCGATATCTTTAGGCGGGTACATCTATTTCTACTTTGATCTCGTCGATTCGAACGGGAATCGACTGGACGTACCTTATTATGGTTTGCGATCTCCTTTCAAAGCCGTCGGCTGGATGCTTAATCCTCAACCTATTTCCGGGACATATCTTTTATTCAACAATTATCCGAATCCATTCAACTCCCAAACGTATATTAGTTTTGTTCTGAAGGACAATTCAAACGTGGAAATCGACGTTTACGATGTGCTGGGAAGGAAAGTGAAGACAATTTTCAGTGGAAATCTTTCCTCCGGTTTTCAGGAATTTGGCTGGAGCGGGTCATCGAGCAATGGCGAGAAAGTTGCGAGCGGAGTGTACTTCATTCGGATTGATGTCAACGGATCTGCAAGAATTCTCAAAGCGTTGTATCTGAAATGAACTTCTCCATAGTATCCCGACTCCTGTCGGGACAGATTCACTTCGATATTCCTTTCTACGTTTTTCTGTTTTTTGCTGGATTAGCAGGCGGGCTGGCTTATTTAATGTACAGGAACATCGAGGGAATTTCCAAACCGCGGCAAATCCTTCTCGCGGCGTTGCGCGCACTCTCGTTCTTCTTACTCCTTCTTGCAGTGACGAATCTCGTTACTGATTTTGTTCGCTTCCACAGTAAGAAGCGCGATGTCGTTGTTATGGTGGATGATTCCAAAAGCATGTCTTTAGCCGACGGTTCCAATAAGCGCTCACAAGTTGTTCGGAATATTTTGGGCAGCCCGGCTTTTGCGGAACTGAAAAAAGACTTTAACGTTGCTCCTATTGTCTTTGGCGATGAAGTTTTGAAGACACCGGATCTCGATTCACTGAAGTTTGATCGGCCCGCAACCAACATTGAGTCTGCCGTAGCAGAAGGGGCGAAGTTAAATACCAATGGTGAAACTGCTTTTGCTGTCCTCCTGACGGATGGGAACTACAACACCGGCGGAAATCCGATAGATGTAGCGCGTGCTTTATCATTTCCTGTTTTCTCGGTCGGTATCGGTGATTCGTCTCAACCGAAAGACGTAGTTATCAGGCAGGTGATTGCTGCACCGGCACTTTATGCAGGGAAGAAGAGCGTCGTCAGGACAATCGTCAGCTCGAATGGTTTTGGCGGCAGGAGTGTTACTGCACATCTCTTGGAAGACTACAAAGAGATCGATACGAAAGTTATCAACTTGCCGGATGAAGGCAACATCGAAGTCTCATTTGATTACACACCGAACGCTGCGGGTACGCACGTTCTGACGGTTTATATTCCGCCGCAAAAAGGTGAGTTCAATCAGAAGAACAATTCTTCGTCGGTTGCTGTAGAAGTTCAAAAAGGGAAGTTTTCGGTTTTGCTTATCGCTGGCGAGCCGGCGACCGACGTCGCATTTCTTGGAAGAAACATCGTGAAGAGCAGCGATTTTGATTTGAAAGTACTGATTCAGAAAACTGGAGACAGTTTCTACGAAGGAAATGCCGCAGAGATACTTTCGCAAAAATATGACGCTGTTTTGCTTTACGACTTTCCCAATTCTCAGTCGGCGGTAACATTATCTGAAGTTATAGACTTTTTAAAATCAACCGGGGTTCCGCTCGCCTATTTCGCAGGTAAACGCTTTTCTCCCACACAGGTAAGCAAACTTCCACGTCTTCCGTTCGCAGTGCAGGGTTACCAAGAGGGAGAATTTCAGGTAGGAGTTTCTCCTGTAAATTCCAATGCAATGTCTGCAAATCTTCAGCCGCTCTATACTTTGCTCAGTGCTAATTCCAGCTTATTTCCGCCGCTGTATTATCAGCGAATCGAATGTAAACCTGCTTTCGGCTCAACATCGCTCGCCTTACCTGTTTTGAACGGCGTGCAGCTGAATTTACCGATTTTCTTTGTGAGCCAGGCGAGCCGGAGTGCTGCATTCTTAGCGTACGGATTGTGGAGAATGCAGCTTATGAGTTCGCTCAGTGGACTCCGCAGCAATTTCCTTCAGGATTTTCTTGCCATTCTGATACGGACTTTGATTGGCGGGGGAAAACAAAAACTTCTGGCAATGCATACCGACAAGAAAGTCTACGATCCATCCGAAACCGTAAACTTCAACGGACTTCTTATTAACCAAGCTGGTTCTCCTGTAAGCGATGCGATGGTCGATGTGAACATAAAAAGTGAATCCACACGTCAGAGCGTTGCCGATGTTCGGCTTGCTCCGTCGGGCGATGGCGGATACAGCGGCAGTGTGAGTGGGCTTGGCCAAGGAAAGTATTCTTATGTGGTGGAGGCGAAGTCGCAATCGAGTTTTCTCGGGGCAGACAGCGGAATAATCGTTGTGGAACCTTTGAACGTAGAATTCATGCAGACACCTATGAACGTTCAGTTCCTAAGGCAATTATCGTCTGTCACCGGCGGTGAGTTCCTAACGCCAGCGGAATTCATGAATGGCGGCTTGCACTTAAAGCCCGAATGGAAAGAACCTGTGAAGCTCACTGATGCAACAAGATTTGAGCTTTTATCTTCGCTGCCGATCCTTGTGGTTGTGTTTCTTTTGCTCGCTGTCGAATGGATAATGCGGAAAATTTGGGGACTGCCGTAAAATACTATTGTAA
>JAMCQL010000007.1 GCA_023381615.1 Bacteroidota bacterium
CTTCCGAGCGGTCTGTACTTCTACAGACTGACAGCTGGAAAATACACGTCGGTTAAGAAGCTCATGTTGGTTAAGTAAACCATTGCAATGAACGAAGCCCGGGAGCCGGCGTATGCTTCCGGGCTTTTCGATGAAATCCTTCGAATAAACGAGTGATGCTTGTCTGTGGAAAGTGCAGAGGCTCTTGCACAAGTCCCTGAGCGTTATTTATATTTCACAAGTGAAGAACGAAAGCAACATAGCCAGATTAAGAACCACTTCCGAGAACAATTCTCTTGTCAATTCCCCTTCTGATGCCCAGTCATACTGGGGTTATTGGTTTTACTCCTCCAAAGGATCCCGAATTTCGTCGGGATACTTTTATTTCCCCCACCGGGGGAAATGACCTTATTCTATCTATATTATATGTTCGTATTTTGTCTTGAATGCAGAAAAGGCATCTATTTTAAATGTTCGATATCCGCATTGTAAAAACGCGGATTCACAAAAGGAGTATTTCAAATGGTTGTTGTATTCGAAGAAGAAGCCACAGAACTGGAAATCGAAAACGTAATCAAAGTTCTCAATGAATTTGGATTCGACGTTCACCGTTCAACGGGCGTATCTCGCACTATCCTTGGAGCAATCGGCGTCAAGCCGGATTTTGACCATAGACAAATTCAAGTTCTTCCCGGCGTTGATGAGGTCTATCGAGTAACTGAGCCGTACAAACTTGCAAACAGAACATTCAAGCCTGAAGGCACGGTCATTGACATCAAAGGCGTCAAGATAGGAGGGAACGAAGTTGTGGTCATGGCCGGTCCCTGTGCCGTCGAAAACGAGAAACAGCTTTTTGCGATTGCCGAGCATGTCGCGAAGAACGGAGCAAAGATCCTGCGCGGCGGAGCTTTCAAGCCGCGAACTTCTCCGTATTCATTCCAAGGGATGGGTGAAGATGGATTAAAACTTTTGCGCAAAGCCGGAGATGAGTTTAGACTTGTTGTGGTTACGGAAGTGATGGACAAAAGCCAGATCGATGTCGTAGCAGAGTACGCAGACATACTTCAAGTCGGCACGCGGAATATGCAGAACTTCACCTTGCTGAAGGATCTCGGAAAAATTTCGAAGCCAGTCATGCTTAAACGCGGACTTGCCGCGACTGTCGAAGAATGGCTGATGGCTGCCGAATATATTCTTGCCGGCGGAAATAGAAATGTCATGTTGTGCGAACGTGGGATTCGAACTTTCGAAAATTCCACTCGGAACACTCTTGACATAAATGCAATTCCGGTCGTTCATAAAAAGAGTCATCTTCCGGTAATTGTCGATCCGTCGCACGCCACGGGAATTCGAGATAAAGTTGTTCCGGTCGCGAGAGCCGCGGTTGCCGCAGGTGCCGATGGGATCATGGTTGAAGTTCACAACGATCCCGGCAAGGCGCTTTCCGACGGTCCGCAATCGCTTTTCCCTGAGCAGTTTACGCAAATGATGAAGGAGATAAAGCTGATCGCAAAAGCGATAGGGAGGGAAGTTGCAGAGTAAGAGACTCTGGAGTAATTGAGTTTGGATGAGATAAAGAGTTTTTCCCTTAGGGATCCATTCGGAGATTCATTGAGAAGAATCGGCGTAATTGGCTGCGGCTTGATCGGCGGGTCAATTGCTTTGTCGCTCTCGAAAAGTGGACATCAGGTATTTGTTGTAGACTTGCCGCAAAATGAGAAGAAGGTTCTGAAGCAAATTCCATTTGCGGCGTTTAGAAAAAGTCCCGCCGAACTTTGCAGTGAAAGTCCGGAGATAATTTTCGTTTGTGTCCCATCGGACGAAACGATAGACATTATTCGCGAAATTGCCCCGGAGGTTTCTACCGGAACAATAATCACTGATGTCGCAGGAGTCAAACTGCCAGTCATGGAGGCGGCTCGGATGTCCGTGCCTGAAAACGTTGTCTTCGTTGGCGGACATCCGATGGCGGGTTCCGAGAAATCCGGCGTCGAAGCTGCGCAGCCTTTTCTTTTTCAGAATGCTGTTTATGTGCTCAGCCCGCTGAAGGAATATCCGAAGAAAGTTGTTTCTCCGCTGATTGATGTAATCCAACAGCTTGGCGCAAGGATATTGTTTATGGATGCAGTCCAGCACGACAAGATCGCCGCGGCGACGAGCCATCTGCCACAGCTGCTTGCAGTGGAGCTTGTGAATCTCATAAACGAGCTTTCAGCAAATGATGAGAACTTCAATACCCTCGCAGCCGGTGGATTCAGAGACATGACGAGAATTGCTTCGAGCGATTTTGCGGTTTGGAAGGATATCCTTTCGTCAAATCGAGGAAATATTCGTGAGGTCCTGAAAGCATTCGTTCGCAGGCTGTCTGAACTTAATGAAGCTCTGAACGAAGAGGAAATCGAAAAAGTAAAACGCGAATTTGAAACAGCGAGCTTTGCACGCACCAAAATTCGGAAGGGTGGAAAAGGATTCTTGCATCCCCTTTACGATCTCTATGTCGTCGTTGAAGACAGAGTCGGCGTGCTGAGGGAAATTACTTCAACTCTTGCAGATGCCGGAATTAACATAAAAGACATCGAGCTTCTTAAAGTGAGAGAGGGAACCGGAGGAATGTTCAGGCTTTCGTTTGACACCGAAGAGATTCTGAATCGTTCCGCCCGCATATTAGAAGAGCAGGATTTTCAAATATTGCGGAAGGAGTTTGAGGGGTAAGCTGCTCGCTGATATTATTGTGAGGGATGTAAAACAATCCGAGGAAAGCTGCCGCTCAATGGCGCTCCATTTTCACCACGCGAGACGCGTGGTGAACTCAAATAGGAGTGCGCCATGATGCAAGGCATCATTATTCCATATGGGTATGCGGCATGGAGTCCGTCGCAGAACTAAGGTGTATTATTTCAGTTGCCACGATCTTTAGATCGTGGCACGAATGGGAAAATTTCAGAATGAAATTTGTGCAGCATCTATCACTCGCCCTCTTCTTCCTCGATTTTAGTTTCCGCCGCGCTTACTTCTGTCGTTTTTATTTTAATTCCTTCAAGCGACGTGGTGAAGAGGGAATCCTCATCGAAGGAGAAGATTTTGCGAAAGTCTTCAGGTTCAAAGAAATCAGAGAAGCGTTCTGTATACTCGTTGAGCTTTTTGATGTAATACTGCGCGTTGTATTCCTGCTGAGTCGGGTCATTTTCGGCGTAGATCCGTGCGCTCATGAAGGATCGCGGATTGGGATCGGTTCCGACAATGTAATAGGAAACTCTGTCGCCGGGTTTCAGATTCACGCCGGCGTTGATCGCCGCCTCGTAACTTGCAGACCTGTTTCTTCGGCTTGTTCTGATCGATGACTGATATTCCTCGATAGTCTCTCTCACTGTCTCGGTGCGCACCATCTTCTCAAGCGGCAGATCTCTGCCAATTATCTTACGTGTATATGCGGCATAAAGATCATGAAGGCCGTGAATGTCCTCATGAAGCATAAATTCGATCGCCTTTTGAATGAATTCCCTTCCAAATTTTTCCATGCTTCTTGAGATCAGCGCCGAGCCGCGCATCTTTATCGAACCGTCGTAACCGAGCAGAGCATAATTTTTCTTTTTGTAGCTCAGCATTTTTTCGTATCTGCCGTCTAACGAGAGATTTATTCCGGATGGAAGCGAACGTGATAACTTGGCAACATACTTCTTCTCGTTTTCTTCGTCTTCGCAGCCAGACGGCGGCACAAAATAGATACCATCCGTATCCACTTCGAGGAGTTTCCCGCCCTCGGAAATTATCTGCGTTATCATCTGGCGAAGTATCTTCTGCCCGGTTTCAGTAACCGTGTCCGCAGCGGTGTAATCGTTGAATATTCCGCGTGAATAACCGAGATAACCGTAGAATGAATTTATCAGTATTTTCAGGGAGGACTGCATCGCGTCAAGCTTGGACTTTTCCACGGGATCAGTTTCTTCCCGCATCTGTTTTTTTGTATCCAACCTCAACTTTGTAAGATGCTTGAGAGTTTTTTGAAATACACCAAGTTCATCTGTTGTCGGAAAAATTTTGTAAGTGATCATTATCGAAGGATACAGCGATTCAACATCGGCGTGAATTACCGGCCCGGCAACTCCGTGGAGAAAAACGTCGGTGTATCCGCCTGTGGTTTGCCTTCCAATCTGTGGGCGGGGCATAGAATGCTTTTTGCGAAGATATTCTCTGACAAAAAGGGATTCAATCTTTGCCGCCGATCCTGTTCTGGAAACTTGCCCGTAATTGTAAGGGAGAATCTGTGATAAGTAGAAACTTGTCGGTGATAAATGCTCTGCAAGAAGCCGCGTTTCTCTGACGTCATCCATCGCGTACTTGACGAGAAGATCTGGATCTGTCAGCCATGTTTCGGATATTTTTGCGCCTTCGATATAAACCCTGTCTTCGGATGCAAAGCCGAAAAATTTTGCTACACTCTTGAGCCCGTAGCTCTCAAGTTCGCGTCTTGTGGCATCGTAACTTTGAACCAAGAGCCATGTGTCAACTATGTGTCTGCCGGGAATTTCAAAGTTCGAATATTCTATTTCCTTTTCGGCGTATGAAAGTCGTGAAGTAAACACTTTTGGTTCTAAAGAGTCTCTGCCAATTCTGAGTTTGACGCCATTTATCTCGCAGCGCCGCATGATGTAAGGCAAATCGAAGTTGTAAATGTTGTGTCCTTCAATAATGTCCGGGTCCCGTCGTTTGATTATCTCTACAAGCTCCGCTAGCATCTCGCCTTCGCTTTTTGTGCGGCCGTCAATCACGTAACTCCAACCAGAATTATCGGAGAGGGAAATGAGGATGATCCTGTCCTCCGGACGGGAAGCGTTCGAGAAACCTGCTATTGAGAAAGTCTCGATATCAAGCTGCATTCTTTTCAATTCAGGAAATTCCATTTCCTTGAATAGCGTTATTCCTGTCTGCATAAGGAACTGAAAAACCGGATCGAGTTTCACGTAGACTTCTTCAATTTCTGATGTGTCCTGAATGAAGGCTCCTTGACTTGTGTTAAGGTTGTCGGCAACTTTTCGCAAAGCCGCTCGCATATCTGTCCATCGGCGAAAGATGCAGAGATATTTGTAATAGTTATTGCCGGCTAATCCAACTTCCCAAAACTTTTTATCAAACCCCTTGAGCAGAACAGGATCACTCAGAAAGAAAAACGGATAAAACTTACGATCCTCAATTACAGTCTCACCCTCGACGTGTTTAACGACCTTGACTGTAGTTTCGCTTGTCTGATAGACCGCGATGACTTTCGTTTCCGTGTTATGTCCGAATAGAATGGAATCCATGTTTCAGCAAAAAATTGCTAAGTGATTTTTCTTAGGGCTTCTCACGATCACCGTCGATTATCGAACGGATTCGAGCCGCGATCATCGCAATTGCCACTTGATTCTCTCCGCCTTTTGGCACGATTACGTCAGCCCATCTTTTGCTCGGTTCAACGAACTCGAGATGCATAGGTTTGACGGTTGTTATGTACTGAGTCATCACGGATTCAAGAGACCTGCCGCGTTCCATGATGTCTCGTCTCAACCTGCGGAGGAGCCGTTCGTCTGCGTCCGTGTCGACGAAAATTTTTATATCCATCAGGTCGCGCAGCTCTTTTTCGACAAAGATTAGAATCCCTTCTAAAATTATTACGTTCTTCGGATGAACAACCTCTTTTTTTTCAAGACGCCGGTAAGTTGTGAAATCATAAATTGGTTTGTTTATGGAGCGGTGGTTCTTCAAACTCTTCAGGTGCTTTACCAAAAGAGGAGTGTCGAGTGAGTTTGGATGGTCGAAGTTTATTTCGCCCGCCGGTTTTCCGCGAAATGACGTGATGTCTTTGTAATAAGAATCATGTTGGAGAATGATGAGATCGTCGAAGTGTAGATTCTCGATGATCCTTCTCGTTACGGTAGTCTTTCCTGACGCGGTACCGCCACCTATTCCAATTATGATCGGTTTCATTTTTCCTTGGATTAATTGATGTTATTCCGCACTTGCCCGATTCAAAATTTCTTTAAGAACAGATGAAAATTATTACATCGTGGCTTGTTAAGCAATTGGCAGAATGGCTGCTTCCCGAAAGAATAGAATGCTGTAAAATAGGAAATGCGGCGTACTTGGCTGTACGCCGCATTTTTCAAGACTATAGTATAATTATCTTCGTACCAGAGGGACGTACTCGCGCTGGTTGTATCCTAAATAAAGCTGGCGAGGACGCGCGATCTTCTGTTCGCTGTCGAGAAGCATTTCTTCCCACTGTGCGATCCATCCCGCAGTTCTTCCTATTGCGAAGAGAACGGGGAACATATCGACAGGGAATTTCAGCGCCTGATAGATCAATCCGGAATAGAAATCAACATTCGGATAGAGTTTCCTCGAAACGAAATATTCATCTTCAAGTGCGATCCGTTCGAGTTCGAGCGCGATGTCGAGCAGCGGGTTCTTTCCGGTAACTTCAAACACGTCGTCCGCAAGTTTCTTGATTATTTTTGCGCGGGGATCGTAGTTCTTGTAGACACGGTGCCCGAATCCCATCAAGCGTTTTTCGCCTTTACCTTCTTTTACTTCTTTTATGAAGGCGGGCACTTTGTCCTTTGAACCGATTTCTTTCAACATGCGCAGAACGGCTTCGTTCGCTCCGCCGTGAAGCGGTCCGTAGAGGGCTGCTGATGCCCCTGCCAGTGCTGAGAATGGATCGACTTGCGAAGAGCCGACGCTTCTCATAGCATTTGCGCTGCAGTTTTGTTCATGGTCGGCGTGCAAGATGAAAAGGACATCCAACGCTTTTTCAAGCGCCGGATTGGGTTTGTACTTGGGCTCCGTCATCTTGAAGAGCATATTGAGGAAATTTCCTGCATAGCTCAAGTCGTTGTCCGGATAAGCGTATGGAAGTCCCATGGCATGGCGATAGGCAAACGCGGCGATGGTCGGGACTTTTCCGATGAGTCTGTAAGTCGAAAGCTGGCGCGATTCCTTGTCGAAAATGGCCTTTGCGTCCGGATAGAAAGTGGATAGAGCAGCCATCGTACTAATGAACATTCCCATCGGGTGCGCATCGTAATGGAATCCGTCCATGAATTTTTTGATGTTTTCATGAACGATTGTGTGATGAGTAATTTGATACTTCCAGTTGTCCAGATCTTCTTTCTTCGGCAATTCGCCATAGAGGATCAGGTAAGCAACTTCGAGGTAGCTGCTTTGTTCGGCAAGCTGTTCGATTGGATATCCGCGGTACCGCAAGATCCCTTTGTCACCGTCAATAAAGGTAACCTTGCTTTTGCATGAAGCGGTGTTCATGAATGCTGGATCGTAGCTCATCAGCCCAAAGTCATCCGCTTTGACTTTCATTTGCCGCAGGTCATTAGCGCGTATAGCTCCGTTTTCGATTTGGAGCTCGTACTGTTTGCCTGTTCGATTGTCGGTTACTGTTAGACTGTCTTTTGGCATAAGTCCTCCGTTGTTTTCGGATTTTTTCTTGAATTTTACGCCGTACTTTTCAGCGGCGATTCTTTTTTCTTCTACGAATAAGACAATTTATATGTATGTCATTTCGTGCGGATAGAATGTCTGTGAGCCCGTAAAAATACAGTGGCGAACCAATTATCGGCTCGCCATTGCTTTTGATTATTTTGTGAACAGCTTTGCTCACTTATTTCATGCCTCTTCTCGACCACACCGGGTGTCCGGCATCATCGCGGAGTTGAATTGTTTTGCCGCCCGACTTTATTGCGGCAGCGAGTATAATATCTTTTTCACTAAGCCGAACTTTCGAACCGGTGATCTCAACTTTGTCGCCGTTCTTGAAAGAAATTTTCTGCTCGTCGAGGTACCAGCCCGGTCCAATATAAGTCGTGATTGTCCCATCGCTCGCCTTAACCCGCAAATTGATACCATAGCTGTTTCCTCTCGGGGAAGAAATCTTGTTCACGCTGGTTATCGTGCCGGAAATAGTTACAACGGTTTTTGTATCGTAGAACTGATGGTTGCCCATTCCTCCACCACCCATTCTACCCATGCCTTGAGCTTGGAGTATGCTTGTCATAGCAAGCACTGACAAAAGCGTCATGAATGTTTTCATTTTCTTTCTCCCACTTTGGTTGTTATTGTTTTGCTCAGGACGACAGCCGCCCGCCATTGACAAAGTACCTTTTTCTTTGTCAGCAGTTTAGATGCAGAATGTGGGAAAAGGGTTAACATTTTCAAAAATTTCTCTCTTCAAATTGTAAAAGCATTTTTGCGGAAAGTATTGTCAAAAGACTACTCTTCACAAGGAATCTCTACTATTTCAGCTCTTATTCTTATTCGATTTCGGGCGATCAATCACAGAGAAACTGTCGATCTGGGTGTGGTGCATTCCGTCCGGACCAACGCCTATGATTTTGTAGTCGACCTTTTCTCCTGCCTTGAATGGCCCGACTATTGCCGTCCAATAGCTGTTGTTACGGCCGTAGTCATTGTACCTCCATTCGGCTTGAACAGTGTATTTTTTTTCTTCGGAGCTTTTATTCAAAACTTTCAGTTCTACAGTTATTTCTTGGCCCAGTTGAATTGGATAACTGCCGACCCAAATGACGACCTTATCATTTGGGAACACCTCAGCCGGTGTCCTTTGAGCATCTTCCGTGTTGTGCCAGATTACCATTTGACAGATTTACTGTAGTTTTAGAGTCTCTTTATGTAGTTTCGATTTTATGGTTCTTAGCTATTTTGAAAGTGGAGCGACGACCAAGAACTGATAAAGAATTTCGTCAACAATCCTTTGTCGCATCAAACCCTTCCTCTTTTGTTAAATGTGTCGTGCTGTAATCTTAACGGCAATAGACGTGCCGTCAATTTCATCTGTATTTGTGCCATTTCAGCAAAAAATGGCGCATAAATTGTCCGGACAAGAAGTTTGTGGCTTTATTACGCAGGAAAGTTGTAGAAAAAAACACCAAAGTTCAACCTTTTACAACGACAATCGGTTTCATTCTTGCGACGCGGCGGGCAAGTCCTGCATTGTGAACCACGTTGACAACTTCACTTACGTCCTTGTAGGCGTCAGGCATCTCTTCGGTAAGTCCGGACTTCGAGGCGCCGCGGGCAGTTATGCCCATCGAACTTAGCTGGCGGATAAGTTCCTCCGCGCTGATCAGCTTCTTTGCTTTGTGTCTGCTCATTCTTCTCCCAGCGCCGTGGCATGAAGAGCCGAAGGTCTCTCTGATCGTCAATTCCGTTCCGACGAGGACATAAGAACTTGTTCCCATACTGCCGGGAATGAGAACGGGCTGTCCAACTTCTTTGTAATCTTCCGGCAGTCCGGGGTACTTTTTTGGAAATGCGCGGGTTGCACCTTTGCGGTGCACGAGCACGCGTTTGCTTATGCTGTTAATGTTATAGTCTTCAAATTTTGCCATGTTGTGAACCACATCGTAAACGACTTTCAAGCGGTTATTCGGAAAGAATTCATGGAATGCTTCGCGCACAAAGTGTGAAATTATCTGACGGTTTGCGAAAGCGAAATTAGCGGCGGCGTTCATTGCTCCGATATATTTTTCTCCTTCCGGGGAGTGTATCGGGACGTATGCCAGTTCGCGGTCCACGACACTTATTTTGTAATGTTTCATTGCGTCCTGCATCAGCTCGAGATAATCTGTACAAACTTGATGACCTAATCCTCTCGAACCGGTGTGAACCATCACTGTCAATGAGTCTTTTGTCAATCCAAACTTTGATGCGGTTTCCTCATCAAAAATTTCTTCGACATATTGAATCTCGATGAAATGATTGCCGGAGCCGAGTGTCCCAAGTTGATCTCCGCCACGCTCTTTCGCGCGCTGCGAAACGAATTCCGGCTTGGCTCCAGGCATCGTTCCGCATTCTTCTATGTGGAGAACATCTTCGGGATACCCATAACCATTCTCAACTCCCCATTTGGCGCCAAGTCGAAGTACGTCGTCCAATTTGGTTTTATTCAGTTTTATCTGACTTCCAACGCCGGTGCCGGAAGGAATCGTTCTGAACAATTTGTCGGCGAGAAACTTGGCATATTTCACGGCGTCTTCTTTGTGAATGTCTGAGGATAGAAGTCTTACGCCGCAGTTTATATCGTAACCCACTGCTCCTGCAGAGACAATTCCATCTTCCGTGTCTGTTGCTACCACCGCGCCGATACAAAATCCGTAGCCTTGATGAGCATCGGGCATTGCAAGCGCTCGTCCGACGAGGTGAGGCAATGTTGCCGAGTTGGCAATTTGCTCGAGCGTTTTGTCCGCCTTTATAGATTCGATTAGCTTTTCATTGGCATAAACCATTCCCTCAACGGTCATTCCCGGGCGATGATCCTTTGTTAGAAGAAAGCGGTAATCGTCGATCTGCTTCAGCATTCTCGGTTAAAGTTTCGGTTACTTATTGAGTTTGATTTACAGACCAATTTAACAACGTTTGGTGCAAAAAAGCTCATCACTTCCGATTTGTTTTACGACTTCGCGCAATGCTTGCATGGGGATACGCATGGTTTACATGATGAAGAGAACACAAACTGCTCCGCTTGGAGATTTTGAAGGCGATTCCTTGGCATTCATGTTGCACTTAGATAAGCAATGGTATTTCCTTTTTGTGGATCAAAGATCAGGCGTGCTGTCGAATGTCGTGACGGCAAGTCTAATTTTTTGTAAATTTATTTGAGATGAACATGCTGCGTTGGCTTACGGCCGAAATATTTTTGGGAATATTGAGTCTTCTGATCTCATCCTGCGCCGCGGTCTACACAACTTCCGAATCGGCATATAATATTTCCGGAATCGTTGCTGAACAGAGAACAAACGGATATGTGCTGAAAATAGAAGCTGTGAGAAAGATTGGAAATGTGGAGGCTTGGATTGGTCAGGACAACTGGCTTTACATTACGATTCCTGATACCAGCATCAATGTCAAGCAATTGAATTCGCTTGAGAAAAGTCCGATTGTTGGAAAGATGCATTTTTTCAGGTATCAGACAGCTGTGCAAGTCACTCTTCAGCTGAAAGAGAAATTTGATCATATTGACGTGTTGCGGTATCCTGACGACAACAATATTTACGTAGTACTCTATCAATTCAAAACAAATATGTAACTGAACGATAAAGTGTTCTTTAATAATCATGGAGGGAAATTATGAGAAGATATTCTTTTCTATTATTGCTTTTTTTTGCTTTGGTGTTTTCAAATAAATCTTTTGCGCAAAACAGTGGAATCGGCGCGGGAATCATCGTTGGGGGACCGACAGGATTAAGCGCCAAATTTTGGACTTCGAATTTGAATGCGGTCGATTTGGGAATTGGCTGGTCAACCGGCGGTGAATTGGGAAGGGAATACAACGGATGGTTCTATTATCACCCGGAAAATTATTTGCATCTGCACGCAGATTACTTATGGCAAAATTTCAATGCGATAAAGTCAACGGAACGTCTCCCGATTTATTACGGTCTCGGTTTTCATCTTGACAGCGGAAGCGGATTCAACACAGCCTTTGGAGTGCGCGGAGTGTTTGGAATCGATTGGATGCCTCACGCGACTCCGCTTGATGTGTTTTTGGAATTTGCACCTGTGCTTTATCTGACTCCATCGACGGAAATGGGTCTAGATGCAGGATTTGGCGCCCGCTATTTCTTTCACTAATTGAAATTTCAGAAAAAGACTTCAAAACTAAGGGCATTTTGGCTGGAATGCCCTTCTGATAAAAATTTCAAAAATTTCAATATTTTCTTGCTATTGACAAAAAAAAGCTGTTATTTTTGAGCAAAATTGAATATGGCAAAATCGAAGTATCTTGCAGGCAAAAAAATCATCCCTCAGCCGATTCCGAAAGGAATCAAAGTAACTGATCTAATCGATAACTATTTTCAGGCGTATAATGCTGCTCGTTTGAGAGAAGCGGCGCAGCTATTCGCACAGAAAATGCTTGATCCAGATGTAACTATCGGCATGAGTCTTACAGGAGCCTTGACACCAGCTGGATTGGGCGGTTCATGCGTCGTTCCTCTGATCAAAGCCGGTTTTGTGGATTGGATTGTTTCCACAGGCGCCAACCTTTATCACGACACCCATTTTGCGATTGGGCATTCTCTTCACAAAGGAAGCCCATTTGTCGATGACCGTGTCTTGAGGAAAGAGGGGATCATTCGAATCTACGATATTCTGTTCGATTACGAAGTCCTTCTTTCTACGGATTCATTCTTCAGACATTTGATTGCTCAGCCAGAATTTCAAAAAGAGATGGGCACGGCGGAATTTCACTATAGAATTGGCAAGTATGTAGCTGCACGTGAGAAAGCACTTGGCATAAACCACAGTTCGGTCTTGGCAGCTGCGTATCGATGCGGAGTGCCTGTTTACACTTCCAGCCCCGGCGACAGCTCAATTGGTATGAACGTGGCTGCGATGGCGCTCGACGGCAACGGTTTGAAATTGGATGTTTCAAGAGACGTTAATGAAACGGCGGCAATTGTTCTCAATGCGAAGAAAAAGGGCGGACGCAGCGGTGTATTGATTTTTGGAGGCGGCTCTCCAAAGAATTTCATGCTCCAAACCGAACCGCAGATCCAAGAAGTTCTTGGCATAAATGAAAAGGGGCACGACTTTTTTGTTCAGATCACGGATGCGAGGCCAGACACTGGCGGACTTTCCGGTGCGACTCCTTCGGAAGCGGTGAGCTGGGGGAAGATTGATCCCAATAAACTGCCGGACACGGTAGTTGCATATCTCGATTCGACGGTTGCTATGCCACTGATGACTTCTTATGCGCTTGCGAAACGAAGGCCGAGGCAACTCAAGAAACTGTATCATCAGCTTCCTGAACTAATGAGCGCCCTGAAAAAAGAACACAACAAGTCGAAATACAAGGTTAAATGAAATTAGAATACGATCGCTCGGTTACTTTCGCGAAAGGCTTTAGAGCAAATGGGATTAGCGCCGGCATCAAGCAAAATGGATTGCTTGATGTTGGCTTGATTGTGAGCGAACGGGACGCATCCGCTGCGGCGGTTTTCACAAGGAATAGATTTCAGGCAGCACCGATCCTTGTCAGCAAAGTGAATCTCGCAGGCTCCAAATCAAAAGTAAGGGGAATACTTGTCAATAGCGGTTGTGCCAACGCTTTGACCGGTAAAAAGGGAATTAAGTCAGCTGAGAAAAGTGCAGCCGAGGCTGCGAAACATTTGCGCATTTCCAAGAGCCAAATCCTGCTCGCCTCAACAGGTGTTATCGGCAGGCAACTCCCGGTCGAGAGCATTTTGGAAAGCATTCCTTCTCTGATAAAGGGACTTAGATCTGAAGCTGACACGACTTTTTCGCAAAGCATCATGACGACCGACAAATTTCCAAAGCAGGCGGCATCTGAAGTCGTCTTGTCAAAAAGTAAAAAGTTTAGAATTGGAGCTACTGCAAAGGGCGCCGGGATGATTCATCCGAATATGGCGACGATGCTTTGTTTCGTTACCACTGATGCGAAGATCGAACCAAAGAAATTGCAGTCGGCTCTCCATGAGGCTGTGGACAGGTCGTTCAACACCATTACGGTTGATGGCGACACGAGCACGAACGATACTGTCTTTCTGTTGGCTAACGGTGTCTCGGGAACTTCAGTGAAGACACCGGCAGACTACGTGGTCTTTGTCGAATCGTTGACAATTATTTTGCGAGAACTTGCGATTATGATTGTCCGAGACGGCGAGGGAGCGACGCGGTTTGTGAAGCTGAACGTCGAGTCGGCTGCGACTTACAAAGACGCTGTAAAGATCGGACGCGCTGTCGCGGTCTCTCCGCTCGTGAAGACCGCAATTTTTGGCGGAGATCCGAATTGGGGCAGGGTGATATCGGCGGTTGGAAACTCTGAAGCCAAATTTGATCCGGCAAAAGTGGAATTGAAGATCGGAGAAGTCAGCGTATTCCGGAAGAATGAGCCGCAGAAAGTTGATCTGTCTGTGATAAAGAATTTGTTTTCAAAGAAAGATATCGAAATGACGATCAGACTCAATGCCGGCAGAGAGTCGGCCCAGGTATTTACCTGTGACTTGAGTTATGATTATGTCAAAATAAACGGTGAATACACCACCTAAAACAAACAACAAACAAAAAGAAGGAGTCACGTATGGGAAAGTACGAAGAGCTTCACGAACTCGTAGGCAGCTTTGAAGCTGATTTTAGAAAGTTCTACGAGAAGCAAAACAAAGCTGCGGGTACCCGCGTGCGCAAACACATGGGAGAACTGAAAAAATACGCGCAGCAGGTTCGCACAGAGGTTCAGGAGATGAAGCAGAAGATGAAGGAAGAGGGTAAGTAAGTCTTTCCTAATACTCCCCTCCGTAATAACGAGGGGAGTATCTCTTTTTCACAGGCCACAGGCTCGTTGAGGCGAGATCCTTTGGACATTTCTTCGGGTAAGTCTGGAGAGAAATCTCTAAGGGGTTCTGTCGCTAAACCTGTCCTGACGACAGGTCAGGATTCGCCACTCTATCGCTGAAACTTTCTACTGCTTGTCGCTTTCCTTTTTATGAATGTCTATCATATTCAATTTGTTAACGTAACTCGTGGTCTGCGGGTCTTTAAGCTCGATGAATTTACGCGCAATTTCTTTCAGCCTGTCAGCCGTTTCGGCTATCAGTTGGAATCCTCTTTCCAATTTATCGTACTCTTTCTGTTTCAGCGATTTCCGCATCATGTCGAGTGCGAGATAGATGATATTCAAGGGATTATTGATCTCATGGCCGACCGTTGCCGCAAGTTCCAAAACTGCCACTCGTTTTGTAAGCTGTTTGATCTCGCTGTGAAGAGCGCGCACGCGCATTCCGCTTTCAACTCGAGCGAGAATTTCTTGATGAGGAGCGGGTTTGGTTATGTAATCGTCCGCGCCAGACTGCAATCCGCGCACCCTGTCTTTGGTTTCACCTTTCGCTGTCAAAAGAATTATATATGTATACCTTAGCGTCGCATCGTTTTTGATCCATTTCGCGAGCTGTTCGCCATCCATCTCCGGCATCATCCAATCTATGAGCATAACATCAGGCTTGAAGTCTCCGACTATTTCCAATGCTTCTTTTCCGTTGGTAGCTTCACGCACTTCATAGTTCTCTTTGGTAAGAATGCGGCTCAGTATCATCCTCGCGTTTGCGTCGTCATCAACAATTAGAATCTTAGAACTCACTCTTCCTCCTTCGTCCATCTTGGAATTGTGAAATGCATCGTTGTTCCCTTCCCTAAGCCTTCGCTTTCGATTGTTATTTTTCCGCCCATCATTTCTACAAGGTGTTTTGAAATTACAAGTCCGAGCCCCGTCCCGCCAAATTTCCGCGTCGTGCTGCCGTCAATTTGAATAAACTTCTGAAAGAGTTTTTCCTGTTTTTCTTTTGGTATTCCAATGCCTGTATCTTTGACGGCAAAACGGAGGTTTCCATTTTGAGGCTCAGCCGTAATCTCCACTTTCCCATTCATTGTGAATTTGATC
Organism: Bacteroidota bacterium; assembly: GCA_023381615.1. Lineage (GTDB taxonomy): Bacteria > Bacteroidota > Ignavibacteria > Kryptoniales > JAKASW01 > JAKASW01. Next base: position 15,443 of record JAMCQL010000007.1, read on the forward strand.
GCGTTGCCGGTCAGGTTGATTAAAACTTGCCTCAGCTTCCTCAAATCCGCCGCTGCAAATAGCGGGGATGAATTAGCTGAACATTCTAAATCCAAACCCTTCTGGTCAGCTTGTACCTTAAATAACGAACATATCTCTCTAAGCAGCTCATCGACGTAGACTCTTTCAATTTGAAGCTGCACTTTACCGGCTTCTATTCGAGAGATGTCGAGCAAGTCGTTGATCACACTCAGTAAGTGGTATGAACTGTCTAAGGCGTTTCGTGTGAAAAGCCGCAGTTCATCATCGCTGTCGTAATAACCTTCCGTTATCAAAGTTAGGAAGCCGATGATTGAATTGAGTGGAGTCCTAAGTTCATGCGAAGTGTTTGCGAGGAATTCATCTTTGAGCTGGTTGATCTCGATAAGATGTTTGTTTAACTCTTCTATTTTTTCAAAACGCAGCCTGTCTTTCTCAAGCCGGCTGTTTGCTCTTTTGCTCCCGGATTTTTCCGTAAGTGTTACTATTCCGCCGATTAGTTTTCGCCGTTTGTCATTTCTCAGCAGGATTACGTGTTCACTTACCGAAAGCTTTTTGCCTTCATTGGAAATTATGTGATAGTTAATCCCACGCGATTTGGATTTATGTGCAATACTATTTCGGAATCTTTGCAGCCGTTTGAAATCATTTTGCTTGACTACCGACGTGTTGTAGAAGTCTCTGTTCAGAAAGTCTTGAAGTGAAAAGCCGGTTAAGGATGCGAACCCACCAATACAACTCTGGGGCTTGAAATCTTTCGCGGAGACTTCGGCGGTGTATAAAAAGCCGGGAATCTTCCTGAGATGTGAGATGGGGACTTTGGGGGATGGACCGGTAGTGAATTTACGGTTTGCTTTTCGTCTCACATCTCTTTTTCATTTTTGTTTTGTACAGTAATACACCAATTGTTTTATCGGAAGTTTCTAGTGAACCTTTACAATGTTGCTTGAAGCAAAAGCTTTTAATCGGAACCGAGGTTCTCGTATGGCGCTTACTGTAAGTTAAATGGGGCGGATAGTCGGTACAAAACAAAAGTGCTTTAGAAGAGAAAAAGAGCGATTCTACTGCTATTTTACTGATATTTGAAAGTATGGAGACACGACTAACAAAGAATCATTCTCCCAGAAAATGTCACGTGGAATCCTGTCGCCGAGATTTCTGAGCTTCACGAGTCTTAAGATGATTCGCGGATCATGTTTGAATATTTTTATCGAAGACCTTCCACTTAGTTGAGTCTCAAGCACGCAGACTTTGTCAGACTTCAGGGACCAAACTATTCTGGACGGTTCGTTTCCAAGAAGTCTGAATCTGTAGTTCTTCACATCGATCACTCCGTAAGAAATCGCGTCGCCCGCATGCCAGATTTTGAAAATGAAATACATGCTGTCGGGTGAAAAAGAGAAGTCGTTGAGTAAATGTCCGCCTTCAAGGTATCTAAACTTTTTTTGCTTTGATAGAGTGTTGATGTCGAGAACTGTTCTTCCGTCGAGTATTATCCGTTTGCCTTCTAACCCTTGTCCGTAGGATATTCCGCAAGGGAAGAAAAGAAGTGCGGCTAATAGGAAGCTCAACAGCAGATTCATTCCGGGAGTTTTTTTAGTATTTGGTAATAACGCAAAATAACTTTCTGGTATTCCGGCGGAAAATTCTGACGGATGAGTTTAAGCAGCTCCTGATTTTGTTCTGCGTTTGAATTTGTGAGATTGATCTCAGCAGGACTTTGCCTGACGACATTTTGTCCGGCAGAGGTCTCCCTGCGGTTGTCGTAATCGCGCTGGCGGATTGAACGGGAAGCATCGAGCAGGCGGGAAAGTATCCTTTCCTGACGCTGAATTGTTTCCTGCCTTATGTTTTTGCTTTGCATGTCGTTCACAACATCTTTCATCTCCTGGGAAATCTTGTTCAGATCGCCAAGCACTCTGTCCTTGGCCTGAGATTGTTCGGTTTCACTGGCAAGTTGTTCGAGGGATTTGCGCACCGCTTCCTGTTGTGCGGCGAGTCGTGAAAGTTCAGCCTGCTCTTGCAGGGAAAGGGCTCCGCCTTCGCCTAACTTTTGCGTCAGCGCATTAAGACTTTCCTGTTGACCTGCAAGCTGTTGAAGCTGCTGCATAAGTGAAGGGTATCCGCCGGAGCCCTGTCCTTGCATCATTGCTTGGAGAGTGCTCTGAATGTTGAGTACAGCTTCGTTCATCGAGCCCATTGCCTGAGTTTGAGGTTCGGTCGCCGACTGATCGGCTCTACTTTGAAGGTTGTTCAACGCGTGCTGCATCTGCGAGTATGCCTGTCCGATCTGTCTTCCCATTTGAGGAGTCACCGAAAAGCTCTTGTTGGAAAGCCGCATCATTTGCTGCGCGGTATAGTTTAACTCCTGCATGAGTTCATTTTGTTTGTCAGCAAGCGATCTAGTCTCGGCGGAATTTGGCATTGACTGAGCCGACTGGTCGCGCAGCGATTCCTGCTTCTTTGAAATTTCGAGAAGATTCTGTTGGGCTTTGCGCAATGCGTTGACAGTTTCTCTTTGTTGGTTTTGCAGCATCTCCTTTTGTGCTTCGGAAAGATTTTGTCTGAAGTTCTTGAGTGCCTGAGAAATCTGTTGCTGCGACGACAACGCCCGAGAAAATTTTCCCTGTGAAAGTTGCTGCTCGGAATTCGCGATCTTTTGCTCGGCGCCGGACTTTTCCAAACCCTGCTTTGCCTCGTCGAGCTTTTTCATCGGCATCTCCTTCGCGAATTCTTTCATCTTATCCTTCAACTTGGACATCGCTTCGTTCGCCTTTGAGAGCTCTTTCTGAATTTCTTTCTGACTTTCGGAGAGCCGCTGCCGGTTTGCCGCTTGGGTTGAGTCCGATTCGGCGGTCGATTTCTGCACGTTCTCTTGTTGAGAGATCATCTGATCGGCACGCTTTTGAAGTTCATCAAGTTTTTGTTCTATCTCGACGCGTTTGATAAGGCTTAAAGTTCGCTCGATGCTTTTACGCAGCATATCCTCATTCATCTGGAAATTTTGCATCGCTTGCCTGACCATCTTCGGATTCAAAGATTGAATGGCTTGCTGAAGTTTCTTAAGCGCATCCTGGAATTCGGGTGAGTTTATTTCCTGCAATGCCTTCTGCAGTTCCAAATATTTCTCTAAAGTCTGCGGAGAGATGATTTTGTTCTCCAGCATTTTTTGAGTCATCGACTCGACTTGTTTTCTCAGATCATTAATCTTTTTCTGAATGTCCTCATATTTCTTCAGGGTGTTCTGCATTTTCTTTTGTTGCTCCCAGCTCATTTGCTGGGAAGCGGTCTTCATGTCCTGAGATATCTTATCGAGCTGCTGCTTCAGGTTGTCGGAATTATTCAACGCGTCTTCGGTTTTTGAAACGAGGTCGCTGTGTTCGCTGTCCGCCGATGCAAAGACTTCGTCAAGCGAGGGAAGACGGAGCCTGTATTCGGTGCTTGTCGTCGCTTTCGGACCGTTAACCAAATCGTTGTCAAAAACTTTCGCGTGATAGCTTATCATGTCTTCCGGCACAAGGTTGAGCGAGGTCAAGTCCCACATGTATGAAATTTCCTGCTCGCCCGCCGACTTGTTTTGAAGAGGGATTTCAATTGAATGATAATTCTTTTCGGGTTGGATGTACTTTGAACTTACGAGTTTGTATTCAAGCAAAAGTTTTGTGAACCCGTAGTCATCTCCGATGTCGATTTTAAGAGGAAGCTGCATATCCCTGTTCAGATCGACATCTTTGCCGGGATAAGTGATCTCGCAAATGGGATATTCGTCTTTCACAGCTTGGACGGTATAGATGATCGGATCGCGATTTAATAAGCTGTCGGTATCAAGCAGACGAAGCCTGTATTTTGCAGTTTGACTGACGATAAAATGCCCGCTTGCGTTTGTTCCGCTCACGCTCAGTTGTTTCCGCGTCGAGTCGCTGAAAGCGATCCATGCCGATCTCAAATCCTTGTTGGTGCGCAGTGTGAATTCAGCTCGTGTCCCGACAAGCGCCGTGAAGTCCCCAATGTTGTCCTGCAAAGTCTCCGTCGTCTTGTGCGTGTAAGCGGGGTAAACCAACGTCACGGTGAAACTCTGCACTATCGGCAGGTCAACGACTTTAACGTGATATTCCTGCGTACTTTGGTTCCCAGCAGCAATGAAATAGTCCAGACTGCTTCTGACATTTTGGATCTGGAAATTATAATCTCCCTCTGAGCTCTTTTTTATTTGATGTTTCTCGAATTCATGCTCGCCGGAATACTTTTCGTTTAACGTGATGTAAGATGGAAGTTGTCTTGCGGTAATCAGTTTCAGCGTCGTTTTAATCTTAAGAGTATCTCCGCGCGAGAGCTGCGCATCGCCCGGCAAAACTTCCATCGCGTAGGCATCAGGAGAAGCATACTTTTGAGTGAAGTTGACAACTTTCGCCAATGCCGACGGAAGTTGGGAAAGGAAGAGAAGAAAAAAAATTAGCGCCGTGAAAAAGGCGGCGGCGAAAAGAATCTTGTGTTTTTTTTCTGCCTTGTACTTCAAAACGGATTCAATATTCAGGTGGGAAGTTTTTTCAAAGATTTGCCCGATGTATGCCGCCGCTAACTCATTTGAGTAGAGCTTGTTAGATTCATCCGAGAGAAGTTCAACTGCATTTCGCAGTCTATCCTTGAGTTCGGGGAAAACGTTTCCAACTTCAAGAGCGATTTCTTTTACGTCTTCGGCCCGGGGAACCTTGAAATACTTTTTGAGATTTGGTATTAGATATTTAAAAAAGGGGAAGAGCACCACTGCGGCAGAAATGAAAAATAGGGTCGCTCTGCCGGCAGTGTCGAAATCGAAAATCAGTTCAAGAACCGCCGATGAAGTAACCGCTAGCAATAAAACTGAAGCGGAGATCAAAACTCCGTTTAGAATTCTTGAAAGTACTTTCCTTTTGTAAACTCTCTGAAGTGAATTCAGCACCCCGTATCGCGGAGCGTCGGATAAAATCTCTTCCATCACTTAATGTGTTAATGCCCAGTAGACGAGATTAGTTCCAAATTCCAATGCCTCGAGCCGTTTGGATTCCGGATCGCTGTGGACTTCCGGCGGATCCCATCCGTCAGATGGATTGCTCTCATAGGTGTAATAGACGACGAGCCTCTTCCCAAGAAATATTCCAAACGCCTGCGGCGGTTTCCCATCTTTCCAATCCTGTATTTTGGGAACACCGTTCGGGAAATCATACACACAGTGATACAGCCCGTAAGAGAATGGCAGCTCTACAAGAGGTTTATCAGGGAAGACTTTTTTCATCTCTCTTCTAAAAGGCAAATCCATTCCATAATCGTCGTCAGCATAGAGAAAGCCGCCATTCTCAAGATACAGTCTCAGCCGTTTTGCTTGTTCGTCGGTGAATCGAATGTTGCCATGTCCGGTCATGAATAAAAAGGGATAGGTGAAGATATCGTCGCTCATTATGTCGACGTAATAGTAATTCGGATCAACGTCTATGTTGGTATGTTGCTTCACAAATTGAAGCAGGGTAGGCTCTTCGAGCGGATCGTTATACCAATCCCCGCCGCCGTCATATTTCAGACGCGCGATTCTAAACGCGCTTGATTTCTGAGCGAATGATTCATGCGCAGCTCCAAGAATAAATGCGAATATCAGGACGGCAAAGCAAAATTTTCTCATCAGTTTTAATCTAAAGAAGCCGTGAAGGAGATTCAAGATAATGCCGGAAAGCCTCAAGGTTGCTTTTCAAATTGAAGTTTAGCGCGTGAATGTGGTAAGTTAAGCGGTGGAAAATTTCATACATCAGAACGGGTACGTAACTGTTTTCTTGACTGTTGCTTTCAGCGGTGAGTTCGGTTTGTTTGCCGGCATCGCATTGGCGCGCGCCGGATCGGTGACGCTGCCCGGAGTGATTGCGGTCGGGACGATAGCTTCATTTGTCGGCAATATGTTTTATTTCTACGCCGGAAAACTGTTGTGGACAAAATGGCATTTTCTGAAGAACAAATTTGAAAAGAAAGTTGAGAAAACATCGAGTGTGGTTCGACGATTCGGATCACCTCTCATGCTCATCGCGAGGTTTTTTTACGGGGTGAGAGACGTCGTTCCAATTGCTCTTGGTGTTTACGATGTCGGAGTTGGCATTTTTGCGATTTATAATTTTGTCGGGGCTGTGCTTTGGGCATGGTTCTTCACTGAGGCTGGCAATATGTTCTCAGGTTATTTGATAAAGTCTTTTACGGGCTTTCGCGAATCGCTCTTGTGGGGCTTGCTTACTTCAGCAATCGTGGCTGGATTGTATTTTCTTGTTCGTAAAGCGGTTTCGCGATTTCAGGGATAGTTTTCTTAGAGGAGAGATTTTTTTAAGCCGCTGGGAGACCGTTGTGCAATCTCCCAGCGACTTATTATTACACTTTCAGATTGAATCCTTGTTGTTCTTACTGCGTGCCGTCGTGGCAGTCCGTGCAGAGCCCGCCTTTCCACGAGTCGCCAATGCCTGCGGGCGGGTGTTCGAATTCCACTCCTGAAAGATTGACTTGTGGTTGCAGCTCTGGTCCTTGAGACAGGATAATGTGACAGGTCTCGCAGTTGTTCGGGATCACCTGTCCATCGGGGCTCTTATGATTGCCGTCGTGACACCTGAAGCAGCCAAGATAGTTTTCGTGTCCGATGTTGTTGTTATAAGCTCTCCAGTCAACTCTCATATAAGGGAAGAAGTTAGCTTTGTAAATATTCTGCAAAGACGCAACGGCTTCACTGATGTCTGAACTGCGCTGTGAAGCAACAGTAGGATACTTGTCTTTGTAAAATGCGTCGATGGCAAGAGCTATGCTGTCCAGCGCATCTTTTGTATTTGTATATCTCGGGATCAATGCATTAACCGCTGTCTGTTTTATCCACGGAAGCGCGGGATCAATGGTGCCGCTCGCCATTGCGTCATTCACGGCATCGCCAGGTGTTTTAATGATGTGAGTCGGACGGTTGTGACAATCTATGCAGTCCATTGTTTTCACAGTCAACTTCTTGACGGAATCGGGTGTGAACGGATTGTTATCCGTGCTAAAGATGACGCTCTTTCCATCGGAGCGAACGATACGTACCCAAGGAATGTTTTGTAAAGTGGAATCTGCCGGAAGGTATTGAACTGTGTGTGTAACGTGCCAATGCACCGGCGGGCGTTGTGCTTCGCCGGGGGTGCTTTTTCCAATCTTAATCAGCATGTCTAATGTCCAGCGAGTGTTCGCTGAATCTTCAAGGAAATATTCCTTCGTGATTCGGCGTTCTCCAACAAACGACTGCGGCCAGTGGCATTGCTCGCAAGTTTCTCTTGCAGGACGCAAATTTTTAATCGGCGTCGGAATTGGTCGTGGAAATTTATTGAAAAGAACCGCATAAACCTGATACGCGCCGGAGAGTTTTGACTTGACATACCAGCTTGCACCGGCACCGACGTGGCATTGTACGCATGCGACCCGGGCGTGAGGGGACTGCAGGTAAGTTGCATATTCCGGCCTCATCACGGCGTGGCAAATCTTTCCGCAGAACGTTACGGATTCTGTGAAATCAAAAGCTCTGTAACCGCCGATCGCGCTGAACAACATCAATAGGAGAGTTCCTGTCGAAAAAAGAAAGAACGCGGTTCGCTGCCGTCTATCGTTTAAATCTATCCTTGGCAAAGGTGGAATGCCTGCCTCAGCCGCCTTTCGCCAGTGCTTCCTCTCGATTAAGGCGCCGGCCGGTATGATTATAAGCCCAAGTATCAGGATACTTGGAAGAAGTATGTAGGTGATGATTCCGAAATACGGCGGTAGAACGTTCCATATCGCGTCGATCAGCATCAGAACCAGAATCGTGATGAAGGTGACCAACGCAATCAAAGCGCCAGCCATGCTAATAGGGTTGTAAAATAGATCCGGAAATTTTCTCTTGTTCATTCTTACCTCTGTAAATTTATTTGCATTTAGTGGTCCTTCTCCACATCGTGGCTTATTAATGATGCAAAGGCAGACCTGCTCAGGGAAGGGTCTGGAAAGCGAATATCAATTTAACTTAACGTCGGGTTTAAGTTACAATTTTGTACATATTCATTTCAATATATCGTAACTCACCAGTGAAACTTGAAGAAGGAGGCGTCTTCGTAATAAGAAGCCGTCAGCTTCTCAAGTTCTTCCTGTTCTTCCTTTTTCATCGGGACAAATTCCGAAGCAATTCTCACGTTCTCTTCGAGATGCGGAACGGTGTCGATGCCGACGATGACCGTGCTAACCTGCTGTGTCATTACGTATCTCAATGCTTGATCCATTTTTGTTATTCCGCCGTCTTTGAAGATTCTCCCTCGCGCAGGAATCTTCATCGCAATTATCCCCATACCTTTTTCGTTCGCAAGAGGCAGTAGGTTCTCGATGAATGAATTATGGTGTTTGTCGGCCGCATTGACTGCCATGAGTATCGTATCGAAGTCATAACGCTTGATCGCTTCTGCAAGAATGAACGGATCTTTGTGTCCTGTGATACCGATATATTTAATGATCTTTTCGTCGCGTGCTTTCTGCATAGCACGAAGCACACCGTCATCCGCAAAAATCTTATCGAGATCATCCTGCGTTCTCACATTGTGAATCTGCCAGGCATCAAGATGGTCGGTCTGCAAATTCTTTAAGCTTCTCTCAAGAAGCCGCATGGAGCCATCGTAACTTCTGTCGTGTGTCTTTGTCGCGAGATAGACTTCCTTTCTTCTCGTTTTCATCACTCTGCCGATATACGTTTCGCTGACCCCGGTTCCGTATGCGGCTGCGGTATCAATGTAGTTGATTCCAAGATCGATCGCGCGATTGATGATTTCGTCTGCCTCTTTATCGTGCCCGGGCTCTTCCAAAGTCGATTGCCCGCCCAAACTGTAGATCTTGGCCTCGTATCCCGTCTTGCCTAAAGTTCGCATTGGCATTTTCATCTTCAAATCGGCAGGGATGACCTTTGCCAGTGTCTCCGCCGGTTTGGAAACCTTTAAGAGTCCGATGCCCGCCGCCGCAGTCGCAACTCTTCCGATAAACGATCTTCGACTGAATTTGTTATCCATGATCAAGCCTCCTTATTAATCAGTGTAACATTCTAATTCTAAGTCCTGACTTCGCATAAGACGCGCAGCTTTTTTCTCGCAAAGTCCGCAAAGGAAGTGATTCTCCGCAGAGAGCGCAAGGTGAATAGGCGATGAGTTACCTTTGCCAGCTTTGCGGTGTTCTTCGCGCACTTTGCGTGAAATGGGAAGCCTCCTTTCCGCAAAATCTAAATAGAGGCCTACCGAATATCAACAGCACTCACTGAAAGAGTAGTGACCACGCTTTCTGTCACCCTGAATTCATTTGAGGGTCTAATTCCAAGCAGATTCCGAAATAAATTTGGAATGACGTGTGCGTTGTTTGAGTCTTTCAGTGTAGACCTATTAAATTGTGCCATCATGGCAATCAGAATATTTGTTACAGGTGGGACATTTGACAAGGAATACAACGAACTTACGGGGAAGTTGTACTTCAAAGACACGCATCTTCCGGAGATGCTGAAATTAGGCAGGTGCAAAGTCGATGTCGATGTTCGAACATTAATGATGATCGACAGTCTTGAAATGACAGACGAGGATCGTCAAATCATCCTTGAGAACTGCTTGAAGTGCGACGATGAAAAGGTCATAGTCACACACGGCACCGACACAATGGAACAGACCGCGCACGTTCTTGGGAAGGCAATAAAAGACAAAACCATTGTGATTACAGGCGCGATGATACCGTATAAGTTCGGAAGCTCTGACGGGCTGTTCAATTTAGGAAGCGCGCTTGCGTTCGCTGAGACTCTGCCGCACGGTGTCTATATCGCTATGAACGGGCGTTACTTCAACTGGAATAATGTCCGGAAGAACAGGAAGACCGGCGAGTTCGAAGAGATAAGTTGATACGCCGTCAATAACACACCCACAGCTTGTTAGCCCGAACTCGTTTCATGGTCTAAGTGGTAAATAGATTCCGAAATGAATTCGGAATGACAATGAGTGGTTATTGTCTCTCGATTGAAGACAACGACCCTCTCGAGTTGCTGAGGAGTAAGCATGAAAAATTCTGATAATAAACGACTCATCCGCTGCCCGTGGCCGTCGGACGATCCGCTTATGATCGACTACCACGACAAAGAGTGGGGCACGCCTATTCACGACGACGAAATTATTTTCGAGTTCCTTATACTCGAAGGGATGCAGGCAGGGCTAAGCTGGTCCACAATATTGCACAAGCGCGAGAACTTTAGGAAGGCTTTTGACAACTTCCACGTCGAGAAAGTGGCGAAGTACGACGCAGGGAAGATAAGAAGCTTGATGTCCGACGCAGGGATCATCCGTAACAAATTGAAGATCGAAGCAGCCGTCAACAACGCGAGGCAGTTCATCAAAGTTCAGAAAGAGTTCGGAAGCTTCGATAAATATATTTGGCAATTTGTCAGCGGGAAGACGAAGGTGAACAAGTTTAAGACACTCGAGCAATTGCCTCCCACGAGCAAAGAATCAGATGCGATGAGCAAAGACCTGAAGGAACGCGGTTTCAAATTCGTCGGCTCAACAATCTGTTATGCTCACATGCAAGCAACGGGCATGGTGAACGACCATGTTGTCGGGTGTTTTAGATATAGGGAAATAAAGTAAGTATGAAAGCAACTTGCTTTTTACGAAAACCTCTTTTACTATTTCTCAACGAAAAACCAAAAGCGGAGGCAATATGCTTAGACCAGTTTGTTTTTTGGCGATTCTACTTTTTTCCTGTGTGATTGCGAATGCACAAACCACAGTAACAGGAACTCTCGTTGGACAAGACGGCAAGCCGATGCTGGTGGAAAACGTCATCCTCACGCGGCCGATGGAAAACTCTGTCATCAAAATGGTCGACCCCGGTAAGAAAGGGAGATACACTATTACTATTGACTCAGCCGGTATATGGATACTTCGATACGCAGGTGTGAATCATTACAGCCATGATGTAGCACTCTACATTGGCACGCCGGTAACCGTGAATGTCGACGCTCAGTTCAACGGCAATGACCTTAAAGACACTGTCACGGCTTATGTTGACAAGCCCGCTACGCTGAAAATTGACGTTCAACTCAAGGGGTATGGTTACGTGGACACTCTGAAAGATGTAAAGATCATTGGCGATTTCAACAACTTCTCCTTTGCATCCGCAGTGCCGATGCAAAAGCAGGCTGACGGCACATACACGGCCGAGTTTGAGACCAAAGCAGATTCATTTGCCTATCAGATTGTCGGCGTCGAGAAGACAGGCCACAGCATTAATGGAACCGATGCAGAAAGATATGTTTATGATGGAACAGGAGATTACAAATCGGTTGTGACCCCGAAGGACGGCAGGGTTAAGATCGTCTTTGATCCAAGCAACCTCGTGAGATGGAATAAAGAAGCAACTGCAACTTTCGGAGATCCTAATTCAGTGGCTGCAAAGTTCGCAGAGATATACTACGAGATGCAGCAGCATCAGTGGTCGTTCATGGACGCCGTTAATGAGTACAGGAAATCAGGAAAAGACATGAGGCAATTCAAGTATGACTGGTCTAAAGTCAGCGCGGGTTTGCAACAACAGATCAAAGACGAGAGAAATGATTTGCTGCATCAGGAACTATTGTTGAGCTATCTTGAACTCGGCAGTTACGGAGCCAGGTTGGACTCGAACCTTGCCCTGACTGCTGTGAAGGATATTTCACCCGCATCGCTAATATGGTCTCTCAATCCATACGTGATTCCAGCTGCATTGTATGGAGCCGGCATGAAGGGTGCCGATTATGATAATTACCTCACGCAGGTGGTCGACAGGAATCCTAGCGCTCGGACCAGAGCAATAGTTCTTTTTCAGGAGTTCATGAAAGCAAAGTACATGAACCAGAGTGAGAAGGCGACAAAGTACTATAACATTCTTGTGAACCAATATGGTGACACACAGGAAGGGAAGATGGTCAAGGAGCGGTTTTCGGCTGTCAGTAAGTTACAAGTCGGAGGATATGTCCCCGCGTTCTCTGTTGTCTCGATGGACGATTCAACCAAGACCATCAGCAGCGTGTCCATGAAGGGCAAATATTATTTGATGGACTTCTGGGCGACCTGGTGCGGCCCATGCGTCGGCGAGATGGGAAACTTGCAGAAAGCATACGAGAAGTTCAAAGACAAGAATTTCGAGATATTGAGCTTATCGCTGGATCAATCGCCTGCAGACGTGGTTAAGTTCCGGAAGGATAAATGGCCGATGCCTTGGCTACACACGTTTGTCGGAACGAACTGGGACTCAAAGATTCTTAAAGAGTTTGAGGTAATAGGAATCCCACGTCCTATCCTGGTCGACCCAACAGGCAAGGTAATCGCTATGGAAGCTGACTTGCGCGGAGATAATCTCGATAAGACACTTGAAAAGTATTTGGGAAAGTAATTAGAGACAAACACCCGGCATTGGAACGACCGCGATGTCGGGTGTTTTAGATATAGGGAGTTTTTTCTCTTTCCCAAGGTCTCCTTGGGAAAGTCATAGTTAGAAGCTCCGCTTCCAGTGAAATGATGACCGCATGACATGAAGTAGTTACAAAATCGCCAGCAAAGGCAAGCCATATTTTCTTACTTTTACAGCAGTCGAGTGGTTATCGCTTTTTCCTTGTGCCCATGCTCTGCGAGGGCACACATGTCTTATGGCGCTCCCGCGTCACACTCACATCAGGGCACAGAGCGCCAAAAAATTCGCTCCAATGACAGCAGAGTCCCGCTAAAGACGGGATGGCGCAAGTCGACCGAAGGTTTGAGACTGTGTAAAAAGTCCGAAAATTATGGTAGTCGCAACCTTCAGGTTGCGTTTTTGGAGATTTCTCGCAGGCATAAAGCTTGCGGCAACCAACGTTCATGGGTTTTCACACAGTCTCGTTCCGTAAGCGGAAAGATCCCGCTTGCGTGGGCGCTCACATTGGAGCAAGAAAGATACTTATGGCTCTGCTGCCGTGCCGATCTGTTCGTTCGGACGGAAGTACTTACGCTGAAACCATAGCGAGACGTTGACGAGCATAATAAGCACGGGCACTTCCACAAGCGGGCCTATCACCGCGGCGAATGCCTCGCCGGAATTGATGCCGAATACCGCAATCGCTACCGCTATCGCTAACTCGAAATTGTTGCTCGCCGCCGTAAATGAAAGTGTCGCTGCCTTGCTGTAGTCTGCTCCGGCCTTTTTCCCCATCCAGAAGGAAACAAAAAACATTATCACAAAATAAATTATCAGCGGTACCGCGATCCTCAACACGTCAAGAGGTATCTGGACGATTAGGTTTCCTTTCAAAGAGAACATCACAAAGATCGTGAACAATAACGCAACCAAAGTGATCGGACTGATCTTCGGAATGAACTCGTGCTGATACCATTCTTTTCCTTTTAGTCTTATCAAACTGAATCTCGTTATGATTCCCGCAAGGAATGGAATCCCCAAGTAAATGAAAACGCTCTCGGCAATCTGTCCGATCGTGATGTCTACCTTGAACGAACTCAATCCCAACCAGCCCGGCAGAACAGTCAGGAAGACGTAAGCATAGAGAGAGTAGAACAAGACCTGAAATATAGAATTGAACGCAACAAGTCCGGCAGCATATTCCGTGTTTCCTTGCGCCAATTCATTCCAGACAATAACCATCGCGATGCATCTTGCCAGACCTATCAGTATCAACCCTGCCATGTACTCAGGGTAGTTATGCAAAAAGATCACCGCGAGCAAAAACATTACTATTGGTCCTATTATCCAATTCTGGATCAATGATAAAGACAATATCTTGCCGTTGCGGAATACTTTTCCCAATTCCTCATACTTCACCTTCGCAAGCGGGGGATACATCATCAGTATCAATCCGGCGGCGATTGGGATGTTCGTCGTTCCGTTTTGAAATTTATTCCAGAAGCCGACTATGCCGGGGAACATGTAACCTATGGATACGCCCAAGAGCATTATTGTAAAGATCCATAATGTCAGATAGCGGTCGAGAAACGAGAGCCTGCTCTTACATGGTTTCATTATGCACCGATCGAGTTAATCGCAAATTCTTTCAGCCATTCCTGTATGCGGTCTTTTATCTGATCTCTTATTATCCTCACTCCCGCGAGTTTGTCTTCGTAACTTCCGGTCAACGCCGATGGGTCTTTAAAGCTCCAATGCAGTCTCTCCGTAACTCCCGGAAAGATAGGGCATCTCTCTGCGTTCGATTCGTCGCATACTGTAATTGCGTAGTTGAACATTCTTCCTTCTTTATAGAAATCAAAGACGCTCTTCGTCTTATTGGATGAAATATCTATTCCTATTTCCTTCATCGCATCGACAACTATCGGGTTTAATTTGCCCGGCTCGAGTCCCGCGCTCTCCGCAACGAAATGTTTGCCGCCGTATTTATTTAGAAATACCTCTGCCATCTGGCTTCGCGCGCTGTTATGAACACAGATGAACAGAACTTTTATTTTATCCATCTCATCCTCCTTTGTTGACTTATCATGAAATCAATATTCAAAGAAACCATCGGGCTAACGAAAAAGACAGAAAACTGTCATTCTGTGGTTGTCCGAAAAGCAAGAAAGCGGATCCGAATGATATAACCCCCCCTTTTCCTCACATTGCTATGTGCCACAGATGATATTCCTGTCTAAGCTCATTATCTTTTTCCTGTCTTCCATTATCGACTTTTCATCGCTTATCCAGAAGTCCAATTTCGACAGCACCGATTTTATCCTCGGATCGGACGGCTTTGGGTTTATCATATAGTCAACCCACTTTCCATTTTTCTCCTCGATGATGAAGCCGGCCTCTTTCAAGAGAGTCAGATGCTGCGACACGGTTGAGTTCGCCAGATTCAACAACTCCCTTATTTCGCAGACGCATAGCACCCTTGTTTGAAGGGCTTTCAGTATCCTCTGCCGGTTTGGATCGGACAGCGCTTTGAATATTCTCGTCTTATCTTCAATCATATTTCATTTCGGTAACTGACGAAATATAGTTGAGTGGCGTATGAGATTCAATATTGTCCATTTATCTTTCCTTTCTCCATTTGCCTTTTGATTAAACCACCGTTTGGTTTTTCCCGCGTTTGAGGTTCACTCTGTCATGGCGAGGTTAAGAAGCAAGGAGAATGCCCGCCCACAAAATTGCGATCATTTGTTCATGACAAAACTGTAATCTTCCTGTAAGACTCTTGTTCATCTTTCCCATCTAAATTGATATACAATAAATAGTTGTGGATTTAGTATGAATATCCGAAAAATTGCAGCCGTAATAAGTTTGATCGCCGTTGTGTTCCTTGCCGGAATGTGGGTGTCAAAATTTCTTGGCGGCTCGTCGAAAGATAGTGGTGACAATCCGACTGCGAGCAAGGTCCGTATGGTCAAACATGGAAACGGTGAACTATCACTCGACAAAGAAACACAGAATCAGTCCGGTATTGTAACGAAGAAACTCTCCGCATTCTCGAGCAAAGCAAAAGTCAAAGCTTTCGGGCAAGTGCTTGACGCGCAGAGTCTGATCGAACTCACGAACAGCTATGCCACAGCGGAAGCCGATGTGCAGAAGTCTTCCGCAAGATTAGGGGTGTCGCGGAAAGAATACAATCGAGTGAAGGCTCTGTTTGAGTATAACAAGAACGTGTCGGAGAAGGATTTGCAGAGCGCCGAAGCGAATTATATTTCCGACAAAGCGGACAATCGAGCTGCAACTGCAAATCTATTCGGACTGAAAGGGGAAATTCGTCAGCAGTGGGGAAGTGTAATCACTAACTGGATTAGCAACTCGTCTGGTATGATTTCGGAAATAGTAGATCACAAAGTGCTGATTCTGCAAATCACCGTTCCTCTTGAGATAAGCGGAAGTGAACCACCTCAGATTGCCGATCTGCAAACCCCGTCAGGAAAAATCATTGAGGCGAATTTAGTGTCTCGTTCCCCGAAGACCGATCCTCGCGTGCAGGGGATTAGCTATTTTTATCGGATACCGGCTGATGGCGTTCTCTCAAGCGGGATGAACGTTGTCGCATATCTTCCGGAAGGCAAGAAAGTGGAAGGCGTCGTTATTCCTGATTCAGCAGTTGTTTGGTGGAATGGAAATGCTTGGGTTTATGTCAAGGAGGACCAGAATAAGTTCGTGCGGCAGGAGATATCTACATCAGATCGTGTAAGGAGGGGGTGGTTCGTAAGCGGCGTCATGATGCCCGGCGATGAAATTGTTGTGAAGGGAGCCCAGCTTCTTCTTTCCTCCGAAGAATCCTTCGGACAGGAGCCTAAGTCTCAGGCAAAAATAGGTCCCGACTAGAGACGTGGCCGAAAACTCGACACAATTGATGAATCTGGAAACTCTATGCTGACTTCGATCGTTCGTTTCTCTCTTAAGTTCAAGGGAATTATAATTGCCTTAGCCTCTATGCTCCTCGGCTATGGTCTATACAGCCTGAATAATTCCGAGTACGATGTCTTTCCCGAGTTTGCGCCGGCGCAGGTCGTAATCCAAACTGAAGCACCCGGACTTTCACCCGAACAAGTCGAGCTCCTTGTAACTCAGCCGATTGAAAATGCGGTAAACGGCGTTGTGGGCATTAGCTCGATGCGCTCCGGCTCGATACAGGGGATTTCTGTCATAACCATCACTTTCAAATCCGGAACCAACATCTATTTGGACAGGCAGATGGTGGCTGAGCGTCTTTCCGAGATAACAGGACAGCTTCCGGCAGGCGTACAGGCTCCGGTTATTACGCCGCTCACCTCATCTACAAGCGTTGTCATGGCTATCGGACTCACATCAGATTCCCTCTCATTGATGGGCTTACGAACGGCTGCGGACTGGACCATCAAACCCGACCTCCTTGCCGTTCCGGGCGTTGCCAAGGTCGTTGTCTTCGGCGGCAAGGTCAAACAGCTACAGGTTCAAGTCAAGCCAGACATTCTTTTCAAATACGGTTTATCGATAAATGACGTGATCAATGCCGCGCGCCGAGCAACCGGGGTTGAAGGAGCGGGCTTTATCGATACGTACAATCAGCGACTTACGATTCAAACCGAAGGACAGTCGCTTACCCCCGCCGAGCTTGGCGATGCAGTCGTCATCCAGAAAGACGGGGCAGATGTTTTTCTCAAAGATGTTGCCGACGTGGTGGATGCTCCTGAACCGCCGATCGGCGCCGCGCAGATAATGGGCAAACCAGGAATTATCCTGATGGTTTCCGCACAGTACGGGGCAAACACGCTCGATGTCACAAGAAAAATTGACGAGGCGCTGAAGGAACTTTCGCCGGGTTTGAATTCACAAGGTGTAACCATTCACCGGAACGTCTTCCGGGCGGCTGATTTCATCGAGACAGCGGTTCAGCATATTCGGACTTCCTTGCTGCTTGGTGCCATCCTTGTCGTGGCGGTTCTCCTCCTTTTTCTTTTCAATCTCAGGACAGCCGCAATTTCGCTGACTGTCATTCCTCTTTCCCTCCTCACCGCCGTGATCGTACTCCAGACCCTCGGATACAGTCTAAACACCATGACACTTGGCGGATTGGCAATCGCCATCGGTGAAGTGGTCGACGATGCGGTCATAGATGTCGAAAATATTTTGAGACGCCTGCGCGAGAACAAGTTATCAGCAAATCCGAGACCGACACTCCGTGTCGTGCTCGACGCATCAATCGAAGTAAGAAGTGCTGTCGTCTATGCGACGTTTGCAGTGATACTCGTTTTTGTTCCAATTCTGACGATGACCGGTTTGGCTGGAAGGTTATTCTCGCCGCTCGGCCTCGCGTACATTTTTTCTATCCTTGCATCACTCCTTTTCGCGCTCACAATCACTCCCGCGATGTGTCTTGTTCTGATAGGGCGCTCACATGCCGTCGATACCGAACCACGTTTCACATTGTGGCTGAAAAGACGTTACAGGGCGCTGTTGGCATTCGTCGAGCGTCACTTCCGGACGGTAATCTTTGGCGTCGCCATATTTATCCTGCTAGGAGTTTTGCTGATACCCACTTTTACCGGCTCCTTCCTTCCTCAATTCAGAGAGGGGAATTACATAGTCCACATGGTCGAAGTTCCTGGCACTTCGCTCGAACAAACACTCTCGTTAGGACGGCGTGTTACCAGCCGACTTTTACAGATTCCGTTTGTCGAATCGGTTTCTCAGGATGCCGGACGGGCAGAATTGAGCGATGACACCCACGGCACGCATCAAAGCGAATTATTGGTCAGGCTCAAGCCCATGACCGGTACTCAGGCACGCACTGCAGAGAACGTGATACGGAAAGCCCTGACAAACTTTGCGGGTGCAAACTTCTCGATGGATTCATTCCTGACCGAGAGAATCAATGAAACTCTTTCCGGCTACACGTCTGCTGTGGTCGTCAACATATTTGGGAACAATCTCGACACGCTCGACGCAAAAGCACAGGAAATCGCGGGGCTTCTCGGAAGAATTCGCGGCGCAACTGACGTCCAGCTTCAATCACCGCCCGGGACGCCGCAGATGGTTGTCCGGCTCCGACGATCCCAACTTGAGCGCTGGGGGGTTGAGCCGGTCGATGTCATGACCGCTGTGCAGACAGCTTATCAAGGCGACGTGGTCGGACAGGTTTACGACGGGAACAAAGTCTTTGGCGTATCAGTGATCTTAGATTCCAAAGAAAGGCATGACCCCGCGGAAGTCGGAAGCCTCCTTCTCCGTAATTCGAACGGAGTCTATGTGCGGCTCAGTCAGCTCGCCGACATCTACGAGAATTCAGGACGTTACATTGTCCTCCATGACGGAGCGCGGCGTGTTCAGACGATTACCTGCAATGTGAAAGGAAGAGGAGTAAACTCGTTTGTGAACACAGCAAAGGAACGGATCGCTTCAATGATTCATCTGCCTGCGGACACTTATGTGGCATTCAGCGGAACTGCGCAAGCCCAGGCGCAGTCGAAACGCGACTTACTGATTCATTCCCTTTTTGCCGCAATCGGAATCATCTTGCTGCTCTCTATCGTGATGAGAAACTATCGGAACTTATCATTAGTTTTGGCGAATCTGCCATTCGCGCTCGTGGGTGGAATACTCGCGGTCTTCGTCACCGGCGGCAGTATGTCGGTTGGCTCACTGGTCGGTTTCGTCACGCTCTTTGGAATTACGCTGAGAAATTCGATAATGCTGATCTCGCATTACGAACATTTAGTTGAAGTCGAAGGAATGAACTGGTCGCTTGAGGCGGCATTGCGAGGTGCATCCGAGAGACTTGTGCCGATACTGATGACAGCGACAGTCACCGGGTTCGGTCTCCTTCCTCTGGCATTAGCGAGCGGGACCGCGGGCAGAGAAATCGAGGGACCGATGGCGATAGTGATTTTAGGCGGACTTATCACCTCGACGGCGCTCAATCTGCTTGTACTGCCGACACTGGCGCTGAGGTTCGGGAAGTTCGAAAATGAAGCTGCTATAGAGAGTTAGCCGAAAAGTCTTACGATGTGATGGCTTCGCTACAACATCGAGAGACACGTGGACACAGAGCCGCTAACTCTTACACTTCTTGTTCGGATTCATAACCCTGATGTCGAAGGTTTTCTAGTTCCTCATACAAAGGCATCCAGTACCTTCGGTCAGCTTCCCGTCGACCATTTGTTCTTGTGCCAGTCCATCTTCGATTACTGCCTCATTCCCTTGGATTGCGGCGGCCAGCAATGAACGAGCAGACACCAACTCCGCCGCTTGTTGTTTGTACCTTTGTGCAAGTTCCACCAGCATGCGCGGTGTGCGTGATTCCATCAGCCAGAATTCCACTTTGTCGTCCGAAGGATAAGTCGTACCGACATACTCGGCATCAATCAGCCGGCGAATCATCGGCCAGTCCTTATCCCGCTGCGTTTTCTTTGCGCGGACGAGGTCGGGAAGCGAGAGCAATTCAACTGCTCCTTCGGTAGGAAGCATTATGCGTGCCCTCCGCTCCCATAGCTTCTCAAACACATCGACGCCGCGCATCACTGACATAACGTCAATGCGAATCCGAAAGACTTCGGGATGGTAACATCGGAAATGTATTGCGTGGCCTTTTTGGAGAAAGGAAAGTTCGAACGGTGGAACAGCAATGCGGTGTGCCTGCAGTGTACGGAGTGCCGACTTCAACAACTCACAATTTTCACTCGACGCGAGAATCGCAATATCCGTATCACGACTGAATTCCGCCGCCCCGTACAGCACGCACGCCTGTCCGCCCATCAACAGTGATTTCACGTTGTGTATAGAGAGTGTCGAAAGGACTTTGTGAATCGGGTTCAGAATTAAGGTCTCCTCCTGATGAAAGATAAAATTGCCACAACTTTTCGCTCTCCTGCCACCGTTCTGCCGGCGTTAGATGATACCACTCGAGCCATTCATCTTCTATCATCCATGAAACTTCCATATCGCCAATTTATGTCCAACCTATGGGAATTGCAATTACACACTCTCTTTAACGAGAGGGATTGAAAACAGCTATTGAAACTTGTACCATCGAATCTCGACACGCTTCATCTGTTTATCCAGACTTGCTCATCTTCCCAAATGTCAAATTCCCCTTTCCTTATCGGTCTGCTTTTGTATCCTTTTATATGTCTTAATTCTAACTCTGCAATATGTATTTTTTCCAATTCATGTTTTAAGGCGTTCCTTGCAAATGCAGATCGAGTAGTACCTAACTGTAAACGATGTCTCGAAACGCGTCACCTAACTTCTTAACAGTCTTGTCAACCGCCTTGATTAAATTCTCATCAAGTGTCATTTGTACTGTCTTCATTTTCATTCCCTTCTCACCTATTTCCATAGCTATTATAATATACATCGTAAATATTCTCAACATCGTAAACCTGCTCAGCCACAGCACTCCTTGAGATACCTATAACTCATAGAAGAGGAATCACTCCGGGAAACTCAGTGTAACCGCCGTTCCTTTCTGCGGTTCACTCACAATGGACGCTGTTCCATGATGCAGCCGCATGACTGACTTCACGATTGCTAAACCCAGTCCGCTGCCCGCCTTGTTTTCTGAGCGCGATGTATCGGCGCGATAGAACCCATCGAATATCCGCGGCAAATGTTATGGATGAGTTCCGCAGGATGGCAAAAAAGGGATTACCGTTTCTTTCGGTTCTTCTTTTCAAAGGGCATTCAAAAAACGGATAGGCGACGACCAAGGTTTGGAGAAACAATTCTTTGAAAAACCGGAGACTTTTGGAAACGATCCTTTCCAAGAGGAATTGCGAACCCATAAGCTTGGAGGCCGGATGAAGGGTTTGTGGAGTTTTCGAGTAATATGATATGAGAGTGGTTTCCTACTTCGCAGCCGATGACCATGCTGTTCTCGTGGACATCGGTACTCATGAGGAGGCATACTAAACTTCCAATTTCAATTTCTTGATCCTTGACCTGATCGCTCCTTTAGTTCGCCTAAAATGTTTTGCCAAAACTTTGATGCTCACTCCTTCAGAGTACATCACTGTTAACTCGTCATCAAGGTTTTCTGTCCACGGTTCGTAAGCGTCTTGATGCTTCGCCCTCACTTCGCCAACTGAATATACTCTACCCTTTCTCGCCTCCTTATTTGCAGCCCTGAGAATAGCTGATTTGAAATTTCTTTCAGCATTCTCTTTTCTGTCCGCTTCTTCAGCTTTCACAATACGAATCCTTGAAGAATGGGAAATGCCTCTTGGCAGCAGCGCTTCTGGAATGAGAATATTATTCCTTGTGCGTGTGACCGCAACATACAGAAGATTGATTTCTTCGTTTAGTTTCGGTATGTCAAGCTCATCCTTATGCTCCCCCTTCAACTTCTCTATCTTCTTTTCCGTGATGAAGTCATCTACTATTTGAACGGTATCATACTCCATTCCTTTGCAGCGATGAACAGTAGAAAAAATCATCTCGGCCTTTTCTCTTTCGTCGTCAGCCACATGCTTCTCTTTCAGCGCTTTAATCATCTTAGGAATTTTGTTTCCGTATTCCTTTACGATCTCGACCATCATTCCAAGCTGAACATCTTCTGTCTTATCGACATAATCTTCCAGCTCATTAAGGTCTTTCATTTCGTTGATGAGCTTATCCTTAATCAGGCTGCGATTGCCATTGTAAAGACTCAGGACGTCGTACAGGGAAGTCCCTTCATCGGCATAGGTATAAGAGTTTACGTTGCCCTCGAAGTAAATACGTTTTACTCTCTCATTCTCCGTAATGTGTTCGATGGCTTTGAGTAGAAGT
This sequence comes from Bacteroidota bacterium, assembly GCA_023381615.1. Classification (GTDB taxonomy): domain Bacteria; phylum Bacteroidota; class Ignavibacteria; order Kryptoniales; family JAKASW01; genus JAKASW01. The sequence continues at coordinate 37,712 of JAMCQL010000007.1, forward strand.
CCGAGGTTCGTTCGCGCAAGAATGGCTCTTGACTTATGATCTTGAGTGGTTCCTCTTCCCTTTATCAGAAGTGGCTTGTGTTCCTCAATGTGACTTTTCCATTTCAATACTCCCATTGCAAGATTTGCGATGTCCTGGTTGAACCGAAAGCTGGTCGAAAGATGGTACGTCTGATAATCCGCCTTCTCCAACGAGTTCACAGCGTATCGCCATCCGTAGATTTGCTGGTGAGTGTCGCCGACAATTACCTTAGTCGCTTTCTGTTTGAAGAATACGTCAAGCATGGCGGACGAAGCATCTTGCCCTTCATCAAACAGGATATAGTCATATTGAAGTCCCGGATTTGATATCTGAAACTTCTTCAGATAAAAGTCGTGGGTGATTCCGATTTCTCCTTTATCCATCTTGCTCAGCAAAAGACGAGTTTGGTTTTCGATATAATCGTAGTAGGCTGTTACAAATGCTGTCGCCTTACTGTCAGAGATAACGTCAAGGTAATTCAGGTCCTGGACTTTTTGCTTGTCGCTGTTACAGAAATATGCAATGAACTTGTTGATATGGTTTGCGACAATATACTCTGCGTGCTTCTCTCCGTTCCCCCGCAGCCCAAGAAGTTCGGCGATCTCGTGTGTCCTGTAACCTTGTGGTCGGACTTTATAGCCTTTGTTGAAGACGATGTGTTTGTAAGCAAGAGAGTGCGCCGTTTCAACCTTTACGTTATTGAGTCCGTTGTCTGCAAACTTCCTGATGGCCTCTAATTTTACAGATTTGTTGAAGGCGAGATAGAGTATTCTGCTCTTTTTCGACCGGGCTTTGGCATACTCAATTACGGTCGTTGTTTTCCCGGAGCCAGCAACGGCATTAATCTTGATGTTGCCGGTCGAGTTGATAATCCTGTATTGTTCTTCAGTCAGTTCCATATAATGATCTCCGCTCCGCTACCTACGCCGGGAAACTCAGTGTAACCGTCGTTCCCTTTCCAGGTGCGCTTTCCATCGAGACTGTACCATCATGCAATTGCATGATTGATTTTACGATTGCCAAGCCGAGTCCCGTGCCCGGTTTGTTCTCAGAACGCGAAGGATCGGCACGATAAAAACGATCGAATATTTGCGGGGTATGTTTCGGATCGATTCCTGTTCCTGTGTCGTTGACCGAAACCTCGATGAAACTATCTGAAGTCTGCGCCACTCTAACGGAGATCTTTCCACCTTTCGGAGTATGATGTATTGCGTTTGACAGGAGGTTGCTCAAAGCCCGTCTGAAAAGGGTTAGATCGGCGTTTAGAGTTGCGTCTCCGCCGCAAGTTATTTCAACTCCCTGCTCCTCCGCGACAGCTTCATAAAACTCGATTAGTCCTTCGATTTGCTTTCGTGTATCAAATTGCGTCCGTTCGACGTGCGCTTCCGGATTTTCGGCGCGTGCGAGGAAGAGGAGGCTTTCAATAAGATGCGCGAGCCGTGAGTATTCCTCCAAACTTGATTCGAGCACATTGCGGTAATCTTCCTCGTTGCGCTTCCTCGAAAGTGCGACTTCAGTTTCACCGATCAGATTGTTGATTGGCGTGCGGAGTTCATGCGCCAGGTCTGCGGAGAATTGCGACAGACGGTTGAAAGAATCTTCGAGTCTGTTGAGCATATTGTCAAATGCAGTGGCAAGGTCGTTGAGTTCGAGCGGCCAGTTAGATTGTCCTAACCTTTCGTGAAGTTGTGAAGCAGAGACCTGTTGAACCGTTCTGGTGATCTCTTCGATGGGCTGCAAGCCCTTTCTCGCGACGAGAATTCCCGCAACTGCCGACAGAAGAATCCCCGCAAGCAGGACGAGCATGAGCTGCCGCCGGTAGTCTGCGATCAATGCGTCCTCGTGCGAAATATCGAGAGCGAGTTGAAGAATTCGCGTCTGGTCATTCGAGTTGCCGAGCTTTGCCAAAGCCGTCATCAAAAGAAACGAACGTCCATCTTTAGACTTCCATTTCGTTGCTTCCGACGGAGTCTGTGATATTCCGACCGGCGGAGGGAATTCAGAGACTGGCACAACTGAACTCATGTTCTGTGTTTCGATGAGAGTTTGCTTGTTGGAGTTCAGAAGTCTCGCATAGTATTTCGCGAGCCTGAAAGGAGCGCTTTCCCATCTGATCTCTTCTTCAAGCACCCCTTGATCATTCGGCTTTTCGAGCATGACCACACGAAGAAGATCGATTTTGGCTGCAAGAAACTGGTTGTCTTCTCTCTGCAAATGACTCGCTAAGACCCAATATAAAAAGATTGTCGAGGCAAAAAGTATTCCAAAGGCTGACAGGATATAAAGTATTGTCAACCTCCTCTTGATTGACCAAGAGGTTTGTTTCATCGATTGCGAATGCAGGTCAGTCATTTTCGATGACATATCCGACGCCGCGAACTGTTTGAATTAACTTTCTCTCAAAAGGGTCGTCAACCTTGCTGCGCAATCTTCTGACGGCAACATCGACGACATTCGTGTCGCTGTCGAAGTTCATATCCCAAACTTGTTCTGCGATTAAAGTGCGCGAGATGACTTCACCCGATCTTCGCACCAAAAGCGAGAGGAGTGCGAACTCTTTCGGCGTTAAGTCTAATTTCTTTCCTGAGCGAGTTGCTTTATGCTTCAATAGATCAATTTCCAAATCGGCGATTTGCAGTGTCTCGGGCTGGCGTGTTGGACCGCGGCGCAAGATAGTTCTCACCCGCGCGAGGAGCTCGGAGAAAGCAAACGGTTTCACAAGGTAATCGTCTGCACCAAGTTCTAAACCCTTGACGCGATCTTGAACAGAATCGCGTGCGGTTAGAAACAGAACGGGTGTCTGCTTCCCGCGGTGCCTAATCTCCGACAAGATTGTCCAGCCGTCCTGTTTGGGAAGCATTACGTCAAGAATGATAAGATCGTATTCATTGCTTTCAGCGAGTCTCAGTCCGGAATCACCCTCGGAAGCGGTGTCGACAACAAATCCGTTTTCCGACAATCCCTTTTTCAGGTATGCCGCGGTTTTAGATTCGTCTTCAACAATCAAAATGCGCATATCTTGTTGTTAAATTTAATATGCAAATAGAATAAAAACCGTCGGAGTGCCGAAAGGGGAAATAAAAAAAGCGGTGATAACTCGAATAATTATCACCGCTCTCTGAGAAAGTCTTGAAATATTTGACTACTTGGCTTTCAATCTTGCCGCAGTATCCGGCGCTGTCTTCGCATTCATCATTGCCTGAAGCTGTGCGATCCGTGCGGCAATGCTTCTTTCGTTAGGGAACATCGCCTGTAATTTTTGCAGAAGGTCGAGTGATTTTTGATTGTCTCCTTCCATTTCATACAGGTCGAGAAGTATCCTGTACGGATTATAGTAGCTTTGCACGTCGTTTGGATTCTCTTGTATCGCAGCTTGCGCATCATGCTCGACAACATCGGCATACTTATGGAACTGCGGCATCGCTCCTGCCATGTAGTAAAGTCTTACGACATCGCTCAATATTTTGTAGTTCATTGGAAACACTTCGATCGGAATTCTCACTTCCATCGTGTCAAGCGTCGCGACTGCCTGCGTGCTGTCATTGTGTGACTCGTAGTACGCCGCAAGCCGCATGAAGCTGTATCGGTAGTTGAGCATCAACATGCGGACATTGTCGTCATAGTAAATATGTGGATTGTTTAGATTTGTGAACAGGAAGCCATAGTGCTGGTTTCTGTGGAATGTCGCAGGCACGTGAAGCAGGCTCTGTCTCATTATCGGCTCATTTATCCGGTAGTCCTCAGTCTGAGTGTTATTCATAGCCGGCGTGAGCTGCAGCGCGAGTCCCTGCATCTGAAGATATCTTCCAAGTCCAATGAAATTGTCGGGAGCTACAGTAACCGCGTAGAAGATTGGTCTCTTCCATGCGTTCGTTTCTATTATGTTTCTCATGATGATGTCCTGAACTCTGATTGCCTGTACGTCGCCGGCTTGAAGAGTGGGATTCATTGTGTACTGGATGTAGCCTTTGTTCGTTATGCTCGTGTCGGTAATGCCAAATTCCTGATAAACTTCTTTCGGTACCGAAAGCTTGAGTGTTTGTGTGCGCCACTCTACTGGTTGGATGTTTTTAATCTCCTGGTCAGTCAAGCTTATCGGCACTTTCAACGCGCCGTGAGGCGTCTCGTTCTTTAGTTGAAGGATGTACCAGTCGGTGTTTACAAGACTGAGGTTAACTATCCGGACATCCGTTCTGATTCCCATTCCTTCCTGTAAATACCAGAGGGGGAATGTGTCATTGTCTCCGTTCGTGAATAGTATCGCGTTCGGTTTACAGGACTGCAAAATGTTATACGAATAATCCCACGGAGCAAAGTTGTCGTGTCTGTTATGCACATACAAGTTCTGCGCAAACATATTCAACGGGGAAATTACAAACAACACGACTGCCGTCCCGCCTATGAGCATGGTCTTGTTCTTATTTTCTTTGAGCTTGTCCGACACGAAATCGAGTATTCCCGACACGCCGACACCGACCCACATCGCAAACACAAAGAATGACCCGACGAAGAAGTAGTCACGCTCCCTCGGCTGCGGGTCAGCCATGTTGAAGTAAACCGCAAGTGCAAATCCCATCACGA
>JAMCQL010000030.1 GCA_023381615.1 Bacteroidota bacterium
CCCGAGGCATTTCTTTTCTTCCGCAAAAACATACTCTAACTTATCTCTCGGGACACCCATCTTCCATCCATTTCCCTTTAAATCAATCCGGTTTCAATGCCCCCGCATTCGCGTGAGGAAAACAGGAAATGAACGTTGATACATCGAGTTACGTCTAATTTCACATAAAACGAAAGGAGATTCTCCGTGCGAACATTGAAGTATATTCCATTCTTGATAGTGGTCGCTTCCGTGACATTTCACGGTTGTACCAGCATGCTTCTTGTAAAAAGCGATTGGAGCAACAACCAGATAGTTGTTAATGGGAAAGATAACGACTGGGACGACAGCATGTTCTACATTCCCGATACACAATTGACTGCCGGCGTACGAAATGACAGCAATTATATGTACATAATATTGAAGAGCACAAATCGTCAGCAAGCATCTCAAATTCTTGGGCTGGGTTTGACAGTCTGGTTTGATCCAAGCGGCGGAACGGGCAAAGACTTCGGCATTCATTTCCCCCTGGGTCGAACTGAATTTCGAGAATTCAAACCGCAGACGGAACAGAACCAGGGAGAGAATCAGGGGTTTGTCGAAAAGACCCCTAACGAATTGGAAATCATAGGAGTCAACAAAAACGGCCCGGTCAGGCTCAGCATCGCGGACGCAAAAGGGGTCGAGCTGCAACTCCATCGAGGCGAGAACTCGCTGGTTTATGAAATGAGGATTCCACTGCACCACTCTCCCGACCACCTGTACGCGATCGGCGCCAAAGGAGTGCAGGTCGGAATAGGGTTTGAGGGTGGTAAATTTGAGCGGCCATCAGGCGGAAGAGAAGGCGGCTTCAGACGCGGCGAAGGGAGAGGTGGAATGCCGGGAGGCATGGGTGGAGACGGTGATGGCGGGATGGAAGGCGGCGAAGGAAACCGAAGAGAAGGAGAACGAGGCCGAATCTCCGGTGAAAAAAAGGGAGTCGAGCCTCCGAAGCAGATTGACTTCTGGCTGAAGGCTACATTAGCCAAAGAACCTCAATCTGCAAGTACGCAGCAGTAAAAATCATTCGGGATGGGAAATGCTTACCGCGATATTCCTATCCCGAACCAATCCACACGATGTGGAAGCGGACAAATCATAACAAATCTAAACCGTCCGATCTTTATTTTTCTAACGATCTGTAGAAATTTGTTCGTCTCCATACAATCCGTCAGATATTTTTTGTGAAAAATAAATTCCCCAACTGCAACGCCAGTCAATTGGAAAGTAGGCATGAGAATCTAAGTAAGATGGCTCTTCTCCCAAACGAGTGGGTGAAAAAAGCGAGTTGCGGTCATGTCTTGAGCTTCGAGGAGCGACATGTAAAACCTCAGATAGGCAGCCTGCTTGTCAGCTTTTTTGGAAGACAGGCGTTATTTTTATGTCGTACACCCTCGCCGCCGGGGGTTATTGCAATTATAGTTTTATTGTTTGTAAATTATTCTATACCATGATATCGAAGGAGAAAATATCAAGGATAGTATCCGCAATTGTGCAACAATGCTCACCGCAGCAGATAATTCTCTTCGGTTCTCATGCCTGCGGCAAGCCGACTGAAGATAGCGACATCGACTTGTTTGTTGTGGCGAACATTCCGGGGCTTGCTTCGGAGCGAATACGAACCGTGCGGCGCGCAATCAAAGAAAATGTGCCGGTCGATGTTGTCGTCAGGACGCCGGAGGAAGTCGAACGTGCATTGCGGGGACGAGATTGGTTCGTGAAGGAGGTTTTCGAAAAAGGAAAAGTCCTGTATGCACGCTGATGCCGAGGCATGGATTGCCAAAGCCGAGGGGGACTATATGGGTACCCTAGCCTTAGTGAAGAAACGAAGCGGGAAGGTGTCTCACTTAACCTGTTTTGCCGCGCAGCAATGCGCGGAGAAATATCTGAAGGCCTTTCTGGTGGAGCATAATGTTCCTTTTTCAAAGACTCACGATTTGACAAAAGACTTGCTCCCTCGCTGCTTGAAAATAAAAAATGAATTTTCAATTCTCTTCCCGCAACTGGAATTGCTTGACCCGTACGCAGTTGAGTTCCGGTATCCAGGGGATGTTGTTACGCATGGTGAGGCGGTTAAGGCGGCAAAGATTGTCAGGAAGTTCGTCCGCGAAAAACTTGACTTGGAAAGACAACGGCGCTTGCTGTAATTGGATCGGTGATTGTCCCGACCTTTGTCGGGATGTTACAGACATGTTCAATAGGTCACCTTTGACTTCCTTCCGGCAGATATAACCATCGGTTTCACGACACCATAATCCCCTATCTCGCTCGAAAAACTTCTTGATAATACATTTCTGTTTGCTTTATTCGCATAGATTGTTATTTTCAACATGAGGGACGAATGAGAGAAGAAAACCTTGAAAGACCTGCCGAAGATAAAAGGCGTTCATTGAGAGGTTATTACAGATGACAGACATAGAACAAGCACGGCTAAAACAATGAGCCCTTCTGCCTTTGAAAGGCTCAGGTTAAATATCCTGCTGGAAAATATCGAAGACGAACAGTTTGAGGCCATTAGACCGAGACTTCAGGAGCGGCATTACATTGCAGGCGAAGTAATCCTCGAAGACGAAAACGAAGGAAGTGAACTTCATCTCATTTTAGAAGGCCGCGTCAAAGTAACAAGACACACCAGATTCGGAGACGAGCACAGAATTGCCCTTCTCCACACCGGCGATTTCTTTGGCGAGCTGTCCATGATCGACGGACGCCCGCGCTCGGGGAGAGCAACTGCCGTCGATGACAGCGTGACTTACGTTCTTGGAAAGCGCGACTTCGATTGGCTGCTGCAAGAAAGCCACCCGTTTGCGCTGAGACTCCTCCTCGTCATTTCCATCAGGTTGAGATCGCAGAATGACCACTTCATTCAGGAACTCGAACGAAGTACGCGCCACCTTGTTACGGATGTGAGACGGTTGGAGCGCGTTATCGAAGCATCAAAAGTAATCAACTCGGCTCTTGATCTCGACGAGCTTCTGAAAGTAATTCTCGACATCGCCTTAAAAATTGTGGACGGAGAAAACGGCACCGTCTATCTCGTGGACGAAAAGAAAAACGAACTCTGGTCGAAGGTCCTCGAAGCATCTAAGCCCGTGAACATACGTCTCCCGATCGGCAAAGGCGTCGCCGGATACGTCGCGGCAACCGGCGACACTCTAAACATACCGGACGCATACTTGGACGCACGCTTCAATCCTGCGGTAGATAAGAGAACAGGATACCATACGAAAACGATCCTTTGTATGCCGATGAAAAACAAAGACGGTAAAATTATCGGTGTATTCCAGCTTCTCAACAAACGAGATGGAGTATTCACTTCTGAAGACGAGAACGCCATAAACGCATTGTCTATCCATGCGGCGATCGCAATCGAGAAAGCACGGCTCTACGCCGAAGAGCGAGACAAGATTGCACTTGAAAAAGAACTTTCCGCGGCACACACAGTCCAAATGAGACTCCTGCCGAAGGAAGTTCCGTCCGAAGGATCTTGCGGACAGGTTGATGGATATGAATTCGCGGCGCGCTCGATTCCCGCCAAAACGGTTGCCGGAGATCTATACGATTTCAATTTTCTCGATGATGGAAGTTTGTCATTTTCACTCGGGGATGTTTCCGGAAAAGGTCTGCCCGCGGCGCTTTTAATGGCGAATGTTCAGGCGACTTTCAGAGCTTACTCAAGGTTGAACTCGTCCGCAAAGAATTGCGTCAGGCAATCCAACGACTTGCTCTTCAGATCCACCAGCCCCGAGAAGTTCGTTACACTCTTCTACGGAGTCCTGGACATAAAAAAGAATGTACTCCGCTGCACGAACGCCGGTCACGAAAATCCACTCTTCTTCCGAAAAGGCCAGAAGACGATCCGTCTGAAAGTAGGCGGCGTTCCGCTGGGCGTTGTTGACCACTTCCCTTACGAAGAAGAAAGAGTTCAGTTCAATGCCGGAGATGTGCTGATAGTTTACTCAGACGGCATTCAGGACGCCGTTAATTCAAAGGGCGCGAGATTTGGCGAGGATCAAATCGAAACGATAGCAAAAGACTGTTTGAATTTTTCAGCGGAGAAAATCGCAGAAGAAATCTTCGCCGCCGTGAACGAGCACGTTGCGGACACTCCTCAGTTCGACGATATGACGCTGCTGATTATAAAACGGAAGAGCTGAATCTTTCATTCACACGAGAGAACGTGTGAATAAATTGATTTCGTGGTTACTGAAGCCATTATAACAACGAAAATTCGGGGGAAAATCAGAGTGCCCGATAATTTTTTCACACGTTCAGACACGCAGGGGGTAAAAGCTAAGGGTATGGAATCATAAAAAAGTCCCGCCCCGCCGGAGAGGCGGGGACGGGACATTGCTGGCTGCGAGATCTGGATCCCGCGGCATCAAGAATCGCCAACAACCTAAGGCGTATTCACCGTAGTTGGCTTGAAGAGATCAGATGTAATTTGCGCCGGCGTATTAGGATTAGCGTTTATCTCGTTCGTTGGGTAAAAGAAACGCTGAGGGAATTGAGTGCCAATTGTAGGTGTCAACTTAACTGTCGCACCTGTCGAATCCTGATACTGAATCTGGTAGTTGATTCGCCGCACGAGATTGAATACCTCAATCTGATGCATCAAGGAGAGGTACTCTTCGTTCAGAATAGTCTGAAGCAGGTTGGTGGCGCCCGTCACGGCAGAATCAGAAGCGGCATAAGGCTGGGATTTGTCACCAAACACATTGTCATTATACTGGCGAGCATTATTGAGTTCAGTAATAGCGCTACTCGTATTTCCGAGACGCGCGTATGCCTCTGCCATCAGAAGGTGTGTCTCAGAAGCCCTCATGATCGGATAAGGCGATGTTGCAGAGTAAGCTCCTTCGGCGGCAGTGTTAAGACCCTTGCCGTTTGATGTAAAATAGTAAGCAACCCGACCGCTGTCGTTTGTCTTTCCATCTCGGGCCAACGCTTTCATCATCGGCACCGCAAAATTCTTGCTGGCACTCATGTATCCACTCCGGTCATAAACCATAAATGAGTACCAGAGGTTCATATCTCCATTGTATGTTCCGTTCGATTTGTTATGCAAGAACATAAAGTCCTGTGAACCACTCAAAGCAAGTATTCCTTGTTGAGCTTGCGTTATAACCTGATTCAAGATGGCGGCGCTATAGCCACTCTGTCGTGCAACGTGCATGTAATACCGAGCTTTCGCAGTATGAGCAGCGGCAAGCCAGATACTGGGATTCCCCTTAGAAGAAAAGATATCAGCGGGAAGTGTTGACTTGTTTGCTGATAGCAATGCTATTCCGCTATCCAATGCCGCTTGCACTTCGTTATACACATCGAGCTGCGCATCGAACTTCGGGGTGAGGGTGAGATTAGGTTGCGCAGCTTGCGAATATGGAACAGAGCCCCAAAGCGCAGTTACGGTTCCCATCTGAATTCCCTCGAGAATCTTTGCCGCGCCTACAAGATTGGGCTGGCCTGCTGCAGCCGCCTCACTCTCGGTGAGGCGGAGATTCATCAACGCGTTTGAGTACGCAGTTCCCCAGTCGTTAGTATAATCCTGCGCGGACGTGTTGTAAGTATAGTAGCCACTGAACTGTCTGTCCGAACCTGTTACTTGCTGCGCCCACATACTCGCCATCTGAGCCGGGAAACCTTCCATGAATTCGTCGAACGCACCTTCTGCACCGGTGAAAAGCTGAGTGGGAGGCGAACTGGAAGGAGCAAGCGGATTCACGGCATAACCCTTTGTAAAGGATTTGCAACCTCCAATAACAGCCGCAAGAAACAAGGCTGCCAAGGCATATCTACTAATATTTTTCATTTACTGCTCCTTTTCGCTTAATAATTTATCTGCAGTGAGAGAATCCATGTCTTGACACTCGGGTTGTTGAAGTAATCAAGACCTTGCCCATTCGACGGACCTGTCAAATTGGTTTCCGGATCCACACCAGTGTACTTCGTCCAGAGAGCAAGATTTCTACCTATTAAGGTAAATTGCACGCTCTCAATTCCAATAGAACTTAACGGGAGCAAATATGACAAAGATAATTCTCTCAGCCTAACGTAGCTGCCATCTTCAATGAATTGCTCCGCTGGTCCGGTGAAACCTGATCCGGGCCCATCGTAGAAATAAGATTCATCAACAATGACTGGTCCACCGCCAAAATCCTGTACATAACCACGGAAAGAATAGGTGCCATCGCTGTTCTTACGAAATGCAGCGCTGGCCGGCATTTTTGCTATACCCCAATCATCTCCGTTCGCCATCTGTGCAACAGTAAAACCGTCGAAATTTTTCAGAGTAGTGGCTTGAGTTGCACTGATGGTAGTCCACCAGTTTTGATAACCGGCTTTCCCAAAGTAGGATAGGGCGCCCTTGGTTCCGTTCCAGACTTGTCCTCCCTGCTTAATATCAAACTGGACATTGAGTGTGAATCTCTGGAACCTAAATGTATTGATGATCCCCGCTCGCCATTTCGGGTTCGGGTCGCCTATCACTCCTGGAGTGGCGGAAAGTTGCGGGAAACCACTTGGGTCGAGTACGAGCTTTCCGCTGGCGTCTCTCTCCCAACGGCTTCCATATAGCACACCCACGGGCTGATTGAGAATAGCATCCGAACTCGGGTCTGTGAAACCATTGAGGAATACCTGTTTGACACCGGACAAATTGGTGACCTTATTCCTATTTTGTGACCAGTTAGCATTGGTTGACCATGCAAACTGCCCAACGCTGAGCCATTCAATAGTCGTATGAAGCTCTGTTCCGTAGTTTTCCAGTGTAGCTGCGTTCTTCACTACATTTGTAAAGCCTGAGGATGGCGCCACATCAAGGCTCAGAACAGCGCTTGTGGTCTTATCAAAATACTGAGTAGCGCCCAAAGACAATCTGTCACCAAAGAATCTCAGATCGATACCAAATTCGGTTTCGCTGGTCATCTCAGGACTTAGAGCAGCATTGCCCATTCGGTTTGAAATCAGCGCACCGCCGTAGTAGTATTGCAGCCCTATAGCCGGACCCCAGCCGTTTCCAATAATGGGATTAGGAATATAATACGTCAAGGTTGAGTAGACGGGCGGTTGGTTGGCTGCCGTTCCGATGGCGGCTCTCAACTTTCCATACGTCAATAGCGAATTACCCTGGAAAACAGGAAGCTTTGTAAACTCCCAAGCTACGCTTGCTGAGGGATAGAAGTAAAGCCCAGCCGTGCTCGGACCGTAAGTAGAAGAGCTCTCGTCTCTTCCAGCAAAGCTAAAGAACAACTGCTGGTAAAGGGACAGATCCAATTCTCCATACATTGCGGCATTTCTAGTGGTGACCTTGCTCTCGTTAGGAACATAGGTGAAGGCATTGCCCAGCGAGGGTGGTGCGTTGGGTATGGCAAACGTTGTCCCTTGCGCACCGACTAAATTGGACTGCAGTTGGTCAATGTGAAATCCCATGAGCAGAGAAGTTCCAAAATCAGAGCTAAAATCGTGTTGAGCGCGAGCCTGAAGATCGGAATTCACTTGATATTGAGAAAGAGAATTGTCTGTAAACTGCCCTTTCGGTTGAGAAGCATCACCATAGGAAAGGAGGTAAGTACTCCGGTTCGTAAAGTAGTCAACACCTGCACGGTAGGTAAAGTCGAGCCAATCAACCGGATCATAAGAAATATCGGCAGAGCCTATAATCCTGTCTGTTGACAACTGGCTGGGGTTATTATATACCGTGAAGAAAGGATTATCGTAGCCTGCCCCTCTCAACGGAGACCCTTCTCCATTTCTGTAGGTTCTTTGCATATTTGGAGACACAATGCCGGTCGGTGAGACATAATTGACTGTGTAAGGCAGATTGTTAAAGTCAGCCGGCGTTCGGTAGGCGCCAAGCAAAAGACCGGATAGATTCGAACCTTGCTGCGTACGATCAGTGGAACTGTTGATGTACGACACATTAACATGCGTCGCTATGTTGTCAGCGTATGCTCTGCTGACATTAGCATTGATGGATGTCCTTCCAAAATTCTGATTGGCAAGGACGATTCCGTTCTGGCCAAGCCTATCGACATCGAGATAGAAGCTGCCCGACTGGTCTCCGCCACTTACAGTCACGCCGTATTCCTGAGAAACCGGAGAGTGAAAGAGTTCTCCTGCATGATCATACACTGTTTTGGAATTCTTTTGAAGTATTGTTGCGTACGGATAATTCGATCTTGATAATGAATCCGGGCCGCCAGTTCTGTCAGCTATTCTGTCTCCCCAACTAGTACTCATATTGAAAATATAAGCTCCATTGCCACCTTGTCCGAAACTTGTCTGCAGTGGGAATTCTCGAAGGAGATTGTCATACTGAAGGCTAGTCCTGACTGAAATATTAACTTTCCTATTCGGAGTAAACGATCCCGTCTTCGTCGTTATAACAATGACGCCGTTTGCAGCCCTCGAACCCCAAATAGCGGCAGCAGAGGGACCTTTGTAAATTTCGACCGACTGAATGTCCTGCGGATTGATGTCATTCAGAGTAGAAATAGCTGACACGTTGCCAACATTACCTGTACCGATGGATGTACTAAAGATGGGCATGCCATCCAAGACTATCAGTGGCTGGTTATTGTTCTGCAGACTGCGAACACCTCTTAGGATAATCCTTGTAGCAGCGCCGGGGTCACCGCTGCTTTCAGTGGTATAAACTCCGGGAGCCTTCCCAGCTAAGTCGGTAATCACATCGTGTGCACCTGACAGGACAAGAGACTGGCCTGCCACAGTCGAAACCGCAGTTCCCAACTTCTCCCGGGACGTTTGAGTGCCGATGGCAGTGACTACCACGGGGTTTGTTGTGAGGCTGCTTGGAAGTAAATCAAAATCAACAGTAGCTGTCTCTCCTTCCTTTACGGAGACAGTCTTGGTTTCGCTCTGATAGCCAATGTACCGCGCCACTATCTTATAAGAGCCAGCCGGGACCTTCTCAACGGTAAAGTTTCCGTTGATGTCTGTTGCGGCTCCATGAGCGGTTTTCTCGAGAACGACAGTTGCTCCGGGCAATGCATCGCCCGTTTGCTTGTCAGTGATCTTTCCTTTGATGTTACCGGTTTGCGCTTGCGATGATGCGGCCAAGAATGATAGAACGCCCAACGCGAGCAGTGAAGCAATTAGCAATTTTCTCATCGATTTGCCTCCTTGATGTTGGTTGATCTTTTGCTTCGTCTAACTTACTTATTGCCAATGTTTATAACTCTAAATTCGACAAAAATCAGTTAACTCTTCGACAAAAAAGCGAATATACTTTCTTCGGGATACTTAGCCGTTCTAAGGTTACGAGAACTAATTGCAAACGGACACGACCTCTGAGGTGGGCACACTTCGTAAGGTATACATAATGCTCTTGGATAATCCAATATGCACTTCACCTCCTTGACCATTTTATGATGCTTTGCCAGTTACTCTATCAACAGAATCAGCCACTCAAAGTAATTCCATAAATTATTTATGGAGCCTCCTTAATTTAGCGGATTATCTTTTCCTTGTCAAGCGTAATTTCAAAGAATATTAATACGCGGGACAAGGTCGCTTGCGCCCACATACATTGCGGCTCCAGCCGAAATCGAAAAAGTTGTACATGTTCCGCGACGGGACGCCACGGCAGATGAAAATGCGGCAGGTGACCGTCACTTTTATTTCAGATTGTCAGTGCATTGTAATATTGACACAAGTGACGGTCACCTTCACATTAACCTTGACAAGGTTGAATAAGGCTGGAGTGCCCTGTGGCAGAAAATTTGGCATTTTCAAGGGAGCATAAGCCGTTATCTTCGGATCGGCGGAGCCAAGCAAGACGGTCAAAAGCGCCCCGACCGATGTTGCCAATCCGAGTCCCACCGAGGAAAGCAGCGCAAGTGTCCTCGTCTTCTTTACGGCGAAAGTGAAGGAAGCGATGGTAAGCCCTTCGGGAAGTTTGTGCAAAAGCACCGCGACAAAAATCAGGAAGCCGACATAAAAATTGTCCGAAGGATCCTGCGGAAAAGTGAGTAGAAAATTACGGAGAAGGTCACTTCGCCTCGCTTTCACTTCCGACGCCGATGCGCTCTTTGATTGCGGCATAGTCATCCGAAGGATCCTTTGGATAAGCCGGCTTGATCCGCTTTTCTAAAATGAAATATAAAATTGCGGCGACCATTACGACGGTTGTCCCGACCCCCGCTTCCGGCCCGTATCGTCCGCCTGTTAACCAATCGGGGCCGAAATCAGTTGGGATGAAAATAGTTCGGTTAGTCAAAAGTCCGCTCACAGGCAGAGAGAGAAAAAAGCTCTGGACAAGATTCCACGCGAAGTGCATTCCAAATGGGAAGTAAAGCGTTCTTGTTTTCAAATAAGCGATGCTGAGCCACACTCCCGCGAGGATCGTGTTCACAGTCGAGAAAACACTCGCGTTGGGATTCATGAAGTGCAACAGCCCGAAAACAGCCGCCATCACAATCGTTGCGCCAATAGATCCCATTCCCTCCAATAGTGCCTGATACGGATAACCGCGGAAAAGCAGTTCTTCGCCCATCGCGAAGTAACCAAAGAACAAGAAGCTCAGAGCAAAATTTCTGAGCAATAAAACGAGATTAAGGTTGGGCCTCAGCCCTAACCTTATCGCACCGACCACAAGTTCAACTCCGCCGACCAGCCCGATCATTACCGCACCGATCAGAAATCCCAGGAGTATTTCTTTCACAATTTTTCCGTGATAAGGAAATCCCACAGAAGTCAATCTGCGCTTGTCCACAAATTTCAACATTAAGAAAGTTGCCAAAAGCACGTCGATATAGAACAGGAAGAAAAACGACTGCGGCGGAACAACGCGTGTCAATTGAGCAACTACTGCTGACAAATAATAGAGGACAACGACAGTAACCAAGAAGAGAATTACACGCCATCCGCTTCTTAGATAGTGCTGCGGATCGAGAAGCAAATTATTTTTCGCCGCGAGCTCATCCGGAAGTCTCTTCATCACAAGCACGACGATGACTCCGAAGATTCCTAAAGCCAAACCCATTATAAACCAGTTTCCCTGGTCTCTTCCCTTCGAGCGCGCGATGAATGCCGAGAGAGCAGCACAAAAGACCTCGTAAAAAACTACGAGATACCAGTATTCAGAAATAAAATTAGAAACATTCATAAATAGCTCCCTCAGTATCTCTGTGTCTCCCGTGGTTAAATTCAAACACTGAGACACCAAGACACGGAGAAATGAAATCACCCTTCGTCCCCCTTTGCAAAAGGGGGATTGAGGGGGATTTCTCTGTGCCTCCGTGCCTCTTGTGGTTCAATACAGAAACCGTTTATTTCTCATGTTTTCCAGCCCTCTGCACTGCCTATATATAAATTTCAATCTCGTTTTTCTTCTCCACAGGATCCCGACTGCAGTCGGGACTGGTGGCTTTTGTCGGGATCCTTCGGACTGCTCAAGATGCGCTTTGCCTCTTCGAGTATCTCTTCTTGTTTGCAGTGTTCATCTTCCTGTTCACGATACTCGCGATAAATAGCCAAACCGCCAGGCACCCAAATTGTCACCGGAATCGCAATAAAAACCACTTTCGCCGCAACCGGAGCGGCGCTGTTGAGCAAAATATAGAATGACACCGCCATGAAAATTAGAGGCGCAAACCAGACAAGAAAAATCATGCGGCTCATTTTTCATCATCCCGGCGGCCATTTCATTTGTCTTCCGCCAAGCAAATGCAGATGGATGTGCCCGACAGTTTGTCCGCCGTCAGAGCGCACGTTCCAAACGAGCCTGAATCCGCTGTCCGAAAGAGAAACCTTTTTCGCAACTTCGACTGCGGTTGAGACAATCTTCGAAATCAACGCGGAGCCTTCCGCGCCGTCAAGTTCCATCAGACTCGGGATATGCTTTCTCGGAATGATAAGGATGTGCGTCGGCGCAATCGGGTGGACATCGCGAATTGCGAAAATGTCATCGTTCTGAAAGACGAAATTAGCGGAAGCCTTCCCTTCAGATATTTTACAAAATATGCAGTCCACTTTGGTAATTCTTAATTATGAATTATGAATTGTTAATTGACTTTGTATTATTCTGCGATGTCTTAACAATAGACGTTAGAATTCTTATGATTTCCTCAACACCTTCTATGTACTTCTTGTAGTCTCCTTTTATCATCTGACTCTCTTGAAGCAACCGCAGCCAATATTTCGTTTCTCTCGCTTCTTTCGAAGCAATTGACATCTTCGTTATGAAGTCCTTTCGTGTCTGTGCAACAGTCGATTCTTCCACATTTGCTCCGATGCTCGTCCCGCTTCTCAAGAGTTGCTTTGAAATAACAGTTTCGCGCCGCTCCTGCAAGTATTTGTACAACTCGATCATGCTCAACGAAAATGCAAAAGCCTTCTCAACAATAACGTTCGCCTTCATTTAAAATTCAACATTCGTAATTCAGAATTCTTCATCTAGCTCTCAGGTTGAAACTTTCCTACTTCTTCGACAACAGCATCGACAATTTCTTCTTCTTTCACTCGCCGAATAACTTCGCCTTTCCTGTATAAAATGCCGACGCCCTTGCCGCACGCAACTCCTATATCCGCTTCGCTCGCCTCGCCGGGACCATTCACAACGCATCCGAGTATCGCAATCTTAACCGGCTTCTTCACTCCAGACAGACGTTCTTCAAGCTGCTGCGTTATTGAAAAAAGATCTACTTCAAGTCTGCCGCAAGTCGGACAGGCTATGATTTCTATGTTTCTCGTTGCCAGTCCGAGCGAGCGCAAAATCTCTTTGCCGACTTCCACTTCTTTCACCGGATCGTCAGTCAGGGAAACTCTTATCGTGTCACCAATTCCTTCCGCGAGCAGCGTTCCAATTCCAATCGAAGACTTTATAGTTCCAACTCGTGTCGGTCCAGCCTCGGTCACGCCAAGGTGCAAAGGATAATCCGTCCGCTGCGCGATCAGTCTGTACGCTTCAATCATCAATCTGACATCCGTAGATTTCACGGAGATGATCACGTCGTGAAAATCATTTTCTTCGCAAATGCCAGCATGCCGCATCGCGCTTTCATAAAGCGCTTCGGCCGTTGGGTAACCGTGCTTCTCCAAAATATCTTTCTCGAGCGAGCCGGAATTGACACCGATTCGAATCGGCACTCCTCTCTCCTTCGCGAGACTTAAGACCTGGCGGATTCTGTCGACGCTTCCAATGTTGCCGGGATTGAGTCTCACTTTCGCAACTCCGCCTTCAAGAGCTTTCAAGGCAAAGACGTGGTTGAAATGGATATCTGCCACAACCGGTATCGGCGACCGCTTCACAATTTCTCCGATTGCGGCGGCAGCTTCTTTATCGTTTACGGTAACTCGGACAATATCGCATCCGGCTTCGGCGGCTTCCAAAATCTGTTTGACTGTCGCATCGACATCCGATGTCTTCGTCTTTGTCATCGTCTGGACGGAAATCGGCGATCCTCCGCCGACAGGAACACTCCCGATAAACACCTTGCGCGACTTCCGCGGCGGATACTTTACTTCACGAACGCTGATACTGTCAGTTCTGTCTGAAATGACCGGTAGGTCTATCATCTATTGGTATTGGACAATTTGGGTTAATCATGCAAATCTTGATGAATCCTGATCTAATTTAGCTTTTTACTCGCATTGAACAAAATCTTTTTCTCCTCGTCCGTCAATGAATCGTAACCCGAAGCGCTTATCTTGTCGAGTATCTCGTCAAGTTTATCCTGATTCACATTGTGATCTTCAAGTCTATCATTCTTTATTTCTTTGAAATGGACATCGGTAACTACTTTCTTGTTGCTGTAAGTCCTCCTCGATAAAATACTGCTCTGAACGTTTTCTTTACTCCTCCTGAAAAAATCGGAAATCCGGTCAAACGCGGGAATCGATCTGCGGTACATCATGAGATAGACAAACCCAACAAGCGCCCCGCCAAGGTGAGCGAAGTGTGCAACACCGTTCTGTGTCCCTGTTACGCCGTAGAACAATTCAATCCCAATGAAAATCGCGACTAAATATTTCGCCTTGATCGGGAAAAGGAAATAGAGAAATACGGGAGCGTCGGGAAAGAGCATCCCGAATGCGAGCAAGATTCCATATATCGCACCGGACGCGCCAATTGTCGGAGCGGGCGTCGTGAAAAGCGGCGTCAAATATAAATTCGAGAGTCCCGCGCCAATCCCGCAGAGGAAATAGTACGTCAGGAATCGTCGTGTTCCCCAGACGTTTTCCAACTCAACTCCGAAGAACCAAAGGGCAAGCATATTGAAGAGAATATGAAAAAAGCCGCCGTGGATAAACATGTAAGTGACAAGCTGCCAGACCATGAAGCCTTGTCCCAGCGGATTAAGCGCAAAGAGTGCGAGGAAAACATTGTACAGAGAAATATTGCCGATGCGTAAGCCGAGCTGCAAGAAAAGCTCGAATAAGAAAATCCCGACATTCGCGACGAGAAGGAATTTCATCCCCTTCGGGAAAAATCTGAAACGGGATGGAGGCGTGTAATAACCGGAATAGTTCGTGTAATAACTCATAAATCCTTCACCTTATTGAACAAAGTCTAACCTCCATCCGTTTCCCGAATGGGTCCTCCGGACAAGTTACTCACTTATTGTCGAGTGCTGCAACACCGGGGAGAGTTTTTCCTTCAAGAAATTCAAGCGATGCTCCGCCGCCTGTCGAGACGTGCGATACTTTGCTTTCCAAACCGAATTTCGCGATTGCCGCCGCAGAATCTCCGCCGCCGACAATCGTCGATGCACCACGTTTTGTTGCGTCGACCAGAGCTTCGGCAACGGCTTTCGTTCCGGCTTCGAAATTTGTCATTTCAAAAACACCCATCGGTCCGTTCCACACAACGGTCTTCGACTTTAATATTTCATCGCGGAAGAGATCGATGCTTTCTGGGCCAATGTCCATGCCGACCCAGCCCTGCGGAATCGCGTCCACACTGACAACTTTCTTTGCCGCAGTGTTTTCAAATTTCTCGGCGACCATGCAATCGACAGGCAAAAGCAGCTTCGCGCCGCCTCTGCTTACGGAGCCTTCGGCCGACTTCGCTTTTTCGAGAAGTCCTTTCGCAAGATCAACTTTATCTTCCTCGAGTATTGAATTGCCGATTTCTTTTCCCATCGCTTTGAGAAATGTAAACATCATTCCGCCGCCGATGATCAACGCATCCACTTTCCCAAGAAGATTATTGATGACGTCAATCTTGCCGGAGATTTTTGCGCCGCCGATGATTGCGACATACGGACGATTCGGATTGCCGACTGCCTGCGAGAGATAGCGCAGTTCCTTTTCCATCAGGTAACCGGCAACGGCGGGTTTCAGGAAGCGGGTTACGCCTTCAGTCGAAGCATGGGCGCGATGAGCGCTGCCGAACGCATCATTAACATAAACTTCTCCAAGCGACGCGAGCTGTTTGGCAAAGTTCTCGTCGTCGGCTTCTTCTTCGGCGTGGAAGCGCAAGTTCTCGAGCAGGACGACTTCGCCCGGCTTCGCCGAAGCAACAACTCTCCTGGTCTCTTCTCCGACGCAGTCAGGAGCCATAATGACTTTGAGAGACAAAAGCTCGCCAAGCCGTTTTGCAACAGGTGCAAGAGAAAATTCGGGTTTCGGCTTTCCCTTCGGTCTTCCAAGATGGCTCATCAAAATCGGCGTGCCGCCATCTTTCAAAATCTTCTTGATGGTCGGAAGCGATTCTACAATTCGGTTGTCGTCCGTGATGTTTTTGTTCTCGTCGAGCGGGACGTTGAAGTCAACCCTGACAAGGACCTTCTTACCCTTTACACTTACATCATCGATAGTTTTTTTGCTGAAAGTCGTATTCATTTTTTCACTCCAGACTAAA
Organism: Bacteroidota bacterium; assembly: GCA_023381615.1. Classification (GTDB taxonomy): domain Bacteria; phylum Bacteroidota; class Ignavibacteria; order Kryptoniales; family JAKASW01; genus JAKASW01. The sequence goes on from JAMCQL010000030.1 coordinate 15,845, forward strand.
GTCTGATTGTTCAATAACGATTTTGATTAACCCGATCTTTACAAAAAGGAACTTCGGAATCGTCTGTATCTCGCTCCTGAGAAGTATAGGAATTCCATTCCCGATAAATGCAAAATCCGTAAAAGTTTTCACCTCAGCTTTTCCGCGCTTCGTGTTCATCGTAAAATCGTGAAATGTGCGCACAGGCAAAAGCATCTGATGATCTATCCAAATTTCGCCATCGCCTTCCGCGTCGACAGAATCACCTTCGGCATCCAGCTCGAATTTTATCAGATAGCAGTTTCTTCCCGACATATTCGCCGAATCCGAAATTACTTGCGCGGAAAATTTCGTTTTCCTGTCTGCCAGCGAAAGCGGCATATTCCAAGGAAAAGCCGAATCAAAAATTCTTAGCGTTGGCTTGTTTAGTCGGCGGGACGCTTCCCTACCCATCATTTTTGCGAATGTTGAATCGGAAGCCAATGGTGTTCCGACTATTTCGTTCTTAACGTCCTTGCCATCTTTTATAGTAACCCTGTAATTTGATGCGGCCTCCGACTTCTTCCCGAAAATATCTGAGGTGACATTTACAGTTGCCTTAAGCGTCCCGCTGAGCTTGTCCGCCTCTTGCTCCAATAGTTTAACTTTATCTTCCGAGCTTTGAAGTATCGACGCCGCTGACAGCGACTGCGAATGGACCTCAAATCCGACAAGACTCAAGAACACGAAGGCAACAATTTTTCTCATATCTTTTTCAGATCCTCGTTCTTAATAGTCACGACCGCGACTTCACCTTTCAAAAAAAGAAAACGGGCGTAAACCTGCATCACAATTTTGTCCGGAAAATACATTTCGGATTCCTGATCGTAAACGACATCTATGTTGTCCTTAAACTCTACGCCGAGCGGCAGCCCCGTGATATGCTCTTCAATGTGAACTGGAGTGTAATTGTAGGCATTTACGGACGCTGTAACAGTGCTCAGTGGATCGCCCATGTCCGAGGCTTTGGCAAAACTAAAATTAATCCCATAACATCCGTTGCAGGTCGGCTTATCGAATTCACATGAGGCGAGGACTTTCTTTCCGTCCGAAAAGTATTCCGACAAAAAGAACATCCTGTCGAACGCATCATAACCGCCACCGAATCGGTCACCATTCGGTACGGTGCTGTATATGAGCTGTCGCTCGAACTTCCCATGTCGAACGGTGATCCTAAAAACGAGACTGTCCCTGTCGCCCTTCGTTGATCTCATTTCCATCTTTTGTATGAATTGGATGTCCACATGCTTCAGGCTACTGTCGATCTCCGCAGCGCGGGCTTTGCATTTTTCATAAACCTCACGTGCACTATTTGTGCTTGAGCCATGATTTAAATTGAATGCGAAAACTAATGCGGCGATAAGAAAGATGTTCAATCTACCCTTCAAAAGAATAGCGTCCGTCCCGAAAAATTACTTTCGGGACGGACGGGCAGTATTCGAGATTAGTTAAGCTTCGAGCCTACTTTTTTCACTAAATCAACCACGCGGCTGGAATAGCCCCACTCGTTATCGTACCACGACACGACTTTTATCATATTGTCGATAACCATGGTGCTCAATGCATCGACAATCGATGATCGGGGATCGCCCTTGTAGTCGATCGAAACAAGCGGTTCTTCGCTGTAACCCAAAATTCCTTTCATCGGTCCTTCGGAAGCGGCTTTCAACGCTTTGTTCACTTCTTCCTTTGTAGTAGACTTCTCAGCTTCAATGACGACGTCAACAACACTGACATCCGGCGTCGGCACTCTCATTGAGAAACCGTCCAACTTGCCTTTCAAATCCGGCATGACGAGACCGATCGCCTTTGCCGCTCCAGTTGAAGTCGGGATCATAGAAACCGCCGCGGCGCGCGCGCGGCGCAAATCAGAATGCGGAAGATCAAGTATGCGCTGATCATTCGTGTAGGAGTGGATTGTTGTCATGAAACCCTTCCTCACGCCAAAGGAATCGCGCAGGACTTTCACAACAGGCGCAAGACAGTTCGTCGTGCAGCTCGCATTCGAAATGATGTTGTGTTTCTTCGGGTCATACAATTCATCGTTGACGCCGAGAACAATAGTGAGATCATACACTTTTGCGGGCGCACTTATGATCACTTTCTTCGCTCCGTTTGCAAGATGAGTCTTCGCCTCGTCGCCGGCTGTGAAATGCTTCAAGCCGGTGGATTCGACAACCACATCAACGCCGAGGTCTTTCCAGTGGAGATTGTGATGATCCTTCTCAGAAAGGACTTTGAGTGGTTTGCCATCAACAACAATCTCATTGTCTTTCGCAACGACATTCCCCGCAAATATCCCCATTACCGAATCGTACTTCAGGAGATGTGCAAGAGTTTTTGCATCTGTGATGTCGTTTACCGCTATGATATTTAATTCACTGTTCTTATAGGCAGCTCTAAAAAAGTTTCTTCCAATTCGTCCGAAACCGTTTATACCAACATTAATTGCCATGTATGTTCCTCCAAATTTTATAGGAAAATTTAATGACACGTGCTATAATATGCAATTTCACTATGTTTGAAAGGTTGCATCTGTAAAATAACGTTAATAGATTGGACTGTATGCACTGTGTTTGCAACCCTTGTTGGTTAAACACAGTACGCGGGTAAACTATTAAAACAAAAAGGAGGGAAGTAGTATGAAACGATTCTACCAGTTTCTTTTTGTAGGGGTATTTGTGTGGGCAGCCAACTCAAACGCACAGATCAACATCACCTCTACCACGCCGGCAAACAACAGCACAAACATTCCTCTAAAAACCACAATCAGCATCACTTTCAGCGCCGCGCTGGACACAAGCATTCACGTTGATGAGAAAGAATTGCCGATGCTCATACTCACCAATGTCGACAGTGTCGACTCAGTAACATGGAGCAATGGCCTCAAGACATTGAATGCTTTTGCCGTTCTAGAACCTAATACATCATATACAATAGGTATCGTATCCGCGGTTGGACAGGGTGGTCTCAAGTTGCCAAGTCCATACATTTTCAACTTTACAACCGGCACTCAATTCCCGCCCTACAGTGTCAGCGGTGTGGTCAGCAGCGGAACGACAGGTGTTTCACCAGACGGTGCTATTGTCGGATTGAGCACGATGCCAATTTTTGGACACGAAGGTACACCGCCTTTTGTTTCACTGGCAGTTACTAATGCGTCTGGCAACTTTAGCCTTCCTCATGTCGCTAACGGCACATATTATCCAGTAGCCGCAAAAGATGTTGACGGAGATGGACAAATTGATCCGATGAAGGGAGGAGATGTGGTTGCATTTGGAGACTCAATTGTTGTGAATAATGCCAATGTGGGCGGCGTATCCTTAACATGGTTCACTGTCAAGTGGATCTCTTCCGTAGAAGCAATTCAAATTGCTGATAGTCTGACGAAGCAATTGCCCACTGACAAAAAAATACGTCTTGTTGGTGCCAATAATGCTGATACGACTGGACATTCCATCGGGTGGTATATCTTTTACACCAGCGATAGTGCAAAGGCCGGCTACGAAGTTAGCGCAAGCTCGTTCGGCGGCATTTTTCCAATGGACAGCTCGATGTATTATTGGGCAACAAGGCTGATGGCTTTCGGCCCGGATACGGCGGCGAGTGCCGACAGTTTTGTTACTAAACTGGAAAACGCGGGGGGAAGAGATTTCCGCCAGAAGAACACAGCAAGTGGAGATTCTGTCACGCTGCAGCTATCGCTCGGTCAGCTGAAGCACACACAATTCGGGGATATCGCACCAGACACGGGACTTTACTGGGGCGCTGAATATCTTGCTTCGAATCCTGCAAGGATGCCCAGCATTATTAGGTTCATCGGTGATTTCAAGACTGGAAACATACTTGTCGTGACAGGCGTTAGCGAAAAACCACCAGCGACTGCTAAGAACTACGAGCTTTATCAAAATTATCCGAATCCGTTTAACCCAGTTACAATAATCTCATTCTCAGTGCCGCAGAAGGTTCATGTCAGCTTGAAAGTATATAACGTGTTGGGGCAGGAGGTGGCGATCCTTTTTGATGGCATCGCTGAGTCAGGCAGACATGAGTTCCGGTTTGACGGGAGCAGACTTTCGTCGGGGATATACTTCTATAAGATGCAGGCAAATGATTTCATGCTTGTAAGAAAGATGCTTCTGCTGAAATAGTGCCAAATGTCCTAATAGTAAGTAGTATCATTTGATACTAACCATAAACGACGGCCGAAGAAATTACTCAAGCAAAGCCCGAGGAACATCCAACTCCTTGGGCTTTTTTCTGTATTTGAAGCATGTGTTTGCGCAATGTCAAATATTGTATGTAAAATTCCGTTACGAACCGCCGCCGGGGCGCTCCCGCCTTTGGCGGGACAAGCTTGCCGACTGCACAATTTACCAATTGTGTCTATTCTCAATCCTCGTTGAATTTCGGGCTAATCAAGTCTATATTTTAGAAAAACGAGGCGTGTTCCATGAAAGAGATTGAATTCATCAGGAAAAACAAAACCCAGTTCCTGGATTACTTTCGAACCAAGTTCCCGACATTCCATCTTTCCAATATTTTTTACCGCGATCTGCGGTATGCGCTGAAATATTATCTCCACTCCAACGGTTTTAATTTGTCCGACGCGGAACTTGAGAACGCCGCAAACGTGTTAACCAAAGAGATGGTTTCCGATGGAGTCTTCAAACCTGTGTCGGCCGGTGTGTGGACTTTAAACTATCCGGATTTCCGCACGAAGACACCCGGGAAGCCAGTTCTTTAATTTAGAGTTTCTATTTACAAATAAATTCCGAGGAGGAGAGAAAATGGCTGAGGTTGAAACGGCCCAAGGCGATATTAACATTTCAGATAGAGCCGCAAAGGAAATAAAGAAAGTGATGTCGGAGAATAAAATACCCGAGACCTTCGGCTTGAGAATGGGAGTCAAAGGCGGAGGATGCAGCGGATTCTCCTATGTTCTCGGCTTTGATGAGAAGGCGAAGGAGACAGACAAGGTCATCGACTCGAACGGCGTAAAAGTTTACGTCGACGAAAAAAGTCTTCCTTACCTGATGGGAATTATTCTCGACTATCAAGATGGCTTGAGCGGAAAAGGATTTACTTTCGAAAATCCGAATGCCACACGGACTTGCGGCTGCGGCAATTCGTTCAGCGCTTGAGATTTTCCCGGGAAACAAGTGAATATTTTATTGATAATAGCATACGGACCACACACCTGTGTGCCGAAACACTTCGGTGTGCAGGCACAGATGATACGGATTTCCACGGATCAGATTACGTTTTTTCTGACCCGTGTGAATCTGCGTCATTCGTGTCATCCGTGGTCTATTTTGGCAGGCGAAGCCGAGGAAGCGGGATGATGAGCGACTTTCAGGTCCCACGCAATGACGCCAAAGAGGAAATTGAAATATTTATCTCATTAAAAAAGAAAGGAAACGAAAATGACATACCAACCTAAGAATTACGCCCACTTGATAGGAATGGATGGTTTCTCCAAGCAGTTGCTTGAAAACCACTTTACACTTTATCAAGGTTATGTAACAAACACTAATAAGCTCGCCGACATCCTGTCACAGATGCTGAAGGATGGAAAGACCGGGACACCTGAATATGCCGAATTGAAAAGACGTTTCGGCTGGGAATTCAACGGCATGAGACTCCACGAATATTATTTCGACAACTTAGGCGGCAAGGAACCTCTCGGAAACAAGACAGCACTCCACGCGGCAATCGAAAAACAGTTTGGAAGTTACGCCAGCTGGGAAGCCGACTTCAAAGCGACCGGCAGCATGAGGGGAATCGGCTGGACGGTTCTTTATTTCGACAACACCAACGGAACTCTGTACAACGAGTGGATCAACGAACACGACATGGGACACTTAGCCGGCTGCACGCCTATCCTTGTGTTGGACGTATTTGAACATGCATTTATGATTGACTACGGTTTAAAAAGAGCCGACTACATTGCTGCATTTATGAAGAACATAAATTGGAAAGTCGCAGCAGAGAGGTATGACAAGGCTCAACACTAAAACAAAGGAGGAGAAGATGAGGAAAATAAAAATCGCTGCGTTCGTCATCGCAGCGGTGTTCGCCGGTGCGACCATGACTTATGCCCAGCAGATGAAAGATATGAAAGGCATGCACGGCATGAACATGAGTCAACATGCCAAAATGACGACGATAAAGGGAGAAGTCGTTGACTTGGCGTGCTACCTCACAAAGGGCGAGCACGGCGCAAAACACGAGGAATGCGCCCAGATGTGTATCAACAGCGGATTACCAGTCGGTATTCTTGACAAGGATGGTCATGTTTACCTGGCAATTACCGCTAATCACAAGCCTGCGAATTCGCTTCTTGTCCAGTACGCAGCAAAGGAAGTTGAAGTGACGGGTACTGTTGACAAGAGAGGCGGAATGGATGTTGTCGCAGTTGACAAAATTGAGCCTCTAAACAGCAAATAGCATCGCAGCAAAAATATTCAAACGGGAAAGGCGATCTCAACAGGTCGCCTTTTTCGTTTTCTACCGACAGCCTCTTATTGAACTTAACCACTGGTGGAACGGAGAAATCCCCCTGAATCCCCCTTTGAAAAAGGGGGACAAAGGGGAATTTCTTATTCCAGTGCCTCTCAGCCACAGGCTGATATTCTCCAAACCTGTCAGTCTGGCTCAAGTGTCACCGTGTTTTGATTAAACGACAAGAGGCGAAGATGCATGGAAAAAGGAAACTTCAGCACTTACTCAGTGTCTCCGTGTTTGAGTTTAGATTACCAAGAGAATTCGCTGCCATTTCAATAAGCTCCGAGCAGCGATGCGATTTTGATTGCGGCGGTCTCGGACCTCAGGCGGGCTTTACCAAGCGAGAAACTCTTGAATCCATTTGCCAGCAAAAACTTAATTTCATCTTCCGAAAAACCTCCTTCGGGGCCGATGAGCGCAATAACCGACTTCTCCTTAGTCAAGAGCGACAGATGACCGTCGACCACTTCTACAGCCTTTTCATGCAACACCATCTTTTCATCATAATTACCACACTGTGTTACGGCATCTTTCAAATTTCTCGCGACGATTAATTCCGGAAAATAACTCTGCAGCGATTGTTTCACAGCAGACTTAACAACGCCTTGCAGTCTTTCAAGGCGAGGATTTACTTTTTCACTCCGCTCGGAATTAAACAGCAAGAATCTCCTCGCGCCAAGCTCGGTGCATTTCTCAAGAGCCGATTCGACTTTCGACATTGGCTTCAACATTGCTATCCCGATACAATATTCACGCAAAGACAAATTCAAATCATGATACTCTTCAATTATCTCACAAACCGATTTATCTTTTCCAATCTCGCGAACAGAACAGAGACACGTCTTCCCGTTTCCGTTTGTTGCTAAAATTCTTCCGCCGACTCTCACCCGGAGTACACGGGCAAGGTGAAAGTGTTCCTCCTCATCGATGACCAAAATACTCTTGCCGTGTTTGTCTAACGATTTGCTTTCGTCTTTGAATATGAACTGTTCCATTATATCGTCGCACCGAAGTCAAGTATAAATTGCCAGCGCTTGTCGCTGCCGCGCGCATAATCGGCTTGGATCACAATATCGTACGGGAGCAGCATGCCTAATCCGGTTCCATAGCCGTAAAGAGCCTGATTAATTTTCATGTTGAGCTGTTTGTTTGAAGTCTCTCCGATGTCGGCAAAGATACTCCAGTAGATGCCGATCCGATTTGAAATATATTCCCTGAAAGGGAAATCCGGGAAATCGATCTCGATCTTTTTTATGATTGGAATGTGCAGCTCAAAGTTTGCGCCCAATATACTTTCGCCTTCTGAGATGGTGTTGAACATCCCGCGTATTCTTTCGTAATAACCGATGAAAACGTGGTCATACGGCGGAATTTGAGGCCCTTCGGCGAGGTCACCGTATATTCTTGCCGCAAAGACAAGCGGGTCTACCAACGTAACGTATTGGCGGGCGTCAAAAGAAAATCTAATGAAGTTGACTGCGCTTTCGCCAAGCCCGTCCTTTTCCAGCGAAGCTGCAATATAATTTCCTTGAGTCGCATAATTGCTGAGGTTCCGCGTGTCGAAACGGTACTCGAGGTTGAGCGATGCGAAAATATCTGTGCCGGTCGGTGAGACTACTGAGGTGGAATAGTTTGAAGAATTAGCCGCAATATAATTGTACGCCGCGCCGAGAGTCAGAATAGAATAAATACCGAATCTCCTTCCTAATTCGACATACATCGTCCCAAAATTGTCATCGAACTCCCCGCTTGAGTATCTTGTGCGCGAGCTAATGTTTCTACCGCGCGAGTAACTTGCTCCGAGTGTCAAAATAAAATTTTTGTTTTTGCCAATCGTAGGAGTTCTGTAGAACGCGCCGAAAAACGGATCATATCCGAGCGCAAAAAATCCTGACAGCTTCTCGTCCCTTCCCCTGAAATTCATGTGGATTATTCCTGCGCCCACGTAAAGTTTTTTCCAGTCTCTGTCGCGCAAGCCGACGACCGGATAAGGCCAGATATACCACCGCTCCTGAACGTATATCAGCAGATCGATTCGATTACGAAAAACCGGTTCGACTTGCATCAAGACATTTGTGAAAAGACCGCTGCTGTAAACTCTTTCGCGGGCAAATTCCAGCGCGGTCGTGCTGACTGTGTCGCCTTCGGAAAAAGGAAGTTCGCGGAGAATCACGTAGGATTTTGTGACCTTGTTCCCTTCGAGGATGATTTTATTGATGACGTAGGTTGATGTCGAGTCTTGAGCACGAAGCACAGCCGATACAGCGAGGACAAAAGTGACGGCGGCAATCGCCCGCTGCATGATTACCGTGTGGGAATGTTTAGTGTAACCTTTGTTCCGACGTCTTCAGTAGAAGTGATGCTTAATTCACAGTGATTAATTTCAGCAAGATTTTTGGCGATGTACAGACCGAGTCCGGCGCCCTGCTGCTGCTGCTTATCTTTATTGAATTGGTAGAATTTTTCAAACACTCTCGGCATTTCTTCCTTCGGGAAGCCGATTCCTGTATCCGTTACTTCGACGTGAACATATTCTCCCTCACTACTCGCGCTCAGAGTAACTATCCCGTTCTGGGTAAATTTTATCGCATTTGAAAGAAGCCTGTTTAGGATGTCTCTTATCAATGTTTCAGATGCCACAACGGGTAACTCACTATCAGCTTTTAATTCGAATTCTAGTTTCTTCTCCGAAGCCGTCGTGGAATATTCCTTCTGCAATGAACTGAGAGACTTTGTCAGGTTGAACTGGCGTTTATCCTTATCGTAATATTTTTGAGTTTGGCCGGAATCGATCTGGACGGTTTCGAGAAAGTCGTCGACAAGATTTTTCAGTCTGCCGCCGCCGTGATGGATCAAGTCCGCAAATTCTTTCAGCTCATTTGTGGTTATCTGCGAGGCGCCGCTACTTATGATCTCAGAGAAACCAATGATGTAAGTAAGCGGTGTGTTCAGTTCGTGCGAGAGCGTGGAAAGAATCTGTCCTTTCAGCGTCTCGAATTCGTTTTCCATCGCGCTGCGGAGCGAGGCGGCTCGTTTCAACTTTCCCCGTACTGTTGTTACAAGTTCGTCTATGTCGATGGGTTTGGTCAGGTAATCATCTGCACCGAGTTCTTTTCCTTCGCGGACGTGTGCGCGGTCGGCGAGAGCGCTCAAGAAAATGAACGGAATAGACCGAAGCTCCGCAACTCCCTGGACTCTTTCATAGAATTCGAAGCCGCCCATTTCGGGCATGTAGATGTCGCTGATGATAAGATCGGGCTTATTACTCCCAAGAAGCTCCAATGCTTCTGCCGCGCTCTTCGCGCTGATCGTACGATACCCCTCATCTTCAAGAATTGCGGAGAACAACTCCAGATTTGCTTGCTCATCGTCGACAAGCAATATGAGAGCGGATTCAGACATCGCTGAGGAGGACAGCTACTTTTGCGGCTGACTTGGCTGAGACTGAATTGGGACCTGGGGAACCTGTTGTGCCGGCAGGTTTTGGGACCCTTGGGTTTGTAGAAAACTCTTCTGCTCGTTGCTGACTTTACTTGGAAGGAAGAACAGATTGATTAAGAACGCAAGACCGATAAAGACCGTGGCGAGTATCGTCGTCATCCTCGTAAGAATATCTGCTGTCTTGCGAACGCCGAACATGTTGCCAAATCCTGCGCTAGTGCCGCCGAAAGTACCAGCTAAGCCGCCGCCTTTGCTCGATTGCATCAAAACCACCGCCATCAAGAGAATGGCGATAACAATTTCCAAAACAACTAAAAACGTGTACAACTTTTCACCTCGGTTTTCTATGAAATTTATTTTGTTTCGGGTTGAAATGCAATTGCGAAAACGTCTCTGTTCATGGTATTATGCACCATCAGTTTACAGAGTTTTCGAGAAGTGCTCTCTATGCGAATTTCGCCAACCGCCTCAATACCTCCGCAATGTCATATTTATAACCAAGTCCTTACGCAAACTTCAACGGGAATCATCAAAAAAAAGCCGCAGCTTCAATAAGAAGGTCATGCATTACCTGCTCATAGGTTACAGACTCGCCAGACGTACTTTAGTCCCGTAGTTCTATTTCCATCATATCCACGATGCATTCATGTCTTCTTTGCTTCGACTTTCACTTAGATTCAATACGACAGCTCATCTGTCAGTCAATCTCGACTCCGATATTTCAGCCTGTTCACTTATTTGCCAGCAAGAATATCATCGATTTTCTTGAGTTCTTCTCCGGTGAATGCTGCCTTCTCCTGAGCATCTACCGCTTCCTCAATTTGTAGTATTGTACTCGCTCCAATTAGCGCGGAGGTTACTTCTTTGTGTCGTAATACCCAGGCTAAGCTCATCTGTGCCAATGTCTGCCCTCTGGACTTTGCCATATCATTTAACCTATGCACTTTCGATACAACCTCACTTGTAACTTGCTCTCGCCTTAGAAACCCACTCGGTTTTGCTGCACGCGAATTAGCGGGAATCCCGTCCAAATATTTGTCCGTCAGAAGTCCCTGCGCTAAAGGGGAAAATACGATACAACCGATTCCTTCCTCTCTAAGCACATCGAGTAATCCATCTTCAATCCAGCGGTTGAACATGTTGTATTTTGGTTGATGGATCACGCAGTGCCTTCCCATTGATTTAAGAATTCGTTCTGCTTCCTGTGTCTGTTCGGCGGAATAGTTGGAAATCCCCGCATATATTGCCTTCCCGCTACGCACAATATCATCTAACACACCCATTGTTTCTTCCAATGGCGTCTCAGTGTCCGGTCGATGGTGATAAAAAATGTCGACGTATTCTATCCCCATTCTGCGCAGGCTCTGATCCAAACTCGCAATAAGATACTTCCGTGAGCCCTTATCACCGTAAGGCCCGGCCCACATTTCATAACCAGCTTTGGATGAAATAATAAGTTCATCACGGTAAGAGGCCAGATCGTGCCGGAGTATGTACCCCATTGTTTCTTCAGCCGAACCGGGTGGTGGTCCGTAGTTATTGGCCAGATCAAAATGCGTGATCCCAAGGTCAAAAGCCCGGCGAACCATCGCACGTGAGTTTTCAAGATTATCAATTCCGCCAAAGTTATGCCAGAGCCCTAACGAGATTACGGGTAATTGAAGTCCGCTACGACCGCATCTGTTATATTTTATCTCGTTGTAGCGGGTTTCATTTGGTATATACATTTATCATTCCTCCACAATGCCAAGTTTTAGAAATTCACTATAACCATTACCTAATCAGCATGTCGCTGAGGAAATTGTCCCGAATGAATCTAAAAGCAACATCTCGAAGAGTCAACTTGAGCAGAGAATTATGAATTGGTTGCAAAGCTTGCTTTCCAAACCTCCTGTCGTTGCGGATAATGCATTAGTGTCCGCGCGATTCAATCCCTTCTGACAACGACCCCAGTCGCTATCGGCGAGTACAATCGAGTACTCAGTAAAGCTTAATTGCCACTCCTTCTGTCGTCCATCTTGCCCGGACTTTCACAGGCTCACTGTAGACGCCAAACGGTTCCGCGAATTGATAGGGGTAACTCCTTCCGCTGAAGTAACCCATTCCCGAATCGTGTTGAGCATACGCACGGACAGTGTAATCGCCAGCCAAAATTCCATCGAGTTTAAATTTCCCGTCCTCACCTGCGAAGGTATAAAATCTCTTTCCGTCAGGCCTCATGGCAACGACAATTATTTTCTTCTTGAGAATTACCGGCGACACTTTCCCTTCAATATCACCAAGCGTTAAAAAGTCTATGGTTCTGAAATGCCGCGCCACAACCGAATCTTTTAACCCGCCGTTCATCCCTGTCCTGTAATTCAATTTCAACGTATACCATTCCAGTGAATTAAGCCCTGTGGCGACAACTTTGAAAATCGTTGCGGACTCACGTTTGACAAATCTAGATACATCATTTCCGCTGCTGTCGTACAGCGAGACTTTTGCTCCGCCGGAATCCTGATGCATGGTCGGTGAAATGAATTGACAGAACAGCGTGTCGTACATTGTAATCTTCTGAAGAGAATCAGCAAAGTTAAAATAATATGGAGACAATTGGATCACCGCGCTGTCCGCCTTCATAACCACGGTGTTGTTGTTAGAAGACATTCTGTTCTGCTGCAAATCTTTGACACCGTCTGTCGCGGTTACAAGATACTCCCGCTTTAAAGGCAAAGGCGATTGCATTCTTAACACAATCTCATATTTCTCCTTCTCAAGCCGGACGGCAAAATCGACGGGAAAAATCTTCGAGGTTGCAGAGTCGCGAACCACAAAATCGGAAGCTTTAATTCCTGACGAGTCAATCGGCTCGCTGAATTTCAATACTACCAGGCCATCATTCGCAAGGTCGGCGCCGTACAACTGAGGCGGCGTCGTGTCTTCAATCGCCGGGATGAAATTGACATCGCTCACTACCTCTACTTCCTTCGAGATTTCGATATCGTGTGTCGCGGAGGAATAGACATCCATCTGAGGTGCGTAAGTGAAATTTCGCATCTGGTCGTCGAAACAAATCAACCTGTACTTTCCATCAGCAAGTCCCTGCAAAACATATCTTCCGCTGTCATCCGATTGGGTCACGTACTTCGCAAGATCGGTGAATGGTCTGAGCGTGTCGATATCGCCGGTGATTGGAAATGCCGCGACTGTATACGGCTGTAACTTCGCCGCGTAAACTCTCCCGCTGACTGATCCTGTATCAATTTGCGCACCCGTCGAGAACACGAGGTTAAAAGATTTTCCCAAATAATTGCCTCGCAAGTCCAGCGCCGTCGCGCCGAGAGTCAAAATGTACGTCCGGTCGCTTTGAAGCGGCTTGTGCAAGCTTATATCTAATGTCGTTCCCGACCAATCGAAATTCATATCGGAGGCATTGAAAGGTGGGAAGTAAATTGCCGACTCCACACTCCTCTGCGACATGTACTTGTTAAATCGAAGTATGATCTTCTGCGAATTGAAATTCAACTCTTTCTGTTCAGGGGAAGACAAAATTATCTGTGGAGGAGACGTATCAACTGGACCGCCCGACGGCGGGATTTGTCCCGCGCATCCGATGAGGACAAAGATCAAAATGAGATTAAGAAACCGGATTACTTTTGCCAAGGCTCAAAGAGTTCTGCTTCAATGTTGAAAAGCGCGAGTATTCTTCCCGCGATGAAGTCTGCAAGTTCTTCTATTGTCGACGGTTTTTGGTAAAAAGCAGGCATTGCCGGCAAGATGTGCGCACCTGCATCTGACGCGGCAAGCATATTTTTCAGATGAATCTTGTTGAGAGGAGTTTCGCGCGGAACGAGCACAAGTTTCCTTCCCTCCTTCAGCGTTACATCCGCCGATCGTTCTATCAAACTTCCGGCGATGCCTTGTGCAACTCCGGCGAGCGTCTTCATGGAACATGGAACGATCACCATCCCGTCTGTCTTGAACGAACCGCTCGAAAGCGACGCCGCCAGATCTCTATTGCTGTATTTCACGATGGCGCCGTTCAGCACAGCGTCTCCAAATTTTTCCCTGAAACTTTCTATCAGCGACTTGTTCTTCAAAGAGAAATCGGTTTCGCTCTCGATCACGTAAGCTCCGTAATCCGAGATAACGAAATGTACTTCAACTCCGTTCACAAGAAGCGCACGCACGGTGTGAAGAGCATAGATCGCCCCGCTTGCTCCTGTTATACCAACTATAATTTTCTTCTTGTTCTCAGACACTAAGTTTCACCCTTTTGTTCACTATTCTTGAAGAAAATAGCTCAAGAATACCTACTAAGATAAACGCTAAAAGATTCACCATCAAAAGTTTTTCAATCTGTCCGTAAGAAAAATACAGGACCACCGTTACGATGAACGAATATGCCAGCATGAAAATCAAATTCGCGGTTTCTAAAGCACCGATCCGCGTAAATGGAAGAGAGAAAGGAAATTTCTTTTGCATGATCGAGAACCAGCTTGCGGAAACGTGGGTTAGAAAATAAAATGTTATTGCAGTAATCGCAGAAGCCAACAACGAGTTTCGAAATATTAACACAAAGAAAATCGCCACAACCATCGGAATGTGAATCGTTAACAAAAGCGCTTTCCGGAAACCAAGGACAAACTTGCCTATATTGAAATCACCGTGAGTCTCGATGAGCCACGATGCTTCGTGATCTCTCGAACCAAGTAAATTCTGCGACAGGAAATAGTGAACCATTACACCGGCGACAACAAGCGATGCTATGGGCGCGACGAACTCTGCGTCCACAAAACCAGGAAACAAGTCGAATCTCAAGACCGGTGTCTTTTGCATCGACCAGTAGATGGCAACCATAACCGGAGTCGCCGCAATAGCAATTGTCGAGAGCCGGAAGGAAGAATTCCGGAAAAGGTTGGATAGAAAGAAAATGAACCCCGCTTCCTCCTCATCGCTGCGGATAAAGACCGCCGTTTTTATCCGCTCAACAATTGACTGAAGATCAAGGCGAGATGTCGAACTGGACTCGTTAAGTTTCGCAATGAGTTTTTCCGGGAATGGAAACGCCGTAAAAAAGAAAGAAGTTATGAAAAGCGACACAAGAGAGAACCAAATTAAGCTTGAAAAGTCCGTGATGCCCTTTGCGCCGCTCGACAATTGAAACACAGCTAAAAAAGCTAACGCTAAAAATATTTGCAGAAGCGTCAAAGAAAGATTTGCGGCTCTCCCCGGCGGAGATGAAACAAAGAAAAGAAGAAGAAAATAGATCGAGACTGAAAAACAAAATGCGGCAAGAGATGCGATCACGATTTCACTGAAATAGGCTTCGGCAGTGGACGACAGAAGAAACAGAGGAATCATTACCGAGACTATGACCGCCAAATCAAGCAGGATGACTGAGAGCATAGATGTCAGCCTGAAAAGAGCAGTCGGCTGAACAAAGTAAAAATTTTCGGTGTCGCCTCCGCTGAAGAAAAGTCTTCTTGTTTCGACAACCAATGTGAATAGTGCGACACCTGCCGACACCAGAGCAAAGCGATAGACTAAATTAATTTCACCCGCATCGCTGGAGGAAAGCGCGAGAAAAATTCCTACCAGGAAATCCGGCGCAAGAAATTTCAGCGCTCCGCGGAGTCCTTCCCCACCAATTGTCTGTTTCAGCCGAAGTTTGAGAAACGTTAAGATCATCCTAAAAGCTTCACTCTCTCATCATCGCTTTTCGGTAAGCCCTTACGGCACGGAGATGTTCGCGGAAAGTTTCGCTGAATCTGTGCCCGCCGGTTCCCGTCGCCACAAAATAGAGATAATTCGTCTTTGCCGGATACAGCGCAGCGAGAATAGATTTTCTTCCGGGACTGCAGATCGGTGTCGGCGGCAACCCAATCCGTTCATAAGTGTTGTAAGGAGATTTTATCCGCAGATCCTTGTAATAAATTCGCTTGTGTTCGCCGAGCGCATATTCGATTGTCGGATCAGCTTCGAGCGGCATCTGTTTCTTCAGCCTGTTGTAGTAAACACCGGCGATAATTGCTCTTTCCGAGTCGACTTTCGCTTCCGCTTCGACTAACGATGCAATCTTCATTACTTGCGAAACGGAATATCCGATCGCCATCGCGCGCGACCTCAAGGAGTCGTTGAAAAACAGTTTGAACTCATCGACCATCCGGCTCAGGATATCATTGACATCCGTGCCGTAGTAAAAGTCATAACTCTCCGGGAACAAATATCCTTCTAAATTTATCGAAGGAACGTTCATCGCCGCTGCCATCGAATCGCCGAGCGCTTCGTCCACAAACTGAAGCGAATCCACGCCTAATTCACGGTGATAGATCGAAGCGATTTGTCTTACCGTCAGTCCCTCTGGAATCGTCACGGTTACAATCAAATTACTCTTTCCGGAGGCGATAAGTTCCATCACGTCGTAATCGGAAAAATGTCCGGTAAAGAGATATTTGCCGGCTCTTATCTTGCGTTCAACCGCAAAAATTCTAGCGGCGATCTTGAAGGCAAATCTATTGGTTATCAGGTTATCTTTGGCGAGCGACGAATAGACTCTGTCGGCAGTCATGCCGCGCTCGATCGTCAGAATAGTTCCCTTTCCGTGGGCATTGTGGTACGGCGTGATAAACACGATGAACCATAAAAGGATAAAAGCGGCGACAGCACTCAACAAGAGGAGAGCTAAATTTTTCTTGTCTCGAAGATTGATGCCGTTCGACTGCAGCATATCCATCAGGAAAAATTTCCCGAACTTAGAAGGCCGCAGAGAAACGCGACGCTCTTCCGCGCTTTCGCGTTCAAGCCGCCGAGACTCGTCGATGATTCTTTCGTAAACCCGTTTGACCGCCTCATCAGTGAGCGGTCCGGGATTCTCGCGGCTGACATTCTCAATGACCTGCTTTTCCCTTTCCGGCGAATAGACATCGAGTCTCTTTTTCTCCTTGATCTTTCCAATATCATCGGCATATTTTGCGCGCCTATTGAGAAGTTTGACGATCCGCTTGTCGAGCCGATCTATCTTCCTCCTCAGCGATTTCATTTCTTTCATTTGCCAACCGCTGTTCGGAGACTCTTTAGAAATTCGTAAGCAAATTTCGCCTCCTCTCCTTGAGGCGCCTTCGAAATTTGCTGAAGCAATGCGGAACCGACAACGATCCCGTCGGAATGTTTCGAGATCTCGCTCGCCGCTTCTGGAGTCGAGATACCGAATCCAACAACAAAAGGTTTACCGGAATTTTTTCTGACGCGTTTTAAAAAATCAGTCACCTCCCCGCTCACAAGGTTCTGCCTCGCTCCGGTTACTCCTGTTACGGAAACACAGTAACTGAAATCTGTCGTCGCCTTGCTGATCTCTTCTATTCTATCATTGCTCGATGTCGGCGCGATCAACAAAACAAAACTCAATCCGGCATCCTCGACCTCTTTTCGAATATCTGCAGATTCTTCTAAAGAAAGGTCGGGGATGATAACTCCATCAACGCCGGCATCGCTCAATTTCTCCGCAAAATTCTCCCCGATTCCATTTAGAAATGAATTGATATATCCCATCAGAATTATCGGGAGTTGAGAAGCCGTTCTAAATTTCCGGACGAACTCGAGTATCAAAGCGGGGGTAACTCCGTTCTCGATGGAAACTTGTGAAGCTCGCTGAATTACAGGCCCGTCGGCAAGCGGATCGCTGAATGGAATTCCCAACTCAACAAAATCAACGCCGGCGGCGTCGGCAGATTCCAGAATTTCAAATGTCGATTCGGCTCTCGGAAAACCGGGCATTATGTAAGCGCTGAAAAGTTTCTTGTGTCCACCGCCTTTTGCGGATTCGTTTATCATTCGATTTATTCTGTTCAATCTAAAAACTCTCTGCCGGAGGCTGATGCGTTCGGCGAGTCGCGTCATCGACCTCAGGCTCAAATTCGAGGTTTGGGGTTGGCTTCAAAGTAAGGTCGGAGATCATTCCGAATTTTTGATATTTGAAATGCGCGGCGATACCGATCATTGCGGCATTGTCCGTGCAGTAAAGCGGTCGCGGAAAAAACGTCTTCGCGTTAATCGATTCCGCACGTGCTTGCAAAGTCGTGCGAAGCTCGCGGTTTGCGGCAACGCCGCCGGCAACCGTGATCGACTTTACAAAGTACTTTTCTGCGGCACGAATCGTCTTTTCGACAAGGACATCAATAACCGCGCGCTGGAAAGACGCACAGATGTCACGAACAAGTTTTTCATCTTTGATCTCTGAATTGTATTTCAATTCGCGCAGAAGATAAAGGACGCTCGTTTTTATTCCTGAAAAACTAAACTTAAAAGAATCTTCGCTCATGAACGAGCGCGGAAACTTAAAAGCATTCGGGTTCCCTTCCTTCGCAAGCTCATCAATGACGGGACCGCCCGGGTAACCGAGTCCGAGAAGCTTGGCAACTTTATCGAACGCCTCTCCGGCCGCATCGTCGCGCGTTTGACCGAGCAATTCATGCGAGTAAGGTTCTTTAACATGTACCAGCATCGTGTGTCCGCCGCTGACGATGAGCGCGATGAAAGGAAACTGCGGCTTCTCACCTTCGAGAAAACTCGAATAGAGATGTCCCTCCATGTGATTTATTCCGACGACGGGAATACCGCGCGATGCCGCAAACGCCTTAGCAAAACTCAATCCGACAATCAACGAGCCCGCGAGACCCGGCCCGTAAGTTACCGCAACGGAATCAATATCGTCTTTTGATATGGAGGACCTTTTCAAAGTCTCTTCTATGACCGGCACGATGAGTTCCATATGAGCGCGCGAGGCAAGCTCGGGAACAACGCCGCCGTACTCGCTGTGCACCAGTTGAGATGAAATGACGACGGACTTCAGCATGCCGTCTCGCAAAACTGCAGCGGAGCATTCATCGCACGATGTCTCAATAGCAAGGAGATTCATAGATAAATTATAAACTTAACGATAAACATTTCCAAGTTTGAAAACTCATACTTTGATTAAAGCTTATTTTCAAAAGAAGCAAAACAGCGCATTTCACCACAGACACAGAGTGGGCGAAGGAAGAAATTGATACCACCTCCGTACATCCGTGTTTTGAATTGAACTTAAAAAGATGCGCAAATCACGTCTCAAGATTAATAAAAATTTATGTCTGTCAAAATGCCTTTTAAAATTAAACTCACTATCTTAGCCGGTTGTCAAAGCTGTAAACAACCAAGAGTTGTTAAAGAGCTTCAGAGAAAAAGTACAAACCTAAAGGAGAACAGCTATGAAGAAATCAACGTTAATCGCCGCGCTTTGCTTTGCATTCGCGATGACAGGAGCCGCATTTGCCCAGCAGCAATCAACCACCCCGCAAGGCAAAAAGACTCCGGTCGTAAATCAGCGGCAAAAGAACCAACAGACACGAATCATACAAGGAGCAAAGAGCGGACAGCTTACAAGAAAAGAGACAAGACGACTTGAGCGTCAGCAAGTAAGGATTAAAACGACAAAGCTTGCGGATAAGGCAAACAACGGCGGCAAGCTAACACCGCAAGAAAAGAGACATTTGAACAAGATGCAGAATCATGCAAGCCGACACATTTATCGCGCGAAACATAATTATAAAGTCAGACACTAAGGCAGTTTGAATTGTAACGGGGGCGGCAACAAATCCGCCCTCTATTTTTCCCACCACTATTTGATCAGCACCATTGCTTTCGTCTGTTGAAAAGCACCTGCGGTGAGCCTGTAAAAATAAACTCCGCTCGAAAGATTTTGCGCGTTAAACACAACAGAATGCTCGCCGGCATCGACTTCTCCATCCAAAAGCAAAGCCACTTCTCTTCCAAGCGTGTCAAACACGGTCAGTTTTGCTTTCTGTCGAGAAGAAAGCAGGAAGCGAATTGTTGTGCTTGGATTTCCGCCTTGGGCGGATCCGCCTGTAGCGGAAAATGGATTCGGGAAGTTTTGCTCGAGCTGGCATCCCGATGGGTTCCCCGGATTTTGTTTAACGCTGTCGACCGAAATGGAGTAGGCGCTGTCCGCGCCGGCGGAAATCTTTACATAAAGAATGCTTGATGAGCCATCGTAATAATATCCCGAGTCATTCGATCTCAGCGAATCGTAAGTCGACCGCTTGGGCAAAAAAGAATTCTGGAAAACCACGCCGGCAGGTTGATATGAGATTTTGTGAATCTCGCAAATGTAAACGCGGCGAGACGGCTTGCCGTTGTAGTTCCCTACCGAAGCTCCGATGGAAATTTGCATATTATTCGAGTTACCGGTCGATATTAGTGTCTCTTCAAACGTTGTTGCTGCAAATGCTCCGCTTTGATAGTCCAGAGTTTTTCCGTCGTCTTCGTAAAGCGTGAAAGTAGACGTTGTATTCGGATCGGGATAAATCGCAAGCATGATTGTGTCGGCAGGGAATTCGCCGGTGTAATTCATAACAGGCTGCATCGGGATGATGCTTCCGGCCTTCACAAACAAAGGCACCTCATCAATCGGAGCTTGTACTGTTACGCTCGTTCCACCGGTATAGACCTCGTCGTTCCAAAAATTTATCCATTTTCCTTGAGGCAGATAAAAAGTCTGGACGGCCTGTCCGGATTGAACGACAGGTGCCACGAGAAAATCATCTCCCCACATGTAAGCCGAACTTTCATTGTAGACATTCTGATCACCGGGATATTCTAAGATCAACGGCCTCGAAAGCGGAATCCCGGATGTGTAAGTTTCATGTGCCATCGTGTAATTGTATGGGAGAAGCGAATATCGTAGTCGAATAATATTCCTGACAATATTTTCTGTCGCAGGATTAGTTGAATTAAATGCCCACGGTTCAGTTCCCCCGAGCCCATCGTAGCCGTGTGCTCTCATGACCGGACAGAACGCGCCAAATTCCATCCAGCGAGTATAAAGTTCTGGAGTGGTAGGTTGGTTTCCTGTGAAGCCGCCAATGTCGGAGTTGTGATAAGCCATTCCCGACATTCCCATATTCAGCAGCATCGGAAGCTGCACGGCAAGTCCGCCGAAAGTTTTTGAAACGTCGCCCGACCAAGTGACGACTCCGAATCTTTGAATTCCTGCATACCCGGACCGAGTCAAATTAAACATTCGCTCGTTTGGAAATGATTTGCTGAATCCATTGAACAAAGTTTTCGCCCAAAGAAAATCATAAATGTTATGAATTTTCAAATCCGGTCCCATATAAAATTGCATATCGGAATAGTCCCGCTCCGGTTCACCAAGGTCAGTCCACAAGCCGGAGACGCCGGTTGAGAAAATCGAATAATACTTGCTCCACCACCAGCTTTGTGCCGCAGGATTCGTTATATCAAGTAAACCCGCATTGCATCCACAAGACCACCAGTTGGGGAGTATGTAGCTCTGGTTCGATGAATTCTTCGCGAGATACCCGTCTGCGTCCGCAGTAGAAAAATTTATCGAGGGTTGAACGATGTATGGCTCTGTGATGACGATCGTCTTGAAACCCTGTGAAAGAAAATTCGAAGTGATCTGACTTGGATTAGGCCATGAATTAATGTTCCATGTCAGGTCGCCCATGTTCTGAAACCAGTACAAGTCGAGAATGATCGCATCGCATGGTATGCTGTCGTTCCGCATTCTCTGAATCATCTGAGTCGCGTCGGTTACATTCCGATATCCGAACTTGGATTGGATATATCCGTAAGCCCACTTCGGAAGAAGCGGCGCCCTTCCTGTAAGCCAGGTATAATCCGATAACACATCGCTCATTGACAAATCATAGATAAAGTAATACGAAAGTTCGCCGCCGTAGACAGTGTATGTTATTTGATTCGGATTGGAATTTCCAATGTCAAAATGTCCCTTATAAGTGTCATCGAAGTACAGACCGTAGTTGTTCGTGGAAATGATAAATGGAATATTGACATTCATTGTTGGAGGCGCCGGCGAGCCGTAGTCACCGTGCTGTTCGTTGTAACTGTCGAACGCCTGTCCGCGCAAATCTAAACTCATTCCGCGCTCGCCTGTACCATAGAAATGTTCGTTTGGCTGAATAGAGAAATTGGCGATTCTTTCCGACTGATAAGAAGACATGCCTCCTAAGATCGGCTCTTCAAGCAGTAATTGGTCGCCAACATTGTAGAATGCCACGCGAAGCGGGAATTTCTGACAGATGATCCGAAGAGAAGAAGTTGACAGAACAAATGTTGAATCACTATCGGCAACAGAGTAACTAACCAATTGCGTGGTATCCTGGACAACAACAAGCGAGGTATCGAAGGTTGTTGACAACGTTGGCAGAAAATCTACTCTCACCAAATTTGGTTTATAAAAGACAAACCGGAGTGCAGAGCTTCCGGCCTGAACGGTCACCGACTTTCCACTTGTAGAATATGAAGTGAAATCTCCTAAATAAGTCTGAGCGCTTGCAGAAGCCGAAGACAGGAGAAAGAACGACAGTATTGTGACCAGAAAGGAAAGATATTTCGAATTCATCACGCTTTGTTCCGTTTCAATTATTCCCTGAGCAAAAGCTTTTCCATCAATTGGAGCGCATACTCATTCTGAGGATTGATATTCAAGACTTTTTGCAGATCTTTCAGAGCCGCATCGTAGTTACCTTCGTGAGTCTCGACAAGCGCAAGATCAGCAAGCGCATCTTCGTGAGCTGAGTTAGCCTCCAAAATTTCATTCAATAAGCTGCGCGCTGCTTCATAATCTTTGTTCATGATGAATCGTTCGGCATCAATGAGCCTACTTTGCACAGCAAGGTTATTATTGATGAACTGTAAATTAGATAGTGCTGCCTCGTTATTCGGCTCAACTTCAAGAAGCCTTTGCAGGACACCGAGCGCTGAATCGTAGCGCTTTTCGATGATCTCGATTACTGCGATGTTGTTCATTGCATTAACGTCAAATGGAACACTCATTATTATATTCCACAGAATCGTCTTCGCTTCCTCCAGAAGTCCCAATTGCAGTTTCAGTTCTGCTTTGAAATTCAGCAAATCGGGAAATGCGGAATTTTCTTCGACTGCCTTTTCAATGACATTGAGCGCTTCTTCGGGCTTCCCCTGTTCCCGCAGATCGGTTGCAATCTTCAACGCCAATGAGACTGCCTCAGGTTTCTCCTTCGACTTATAACCGGAGAGTTTCGATTCCAGCTCGCTTCCTGAAACTGGGATATGGTCAAAATGCTGCGTGAATTCAACGGGAATTATTTCAACATTCCCGGAAGTCACAAACTTGTCTACCATTTTCCAGGGGGGCATTGCATCCGCGGGATTCCATTGGGTCTTCGCATGCAAGAAAAGCCGCGGCCTTTCCGAATTCGACCTAAGAGTTTCCTTGACTGCAAACTCAACGACTTCGGGCGCAATATCCGTTACGCAATGTGAACGTCCGTATTTACAGATCCAATCGCACCAATAGCATTCGAGCGGCAAGGCGACGAGTGAAGTGAGCGGCGAGTAAGGCATGAAGCGCCCGAAATGTCCCCCGCCAATTACGATAACATTAGGAACACCGACCGCACAAGCGATGTGGGCGATGCCGGTCTCCGCGCCAAGAGACAAGCGACATCTTTTTAGAATCGCCGCCGTCTGACGCAAGGTCGTTTTGCCGCTCAAATTTATCGAAGAAACTCCGATGTCGTTGAGGCAAGACTGATTAAACCCGTAAGCCGCAGTATCGCCGAGAGCAATAACAGAAAAGTTGTTTTCTCTGCAAACTGCCGCGACTGCTTTTCCGTAGTAAGGATAAGTCCTGAGATGCGACCGCCCGAAAGCAAAAAGGGCGATAGTCTTTTCCGGCTCTAAATTATTTGCGGCAAACGCTTCATCGGCAAATTTCTCGTCGTCCTGCGTCGTCCAGACGGTTGCATTCAGATTGGATACGTCAATCCCGATTCCTCTCAGAAAGTCGCGGTACTTCTCCATTTCGGTTTCATAAACACCGCCTGCCTTGATGAGCTTGGTGAAAGCATGGAGCTTCTTTGCCGCGATATTTGCGGGAATACCGCTCTGATTTTCAAAGGTAACTCTTTCCTTTGCTAAACTGCCCACCGCAAAAAAGTCCGTTAATTCGTCCCAGGAGAATGTTGTATCGAAAGCTATTTCAAATTTTTCTTCTTGAAGCGTTTGAAGAATATCGTTCCTGTATTTCGAATCGAGATATACTCTCATCTTGTCGACGCCGATGACCCTCTCGACGTACGGGCTTGCTTCATAAAGTTCTGAAATGTGCTGCTGGCAAACGACAGTGATGCTTGAGCCGGGGAATTTTTCAGCAATGTGAGGAAACATCGAGGCGGCGAGGACGTTATCGCCGATTGCATCCAGTCTAACCCAAAGAATTTTTTTCGTTTCCATATAAACTGACAGAAATATATGAAAAGGCGGCAATAAGTTTCATCTGTATTGATGAAAAATATTTTTTCAGCAGAGCTATCTTAATTTGTTCGGAGCGCAAACTTTTCCACGATCTGAAATGTTAGAAACGTATAGATTCAATTGCGTCCCGATAATAATCTGAGGAGATACGCAAAATGGCGGGTTCGTTCGGAAAACACCAACGCAATATATTCGACACACTCATCTTTCGTTCGGTCTTTCTCCTGCTTTTTGTTTTGTTTTTCATCGCTGCCCATCCGGCAGAAACTGAGAAAGTAGATCATGGCAAGCCGGAGCTCGTCCTCATGTGCGTGTCGGAAGAATTTCACAGTCGAGATACGCTATGCTGTGATCATTCTTGTGGCGGGGCTAATTGTCTCCTTCGTGAGAGCATACGGGAAGAAGGAGTGGCCATTTTTAAATCTTGCACGCGACTGCGGAAAACGTTTGTCAGCTAAAAGTCGCGCCGCTTGCCGCTATAAATGTTGCTTGCCATCCACGGCGCGGCAAAGCGGGATGAAGCGAGTTCCATAACATACAATAACCGAGCGTCTTTTTTGCGGTTGTTAGGCGACGCAGCGCGCAAGAGTGCTTGACAATGTCTACTATTTGCAATACCTTTTCTTATGAAAGTCATTTGGGATAAAGGTAAAGAGGAGAAACTTGTGCGCGAGCGCAACATCTCTTTGGAAGAGATCGCGGAACTGCTCATGAACAAACAATACCTTGAGATTCTTGAAAATTCACGACATCCAAACCAGATGATTTTTATTCTGTCTTATAAAGATTACACGCACGCAGTTCCTTTTGTTATAGATGCACAAGGTGCGATTGTTTTGAAAACTGCTTATCCCAGCAGAAAACATCATAAACTCTATGGAGGCACTTCCCATGAAGGCAAAGCTCGATAAATACGAACAGAAACTTGAAAATGAAGCGGAGCTATTTCGACCCGTTTCAAAGAAGAAACGTCTTCAGATTGAGAGAATTCTCGAAAGCGCTCGAAAGACAAAGAATGTGAACATCCGTATTTCGGAGGCTGACTTGGCAAAGTTGAAGCAACGGTCATTTGAAGAAGGACTCCCATATCAAACACTCATCGCCAGCGTGCTGCATCGGTTTGTCAATGATAGATTGGTGGATGAAACCACTATTCGTAAATACAACTTTCTCGTCCAATCGAAATAAAGCTTGCTGAACCGCCAACACGCGCTGTGTCGCCTAACGTTTGCGGCAACAACGCAGCGGTTTTTGGTGCTCAGAACAAAGCGCACGGAGCCGCTATCAAAAGACCAATTTACTTGCGGAGGAGTGCGCATATCAAACCGCACCAAAAACCGTTGAGCGACATCTATAATCCTTTTCAAATGATGGAGCGCCGTTGTTGTCGCTGTTATGTGCAGTTGCCCGTCATCTGAGTAAAATTAGCTTCTTGGTTTGTACAAACCGACCTGCCACCAGACGGTAAAAATACACTCCGCTTGCGACATTGGTTGCATCCCACTGCACTGTATGTTCACCGGGTTGGTCTATCTTGTCGATCAGGGTAATGACTTGCTGTCCAAGCGTGTTGAACACCTTGAGCAATACCCTTGATTGCTCTGGCAGTTCGTACCGAATCGCTGTGCGGGGATTGAACGGATTTGGGTAGTTTTGCAATAGTTGAAAGCCTTTTGGCGTAGAAATCCTGCTATTTTCTATGCTCATAGTTGCTGTATCAGCAGCGCCAGCATAAATTGAAATATCATCGACGTACCCAGTAAAATTTCCTGGTGGAGATATGTTATCGTACGCGACCATGATACGTTTAATCG
>JAMCQL010000068.1 GCA_023381615.1 Bacteroidota bacterium
TTAACAATGCTTGAACTTCAGTCTGCACTCCGGGCATCGGTCCGTTGTTGGCTATACCGGCATAATCATACGGAGCCGGAATTTGGTCGAAGTCTGTTATCGGCCCATGACACGATTGGCAAGCAGTAGTATTGTCTGTCGCAACTCCTGCGCTGTCGGTTCCGCTCATCAACCAGGTATGATCGCCAAGTAGGTTTGTAGCCTTTGCATCGACAGTGTCATCCGACATGTGGCATGTTACGCAAGCATCAGAAAGTTGTGTGTGCGTATTAAGACCCGCGATCGAAGTATCGCCAAACTGATAAGCGTTTTGACCGAAGAACATATCTGCCTGTGGTCCCTCATGCGGTCCAAAATACGGTTTCCAACCAGCTGCGACTGTAGCATTTGCGTTCGCACGTGCATGGTGGCAATTCATGCAAAGCTGGCCTGCTCCGCCGGTAGTAACCGTGTAGCCATTCATCAGTGGACTCCTCACCGAGTATATCCGAAGTTGATGTGGGAACTGGCCGTTGTGGGGATCATGACATACTCCGCAACTTAATGCCTCTGGGACACTGTATGATGGTAGAATCGGGTCCAGATTCAAGAGGTTCTTGGCACCATACCCATTGTGACAAGGCGCGCAAGTGGAATCGGTGCTTGTCTTTGGCACCGCAGCCTGGATGGCAAGATATCCCGAATCATGTGGGCTCGAGATCCACTCGCGCCCCATGGGGTGGTGCGGAGGAGCATCGTGGCATTGCAGACACACTGAGGCGTTGAGTGAAACACTGATCTTTGTGGTATCGCCGCCATGCTGGTCGCCAGCGCCATGGCAGCTTTCACAACCTATGGTTGCTAATTGCGCAAGTTTCTTGGAGGTATTATAGAGGTGAGCAAAGTTAGTATCCACAAGCGTCGATGGGAATGTCCATCCGACCTGGCTTGCTACAACCGCAAAGTTGCCATTTGCGGCAGTCGGGTTGTATCCTGTGGTGTGACATTTTACACATGAACTTTTATAAAAGCTTCCGTTCACACCGTTAATGTTATTCTTGAAGAAGGAAGCATGAGCTGTCCCTGCCCAACCTGCGACGTTGTCGGAGTGGCACAGGCCACATTGGGGAAATGCGGCTCCCGTACTGTCAAACTGGGTAAGGGCTACCGTTCCCGGTCCGACGTAATTTGCAGAAGTAATTACGGTGGAGGTTTTTGACGTTCCACCTGCTGTTGTTACTTGAAGATTGATTGTGTATTGCCCGGTCGTGTCAACAGTGATCGTCGTGAACGGAGCAGACGTGCTGTCAATTTGTGCGTGCCCACCCGCTGGATCCTGGACCGACCAAGAAACCGATTGGATTGTCCCTCCGGTCGAATCGATTGCCTGTAAGTAAACAATCGTTTTCTCTCCGACGGTACTTAAGCCCGTTGCGGCATACATTGCATTCCCAGCGGAACCATAAACCTGCGTCAAAGTGTAAGGGGTCATCCCCACAATTTTGATCCCTGCTTTTGGTGTCTGCGAGAAAGCCAATCCAGCCGCGAGGAATACCATCACTAAACTGGTAACAAATCGTTTCCTCATAGCTTATTCTCCTTTTCTTGTGTTTTGGTTTATTTTTTGAAAACAAACATCCGTTCTTAAACGTGCAACTTGAGTGCCGACTGCCCTAATTTTTTGACACAAAAATGCTGAAAATTTGGACTATAAAATTATGCCCTACCAAAATAATCATTAACAGGAAAGCATTTTTCCCCTGCGAGGGCATTTTGGGACAGCGGGATACTCAATTTACATAACCCCAAATAGAATTAGAGACTTCTGAATTAAATAATGACCTTTTTAGATTCAGCTCACTTATGTTTCGATCAGTATAAGAACATTGGCTTATTAAGAAGGTGGGCAACCTTCGGCTTGTATTGATCAGCGTCATAAAGCTCATCAACGTCAACTCGCTTCAATCCACTTGCTATGCTATCGATCGGGATATGCGTGTACTTCCCTTCCTTCAACGCCACAAGCCGACCATATTGTTTCTTGATGATCAAATCGGTAGCAAGATTTGCGTAACTTGTTGCGACCATCCTGTCAAGAGCATCGGGCTCGCCGCTTCTCATCAAATAAGCTACTTGCTGATAAATTATTTCTGAACCGGTTATCTGCTTCAGCGCTTCGCCGGTCAGCGCACCGATACCGCCAAGCTTTTTATGTCCGTAGGCATCTGCCTGTCCGTATTCAACAATTTTCCCACCGACCATCTGAGCGCCTTCTGAGATTGTCATTATGGCATAGTCGCTTGGATTACGCTTCTTATCTTCGAGCAGTAATCCCGCCAGCTTTTCCGGATCAAACGGCACTTCGGAGATCACCGCGCGATCAACGCCGGCAAGATAAGCAGAGATCAGCGATGTCTCTCCGGAGTTTCTTCCAAAAAGTTCGACGACGGCGATGCGCTCATGCGAACCCGCCGGTGTCCGAAGAGCCGTTATGAAATTTACACTTCGCGTGACCGCAGTGGAAAAACCGATGCAATAATCTGTTCCGAACACATCATTATCCATCGTCTTCGGGACAGCTACGACAGGAAATCCTTCCTTGTGAAGACGGACTGCGTAACTCAAAGTATCGTCGCCACCAATGGGAAGCAGTGCATCGATTTTCAGTTGATCGAGAACCCGCAATACGTGAGGCGTAAAATCGAGAGGCGGATCATCTTGCTTCGGGAGATTTTTTGCGTCAATCAAAAATTCCGGGACATCCTTCGCCTTTACTTTTGATGGGTTTGTTCGAGAGGTGTGAAGAAACGTTCCGCCAGACCTATCAACCGTCCGCGTGTTTTGCTTGTTCAATAGGGTAACCCACTCCTCATTGCCGTTCTTAGAATTAACATCGTAATGCAAAAGTCCAGCCCAGCCGCGCCTGATTCCGACAACTTCAAGCCCGGCTTCTTCAGCCCGGTAGACCGCAGCTTTTATGCAAGGGTTCAGCCCAGGTACATCGCCCCCGCCCGTGAGAATTCCAATTTTCATACGCTTGCTCCTTTTGATTGAAAAGTTTCACAAGAAATTTAGTGCGTCCAAGAATGACTTTAAAGTTTTGAATACATCATTGAATTTTCAAAATAACTTTGCGCTCATATTCCGAATGAAAGAGCGGCGAAGAGATCAGAAAGTCTGCCGAGGCTTTGTTCGATGCGACCGGTATGTTCCAGACTACGGCGATGCGCAAGAGGGCTTTCACGTCGGGATCGTGCGGCTGAGGCTCAAGCGGATCCCAGAAAAATATCAGGACATCTATTTTCCCTTCCGCAATTTTTGCCCCGATTTCCTGATCGCCTCCGACCGGACCGCTCAGCATCCTCTTGATCTTTATTCCCAAGGTATCGGACAGCATCTTACCGGTTGTGCCTGTTGCGTAAAGTTGGTGGTTCTTCAGAACGTCTTTGTTATACTTTGCCCACTCAAGAAGTTCTTCCTTTTTATTATCGTGAGCCACAAGAGCAATTCTTTTTCTCGAGTGCATCTTCATTTTTAAGTTCTTCATCATTTTTCTCCTGAATGCGAAAAGCATTTTACCACGTTATTAAAATAAACACGTCCTTCGCTTTATTCCACAATTCGACCGCTCAAAAATTCTCCGCTTAATATTTTTCAGGGAAGGTATGAAATCATGCGAGACACAGAGTTCATAAAGAGAAACAAGATTATTCTTGTCTTTGCGCCTCTGCAACTAATTTCTACCAACAAGACACGCGGTGTTCACAGAGAAAAATAAAACCACACTTGTCTCTGCCGCTCTGTGCCTGTTGTCTATCCTTTGAAATCTTCTGTCACATCTCGTTTCTGCGATGAAGAATAGACTTTGAACGAACTCACCGGAACTGCCGGATTAGAATCCAGTTTGATGAAGATTTTGTTCTTCCACATCAACTTGAAGAGGTGGCTTGGTTTCCCTTCTTTAAGATAGGATGCCAAATAAGGATGAACCGTCAATTTGATGGAAAATCCCTTGCCTTCGGCTTTGAATCGGCTGAGCCATCCCGTTATCTCGGTGAATACAGTCGCCCTGCTCTGGACGATTCCGGTTCCGGCACACACAGGGCATGTCTCACTAAACGACTGCATTATGCTCTGCCTGATTCTCTGCCTCGTAATCTGCACCAGACCAAATTCCGTCATCGGAAGGACGGTGACTTTTGCCCTGTCCTTGCGGAACTCCTTGCGAAGTTCTTCGTAAACCTTGCGCTTGTTTCTTTCATCCTCGAGGTCAATAAAATCTATCACAATTATACCACCGATGTCCCGAAGTCGCAGTTGTCTGATAATTTCGCGTGAAGCTTCCATATTTGTTCGCAAGGAATTTTGTTCCTGCTCTTTGCTCGCGGCATACCGGCCGCTGTTGACATCTATAACCGTCATCGCTTCTGTCACGTCGATTACCAAATAGCCGCCGGTCTTCAAAGAGACGCGCCTGCCGAGCGATTCCTGCATATCTTTCGCGACGCCAAACACATCGAATATCGGCTGCTTGCCACGATAATATTCGATTTTGTCGACGAGCAGCGGAGCAAACCACTTCACGTAAGTCGTAATTTCCTTGTAAAGCCTTCGCGAATCGACGACAACCCTCTGCACTTCGTTATTGAACAAATCACGGATAACGCTCGACACAGTTGACAAATCTTTGTAAAGCAAAATCGGCGGCTGTTCGGTTTTCAAGCTCTTCTCAATCTCGCGCCATGTCTTGATCAACTGTTCGATGTCGTTTTTCAAGAGCTCTTCCTCCTTGCCTTCAGCGACGGTCCTTATAATAACACCGAAACCTTCGGGCAGCATGCTCCTGACGATCCTGCGGAGTCTCTTTTTCTCCCTGAAGTTGTAAAGCTTCTTCGAGACACCGATACGCCCGTCAAATGGGAGCAGCACAAGATATCTTCCGGGAAGCGATACTTTGCTGGTTACGCGCACCCCCTTCTTGCCGACAGGTTCTTTCGTAACCTGAACGATGATGCTCTGATCTCGCTCTAGGTGGACTTCTCTCTGTGCGGGACGCGGCGCCCGTGGTGCTGCTTGTGGCCGTGGACCATTCTGTGGGTGCGATGGGTGATCGGCTGACGCAGGTGTGGAAGTCTCTGCTTCTTCGTCTTCCTCATCGTCGATTTCGGAATCTTCCTCGCCGATCAGCGAAGAGTAATCGTCTATATTTGGATCAACGTCCGAGAAATGCAGGAATGCATCCTGCTTTTGTCCAACGTCAATGAATGCCGCCCTGATGCCGGGCATAACTCTGGCAATTCTGCCAAGGTAAATGTCCCCGACCATCCGTTCCTTGCCGGGCGACTCGACAAAAATCTCTGCGAGCCTGCCATCCTCGGTAATCGCGATGCGAATCTGGTCGGCAGTCTCATTGATTACAATCTCCTTTTTCATAAATACCTGCTCTGTTGTGTTTGAGCGGAGAGCAATCTTGACCGTCAGCCAGATTTTCATCCCGTGATTTTAAAATCTGATTTACCAAAAGATTCTCAGAGTGTCTGCATGTACAAGGCTTTGAGAGATCACCTATATCCGGTGCATTTGATAAGAATGATCTGCCAGCCGAATCTTGCCCGGCGATTGTAAAGAGTAAGATTAAAAGGAGTGGATTGAAATTATCTCCGAAGGATCCTTCGGACACTCTCCCCGAATCATCTGGAACACCCTTGTGAACACTCTGGAGACGGTCTGGAACGACTCCGCAAATAGTGTAAAAAATTAGTTTAAAGAACGGAGGAATTATTTGATCCCCAAAAACTGAAACTGAAGGCACACCCGCAAAGCCAAATATAGCTGCGAGCCCAATTTTAATTTTACCTAACTTCCAGCTTTGAACGCTGTGCCGATTTAACACCGATATACCAATAATTGAATTTAATATTTTTAAACGACCACCCGAGGCGAAGTTCAATCCTCCGGTTTTATCGAGCGGCGCTTGCCGGCTATGAAAAAAACGAGGTCAAGCTTACTGTGTCACACGGTCAGTACGCTTACCGTTGCTTCCTTCCGGACCTGGCGGGGTTCGGCAACTTTCCGTTGCACAGGACTTGACCTCAAAAACCTATTTCATAGCTTTCAACAATTTCAAAAACTTCTCCGTGGAGCAGAGGGGGATCGAACCCCTGACCTCCAGAGTGCGATTCTGGCGCTCTCCCAAACTGAGCTACTGCCCCGGCACATTTTTAATATAGCAACGGAGGGGAACTTTAGCAATTTGAGCGGTCTGCGGAGTTGAAAAAAACGCCAATCCAACAAAATTTCGAGGGCAAAAAATTAAATCTCAAAATCGCAACCCAAACGGGCAGCGTCCGCCACGAACACTTTCCTGACTCACAACTTGTCTGGCGGAAACCGGCGGTTGAATCAAATTTAAATTTCTTATTCCCCCAGCCTTTTTCCGCCAACGAGATAATTCTGTACATAGTCTTTGACCGCAACTTCAAGGGGAGTCATCTCTTTACTGTAACCGGCTTGCCTGATTTTTGAAACGTCGGCGCAAGTGTAATATTGGTACTTCTCTCGAATCGTTTCCGGCATCTCGACGTAATCGATGCTCAGTGGTTTGCCAAGTACGCCAAAAATCCCAGATGCGAGTTTGTTCCATGTGTTTGCAGCTCCGCTGCCGATGTTGAACAAACCGCCGGCGTTTCGGTTTTCAAGAAAGAACAGAGTCATTTCGACCGCGTCTTTCACATAGACGAAATCTCGAACCTGCTCTCCGTCTTTATATTCCTTCTTGTACGACTTGAACAGTTGCATCTTTCCGGAAGATTTGATTTGCTCAAACGCTTTCAGCACGACAGAACGCATCTCTGCTTTATGGTATTCGTTTGGACCGAACACGTTGAAATATTTCAACCCGACAATTCTATCGAGCATGCCGTGACGCAGCGCCCACTGATCGAAAAGCTGTTTCGAGTAGCCGTACATGTTCAGGGGCCTCAGTTGATCTATGGATTTTTCGTCGTCATCGAAACCCTTGCTTCCGTCGCCGTACGTCGCAGCGCTCGATGCGTAAATAAAACGCGCGCCTTCGTTGACCGCAACCAACGCAAGCTGTTTTGTATATTCGAAATTATTTTGGATAAGATAAGTTGCATCTCTTTCGGTGGTAGCGGAACAGGCGCCCATGTGTATGATGGCTTCGATCGGTTCTCTGTCGGAGCGGAGTTTCGCGGCAAGTCTCTGGTTGGTCGCATGGCCAATAAATTCATCCTTTTCCATGTAATCGTGGAACTTCAGCGGGACGAGGTTCTTCCACTTCTCATCCGTGCTGAGATTGTCCACGACGAGAATATCATCCTTGCCGAGCTGGTTTAACCTCCAAACGATTGCGCTTCCAATAAATCCCGCACCGCCTGTTACAATGATCATGACACCTCCGATAATAAACGTTCCCACTCTCCTTCATCTCTGTCGTTGTCCAAAACAGAACCCCAGATGCGGTTTATGTCCTCCGTACAAATGTAATCTTTTCTGAATCTCTCAGAGTCATCAGCATCCCTTAACGAAGTCAGTCTTTGCTGAATGCACTCAATATTCTCCGGATCGATCTCAATTCCGACGGACCGCCTTTGGAGTTGGTTCGCGACGACCAGAGTCGTTCCCGTTCCAGCAAACGGATCGAATATTGTGTCGCCCGGTTTCGAAGATGAAAGGACGATCCGAAGCAGCAGCGCAATTGGCGATTGCTGTTTGTGAAAGCGTTCGTTGTTTTTATCCCTTATCGCTTCGCCTCCTTGGTTGAACGGCGGATCGAAGAATGTGAGATCGAATTCTTCGCCTTCCGCCCTCTCGAGCCATTCGAGACAATCTGTACAATGAAGCTCAAAAAGCTCCTTCGGACTTTCTTTGACGGCGTGGATTTTTGAACTGTTATTTATTTTGCGTTTCATTTTCTCAGCACTTGACAAAATACTTTCCCGGAAGCTGCTTTACAATTCCCTTCAACTCGAGTCCGAGGAGTTGAACGAGAAGATCCGACGTGGTCATGCCGCTCTTTTCGGCGATTGCATCTATTTGCTGCGCTTCGTCTGAAAGCAATTCAAATATTTTCTGCTCAAAAATCGAAAGCTGAATTTTCGGCTGCGGTTTCGGTTGATTTTTCAAAATCGGTTTTAACTTGTAGCTAAGTTCATCCAAAACGTCGGATATTTCCTGCACCAGTTTTGCCCTGCCTTCTTTGATCAGCTTGTTCGTGCCCTTGCTCTTCTTTTCAAAGACACTTCCCGGCACGGCAAATACCTCTCTGTTTTGATCGAGAGCCGTTCCGGCAGTTATCATCGCGCCGCCGTTGACGTCGGTCTCTATCAAAATTGTGCCGAGCGTGATTCCGCTTATGATTCTGTTTCGCCGGGGAAAATTTACCGCGTCCGGCTTGGAACCCATGTAATATTCGGAGACAATCGCGCCCCCCATCAGTATCTGGTCGACTAACTTTTTGTTCTCGCTTGGATAAATTACGTCAGCTCCGCTGCCGAGAACCGCGATCGTCCTTCCTCCCGCTCGAACAGCTGTTGCATGCGCAATCGTGTCGATTCCACGCGCAAGCCCAGACACAATTGCGATTCCCTGTTCTGCAAGTTCCGCAGAGAATTTTTCTGCGGTATGCTTGCCGTACGTTGTCGGATTTCTTGTTCCGACAATTGCCACAGAGTATTTGTCGGCATTCAAGAGATTGCCGCGAACGAAGAGCATTACGGGCGGGTCATAAATTTTCTTCAGGTTTTCAGGATACTCCTTGTCCCAGAATGTCACGAGCCGCGCTTCGGACTTGTTCAGTCTTGAAAGCTGAACCTGTATTTCCTTTTCAAAATTTCTTTCGGATATGATTTTTCTCGCGATGACGCGGTCAATTCCATCCACCGCAGTTAACTCGCGCTCGCTTGCGGCGAGCACCGCTTCCGGATCTCCGAAATGATTGACGAGTGCGCGAAGCCTCGCGGCGCCGATTCCCGGCACCATCGACAAACTCAAAAGCGAACGGACATCTATCAAGGATTCACCAAAAGATTTTTATTTTGCTTGCTTGCATGACTTTTCAGCCTTTGTTCGGAAAATTGAAAAAACTATGCCGGACTTTCTCCGACCGGTATAACAACCGTGAATTTGGTTCCCTTGCCGAGAACCGATTCCACGAAGACTTTTCCACCATGACTCTCGATCACGCGTTTCACAATCGTCAATCCGAGTCCGGTTCCTTTCTGGCTCTCCGCCTTTGGCGGATTCGCGCTCTTTGCCTGACGGTACCGGTCGAAAATCAAAGGGATCTCCGCGGACGATATTCCAACTCCCGTGTCCTCGACATCAATTGCCGCATAGTCTCCCTTTAGCCCGGGAACTTCGTCGTCGAAATGCTTGAGGTACGTTCTCACAATGACTTTTCCGTCTTTCGGCGTGAACTTGATTGCGTTGCTCACAAGATTTATCACCACCTGATCCAATTTTCCGCTGTCGAATTCGCAGAACGGAAGATTGCGGTCTTCTTCGATCGTAACCGTGATGCCTTTATCGCGAGCAAGAACTTTCAGACGGGCGACTGCGCTTGCGACCGTGACGTTCAGATCGTTCGGCTGTTTGTTCAGCTGCAGGCTTCCTGCTTCCAATTTTGCAACGTCAAGAATATTGTTTATCAAACCGAGCATCTTTTGCGACGTGTCGAGCGCCGAATTCAAAAATTCCTTCAGCTCCGCCGGATTCTGGTCAAATTCGCCGTTAGCCGCCAATTCCAAAACGCCGATGACAACAGATAGCGGACTCCGGAGGTCGTGTACCAGCATAGACTGGAAGTCGGCCTTCAACTGCTCGATCTCGTGTTCCGCCTTGACAGCGCGGAGTATCGACCGGACTCTCGCTATCAATTCATCCTGCTCGATCGGCTTGGTCAGGTATTCATCGGCGCCCAACGCAAAACCTTCTTCGATGCTCTTGGCATCTTTCGAATTCGCGGTGAGAATTATTACGGGAATATCTTTCGTGATTTCGTTTTCCCGGAGATGCTTCAGCGTCTCAAATCCGTCCATCTCAGGCATTGCAACATCCAGAATGATGAGATCGAGATGTTCTGTTGCGCTTAGGGACAGGCACTCTTTGCCGCTAGAAGCTTTGAGGACATCAAAACCCTGGCGCTTCAGGAGCTTGTCAAGCAGGATCAAATTGTCAGGCGCATCATCAACAGCTAAGACTTTTTGTCGCTCTTCCATTTTTTTCTCTGTATGAATTTGTTGACCTCGCGTAAAATTATTTCTCTGGTCAACCCTTCTTTCTGAACAATGGTTTTGATTTTTGAATTGAGTACGCCGCGCTCTTCGTCGGTTACTTCCTTTGCGGTCAGCACGACGATTGGGACTTCTTTCAGTTTCTCGTCCTCGTACATTTTCTCAACAACTTCAAACCCATCCATCTCCGGCATCAACAGATCGAGAAACACCAATGCCGGCACGGTCTTATGAAGGAATTCTATGGCTTCAACTCCATTGCGAGCCGTGTAAATCGTAAAGCTGCTCTTCTCCAGAAGATTCCGCAGGAAGTTTGTGAAATCTTCATTGTCGTCGACAACGAGTATTTCTCCGCCTGCCGTGCCGGTGTAACCTCGAATCACGGAAATAATTCTCTGAGCGTCGACCGGTTTGACCAAATAGGATTCCGCGCCAAGCGAAATCGCGAGAGCTTTATTTTCAACGACCGAATGAATCACAACGGGAATGTCTTTGAGCTCCGGATCCGACTTCAGCTCTTGCAAAATTTGCCAGCCGTCTTTATTCGGCATCATGATGTCGAGTGTTACAAGCACCGGCTTGTACTGCCTGACGGCGTCGACGGCGTTACGCGAATCACTGACACCGTAAAACTCGAAGCCCTCGGAGACTAAATGATTCTTTAGCAGGAGAAGAACCTCCGGATCATCGTCAATGCAGACGACCAAATTGTTGGTTTGCGATAAAGCGGTAGGCGGCGGCGGCACTCCGACTTTTTCTTGCGCGCCGGTTTTCTCCGGAGAGCGGTAGATTGTCGGCACGGTCAAAGTGAAAGTTGATCCCTTCCCGACTTCGCTTTGCACCGTCAAATCACCGCCGAGCATCCGCGCAAGCTTCCGGGAAATTGCCAAACCGAGTCCGGTCCCGCCGTGCTTTCTTGTGTTTGAACCGTCGACCTGCCGGAACTCTTCGAACACAACATCGAGATATTCAGGAGGAATGCCGTAACCGGTATCTTCGACTGCGAGCGAGACAAAATTTTCTTCGAGCGGCTTCACGATCACTTTTATATGCCCGGTGTCGGTGAACTTCGCAGCGTTGCTCAGCAAATTCAAAATGATCTGTTTTATTCTCGCGGAATCGGAATAGAGCAGCGAAATGCGCGGGTCGATCTCGCTGACAAGCTTGACGGGCTTGTCGCCGACGAGAGGCTCAACCGTGGTCAACGCATCTTTCACGACCAGTTCGATATTGAATTCTTCCGGAGAAATCGTGAGCCGTCCCGCTTCTATCTTCGAGAGATCCAGAATATCATTTATAAGCGCGAGAAGGTTCTTCGCGTTTCTCAAAACAATTTCAAGCCCTTCCTTTTGATCCCCGGTAGGCAGCTGGGCATCGTCTGTCAAAATTAGATTTGTAAATCCGATTATCGAATTGAGAGGAGTACGCAGCTCGTGGCTCATGTTGGCGAGGAATTGACTTTTCAGCCTGCTCGCTTCCTCAAGCTGTTGGTTCACCTGAACAAGCTGGGCATTCGCCTCCTCGACCCAAATTTTCGACATCCTGAGCTGCTCGTTGGAATCTTCAAGCTCATTCGACTTCTCCAAAATATCCGAGTAAAGAAAAGCGTTCTCCACCGCAGCGCCTACCACACGGGAAATCATCATAAAAAATTCTGTGTCGGTCGGAGTGAAATTCGTCTTCTCTTTTGCGGCGATCACCATTATTCCGTGCGGCTTTCTCGTTCCGATAATTGGAACGATCACCGC
The DNA here is from genome assembly GCA_023381615.1 of Bacteroidota bacterium. Lineage (GTDB taxonomy): Bacteria > Bacteroidota > Ignavibacteria > Kryptoniales > JAKASW01 > JAKASW01. The sequence continues at coordinate 11,984 of JAMCQL010000068.1, forward strand.
GGAATACATCAGCTCCCGATAAAGAACCTTGAAAAATTCCTGTCGCTGAGCGGCGACATCGGAAATCACTTCCGCATCACCCCGTCTCAAGGCATCCGCGAACAATCCATCGGTTGCCGAGAGCTTTTGAATCTGCTGATCCTTTTCGAACGACGCCCCGAAACCAAGCGATGCGGTCAGCTCAAGCGTATCTGCTCCTTCCTTCAAAAGATAAACAGAAGCGGCGGATACATCTTCGAATTCTAAAAGTCGTGTCAAACTCTTGTTCAGAATCTCGAATACATCGAGCGCATCCTTGACTGCCAGCGCAGTTCGATTAATGACCGAGAGCCTTCTGTTCTGTTTCTTTATTGCAAGCTCATTCTTCTTTTGCTCGGTTTTGTCGCTGAATATTACAACCGCGCCGTTAACGCTGCCGTCCGGATCTATAAGAGGCGAGGCGCTGATTGACAAGACCCGCTCCACACCATAGCGCATTATGACAAATTCGAAATTGCGAATATTTTTGCCGTCGATCGCCGCAAGTTTTACAGGGTTGTCATCGTTATCGAGACGCGTTCCGTCTAATTTTTGAATTCCAAATGTCTCGGCGTAGTTACTGAATCCTATTTCCGGAATTTCATTGATCCCTAAGATTTCCTTCCCGCCTTCGTTCATCAGCAGGATTTTCCCGCGTTTATCGACAAGCGCGATTCCCTCGGTAGCGCTCGCAAATATCTTTTCGAGTTGATCTGCCTGTTCGGCGACCTTCGCACCAAGTCTCAGTCTCTGTATCCCGACGGCAAGTTCAGAAGCCGCGACCTCAGCCAGCTCGGTTTCGTATTTGGTGCTTCCCGCGGTTGCAACCGAGACATATTGCACAACGCCGATCAGCTCGCCGGAACTGACGAGCGGAATACTAATCAATCCTTCCGCGGCGCGGAGGAACGCTTCTCCGTCTAACTCGGAAATTTCTGTTTCAGATAATGACCGGGAAAAGACTGTCTTGCATGTTTTCGCGGCGCGTGTGGCATCGGTATCGGATTCTAATCCTAATCTTTGAATAAAAGGAAGGCTCGCGTTTCTTCCCTGCAGGTTGTGCTGCGCCGCAAGTTCAAGCGTCAGGTTCTTCTCGTCATAGAAGTACAAGACTGCAAGCGGAGCATTGAGAATTTCGGAGAAAAGCTCAACCGAAGACTGCGCCAGCTCCCGAACTTTGCCGCTTGAGATCGCAAGCTGTGTAACTCGGTACGCGGCTTCTTTCCTTCTCTCTGCCCACTTCTTCTCCGTTATGTCTTCACAGATTCCCACGAGCGCGATGACGTTTCCACCCGAGTCTTTGATCGAACTTGTATTGAGAGAGATATAGTATTCGGTACCGTCTTTCCTCTGGTTCAGAACTTCGCCTTTCCAACTTCCGCTGCGAACCGTCTGCACATAAATTCCCCTTGCTTTGTTGTATCCAAATGTCGGCGAGACAACTGCCCACAAGCTTCTGCCCGGAAGATCGGCAAGCGTATAACCGAAAAGTTTTTCAGCGGCTGAATTCAAGAAGGTGACCTGTCCATGAGCATCCGTCAGGGCGATGGCTTCATCGGTGTTCTCGACCGCCGCGCTCAAAACTTGATTACGTCGCTCAAGCTCTTTCCGCTTCGTGATGTCTCTGAAAACCGTAATCCTTGCAAGCCGCTTCCCACCGATTACAATAGATGTCGAGTTCAACAAGGTTTCTATCTTCTGTCCGCTTTTCGCCACGACCGTCAGTTCAAATTCATTTCGAGCGCCTTGGTCTACAAGTCTTGCATATTGCTCAACCTTTTCACGTTCGCCGGGGTCATAAAGCTCTAAAATACTTTTGCCCTTAATTTCCGAAAGCGTGTAACCGAAATCCCGTTCAAATGCGGGGTTCACATAAAGGTTTTTTCCTGTTTCATCAACTATTCTGACCGGGTCGGGGACCTTCTCAAGATAGAGCTGGTATTTCAACAGCTCTTGATTTGCGGTTTTCAGACCTTCAGAGCTGCGGACATATTCACCGAAAATCTGTCCGATGTCGACCAGACTTCCGACGGCGCCTATCGTATAAGCGACAACCGACAAACCGACCTGGGCAGCAGACGCTGTGTCGGCAATCGAAGTTGAAAACGAGCCGACAAGTCCCGACAGCATGAGAATAAACAGCGTTATACTTATTGTATAATTGAAGAGCGTAGGATACTGTAAGTAATTTCGGCTTACTCCGATGAAGGCGATCAGAAAAAGTCCGGAGACCAACAAAGTCAACGGCCGTATATTGCCCGACGAAAATTCGCTGCTTTTGAATTCATAAACGTGTGCAGCAGACGCGATAAGAAGAACAAGAACAGCCGCGATACCGACTCCCGCCAAAACGTCAAGAAGTGTGGACTTTGGTTTCGGATAGATCCAAACGAGCAGAGTGCCGACTGCAAGCATCAGCCCAAGCAAAAATCTCCCGCCCTGCCAGGCAGCCATCTGAAAACTAAATGCCTGTTGACCTCCCCCGAAAACTCCAAGATCGGAAATAATTATGCCGCTTATTCTTATAAATCCACCGACGAGGAATGCGAGCGCGATAAATTCAAGCAGCCTTTCTTTCAGCACGATGTATCGCGAAAAGGCGAAGAGCGAAATCGCGACAGAGATCATGCTGGTGGTGAGTATGGAATCAACAAGAAGTCCCCCCGTCATCGACGCATGAAACAGATGAGAAAGGAAGACGATCAAGATAGCGAACACCCAAGCTCCGCCGATTCCAATGCTCAGGGAAAGTAGACTTTTACTCTTGTTCACTCTTCACTCCACAGGATCCCGTCCCGAAAGCGTTCGGGACGGGACAGATATTTTTTTAACGTGTCAATTAGAAGCGCAGAATCGACCGGCTTCGTTAAATATTCATTGCAGCCTGCCTGAAAAGCCTTTTCTTTGTCGCCGATCATCGCCTGCGCTGTCACGGCAATTACCGGAATATGCTTCGTCGCATCGCTCGACTTCAACATCGAAGCCGCCTCGTAGCCGTCCATATCCGGCATTTTCATATCAAGTAAAATTACTTCAGGCATCCTTTCGATTGCAAGCTTGAGCACCTCCCTCCCGCTTTGCACATCTATGATCTCAATATCGAGTCCTGAACGTTTCAATATTCTTTTGATCAGCAAAATGTTGTCCGCGTTGTCATCCGCAAGGAGAACAAGCTTGGGCATCAGAGCTTCTCCACAAGCTTTACCACTTCGATGGCGCGCGCCTCCGCTTCTTTGCGGGATGCGGCTTCGGCTATCACCCTGATGATCGGCTCGGTGTTCGATTTCCTGAGATGGATCCAATAATCCGGCGCATCGATCTTAAGCCCATCGTCCGTATTGATCTCAAACTTGGAGTAACGCTTCTTGATCGCATTGATAATCTTATCGGGATTCTTCTTGCCTAACTCGATTCTCTTTTTTATGATCTCGAATTGCGGCAAGGAACTTTTTAGTTCTGAGAGCGTACCGCCGAATTCAAGAAGATGCTGAAGTGTGATTCCGATGCCTACAAGCGCGTCGCGGCCATAATGCACTTCCGGCAGAATGACGCCGCCGCTTCCTTCGCCGCCAACCACCGCATTCACCTTTTTCATTTTCTTGACGACATTTATTTCCCCGACGGGAGAGCGAAAGACCTTTCCGTCCAAACCGCGGGCAATTTCGTCAACCGCGCGAGTCGTGGACAAATTTACCACGGCTATTCTTTTTTCAACAGCGGTTTTCTCGAAAACAAACTTGACGACCTGAGCAATTGTGTACTCTTCGCTGAACGGCTCACCCTTTTCGGTAATCAGAACGAGTCGGTCAACATCCGGGTCGACGGCGATTCCGAAATCCGATTTCTCCGACTTAACTCGCTCCATCAACTCAGATAAATTTTCCGGCAGCGGCTCCGGCTTGCGGGGAAATTTTCCGGTCGATTCACAATTCATTTTAATCACAACGCAGCCGAGTTCGTGCAAAAGTTGAGGAACAATCACCGAACCGGCAGCATTAACACAATCTAAAACGATCTTAAAATGTCTTTTGCGTATCGCTTCGACAGCGACAGCCCTTATTGCCAACACGCGGCGTATGTGATCGTGCAGAAAAAAATCACTGTGCTCAATTTTTCCCGTGGACTTGTAGGATGCGTATTCCGCTTTCTGCTCGGCGTATTTCCAAAGCTTTTTGTTTTCTTCGGCGTCGAGAAAAACGCCTTCCCCGTTGATGAATTTTAAGCCGTTCCATTCCATCGGGTTGTGGCTCGCGGTAACGGCGATACCGCCGACGGCGTCGGAATGCTCGGCGGCAAGCTGGACAGTCGGCGTCGGACAAATTCCTATATCAATAACATCACATCCGTTAGCCGCCAGAGTGCCCGACAAAATGTCTGCGAGCATTGCGCCATGATACCTGCCGTCCCTTCCGACGACAATTTGTTTGCGAGCCGATCCTATCACATTCCCGCGAGCGGGATCTTCGACCTGCGATGCCCCGCGCTTCGCGGGACGTCTCCGCAGGATCCTTCGGACTGTTCGGGAATTGGAAAATCTTGCGAAAGCATTCCCGTATTTTATGACTGTTTCCGGAGTCAGAGTATCTCCGACGACGCCTCGAAGTCCGGAAATACTCACCATCAGTCCGAAGTATCCTGTGGATTTGCTCATTTCTTGCCCGTGATTATTTTCGAATATTGAACAAGCTTTTTGCTTGAAACATAGCCGCGCGATTTAAGAAGTTTATGCACGCTCGAATTGTAATCGTAAACGCTCATAAGAATATACTCGACCTTCTCCTTTTTCGCCAATGCCTCGACCTCGTTCAGCAGCGCAGTGCCGACACCGTGACGGCGCCAATCCTTCCTCACAACTGCGTACGGCAAATACAAATAGTTGTATGATTTGTAAACCGTTATGTAACCGACAACTTCCTTTTCCGCCGCAGCAACAAGCATGAATGCATCCTTCGAACCGACGAAATGGGCAAAGTCATTAGCCTTCATTTTTTGACCGGGATAGTTTTCTATTTCCCTGACACCGTCACTCATCTTTGCGATTGCCGGCAGATCGCTAAACTTTGCCCGCCGGATAACAAGCTTTGCAGAAAGTTTTTCCCTTGCCGTTCTTTTTGAGCGGCTATCGCGGTTAACGCTTTGAGACTTTTTGGTAGTTGTTTTCATAAATGATTCGCACGCCTTCAAGTACAAGTGTCGGTTCAATATGATCTATTGCTTTGGTTTGTAAAGCCATGATTCGAGCATAGCCGCCGGTCGCAACAACTTTCGCTTCGGTCCCAAGCTCACTCTTGATCCTGCGGAGAATCCCTTCCATCGCATCTATCGCTCCGAACATTATACCGCTTTGCATGCTTGCAACAGTTGTTTTACCGATGACTTCCTGAGGAAATCGGAGTTCAATTCTCGGAAGTTTCGCGGCTCTTCTCTGCAAGTCGGCGGCGCCGGTTTCCACGCCGGGCGCAATTGCGCCTCCGAGATAAACACCTTCGGCGGAAATAACGTCGAACGTGGTCGCCGTACCGAAATCGAGTATGATCAGCGGCCCGCCGTATTTCTTGTATCCGGCAACCGCATCGCAGATCCTGTCGCTTCCAACAGCCTTCGGCTCGCCGTAACCGATTTTGATTCCCAATTCCAAATCCGAATTCACGACAAGCGGCTCGCAATCAAAATATTTCCGCGACATCTTCTCGAGAATATCCGTAAGATTGGGAACCACGGATGAAATCCCGACACCTTCGATCAAGCGCGTCTTGACGCCATGATGTTTTAGCAGCGATAACACGACGATGCCGATTTCATCTTCGGTGCGCACGAGCTCGCTGGCAACGCGGTAATCGTGTTTCAATTTACTTTTCTCATACACGCCGAATTGCGTGTGCGTATTTCCAACGTCGATACAAAGAAGCATTAGCTGATTTCTCCTGTCCCAAAGGGATCCCCCGAAAGGGGTCCTTCGGACATTTGGAAGATTGTTATTTCACCTGATGTAAACTTTTGCGCCCCGGCAGAAGTCTGAACGACAATGGAGCCGTCATCGGCAACTTCGTCGCAAATTCCCTCGAAGGTTTTGTCTGCAAGTCTGACACGTATTGTCTTTCCGAACATTTTCGATCTATCGCGCCACCTTTTCATCACCGAGTGAAAATCTCTCGTCCGCAAAACTTCATAGATCGCTGAGAGCCTGCTCAAGATGGTAAACAGTATTTCATCGCGTTCGAATTCCTTTCCTGTAAAAGACGAGAGCGAAGTTGCTCGGTTTGAAATTTCAGGCGGAAACGTTTTCTGATTAACGTTCAAACCGATACCTAACACAACATGATCGAGGTCGTCGGAATCGAAGCTCGATTCCAGCAGGATACCGCAGACTTTTTTTCCGTCGAGAAGAACGTCGTTCGGCCATTTCAATTCCGGCTGGACGAGCGCCGCATCTTCCAGGGCTTCGGCTACCGCGACGGCAGCGGCAAATGTCAAGATGAAAACCTCATCCCGATCGAGAAAATTTGGGCGCAATAAAACCGAAAAGAGTAAATTTGAAACCGGCTCCGCTTCCCATTTCCTTCCGAATCTGCCCCGGCCATTGAGCTGTTCGTCTGCGGCGACGACAGTCCCCTCGGGAAACCCCTCATCGCCGAGCCTAAGCAAGTAGGAATTTGTTGAGTCGATTTTGTCGAATCGGTATATCTCGTAGTTCAAAGGAATGATAGAATTTAATTCTAAAGCACCTCAAAGCAAAGAGCGGCCCTCATCAAGTTGTACCCCCTCAGTATCACCTCGTCGCAACCTTGCGCCTATGGTTTCGAAATCAACGAGCCTGAAAGATTTCCGGAACATGGCAACCGGCGCAAGGTTCAAAATCACTCGTAGTTCAAACCAGTGACTAAATTTAAACCCAAAGCGGCTGAAAGCAAAGAGCCCCAGCTTCAAATTCCGCAGAACAGCAAATGAGATATTTATCACACCTCCGTACAAAATACTTGTTTTTTTTGACATATAAAGAAAAACTTAGTTAACTTATGTTTGAGTGTGGTTAAATCAAGAATCTTCACAGAAATGTTCAAAGGCGCATCTTGTCAAATATCGACTGCGTTTGCCGTACGACGATTATGTCCGGCATTTACTCATCCACGGGATCTCGCCAAAGCGAGTCGTCCGCCTTTGGCGGAGAGACCTTCGGATGTGCATCAGACGATAAACAAACCAAACAAAGGAGAAAAACATGATTAGTAAACTTTCTACCGCCCTCTTTGCTGCATTAATGGTGACGGTACTCGCCTCAAGAGCGAATGCGCAGTTTGAGAACCAGAAAAACTACGCAGGCGCCCACATCGGTCTCAGCGGAGTGGGAAGCGCATTAACACTCGGGCTTGATTACGAGCGCGGCATCACAAATGTCGGCGAAGTCGGACCCGGTATCATTGGAATTGGCGGACTGTTCGACTACTTCTCGTATGGCGACAACGCCACCTACGGTGGCACCTGGACATACATGGACTTCGGGGTTTCAGGGATGTACCACTTCGTCCTCGACAACAAGAAGTTGGATCCATTCCTCGGACTCGTTCTCGGATATGAGATCGCTTCATGGAAGTGGAACACCGCTTACTCTGGAGCCTACAGCCCAACAGCAGGCGGCTTCGCGTTAGGTGGCAGCGCAGGTATTCGTTATTTCTTCACAGATAACCTCGCGGCTCAAGCAAGAGTAGGGTTTGGTTTCTACATTCTTGCCGTGGGTGTGGATTACAAATTCTGATCTACAAAACTGCGACAGGATTTCAAAGCCGTGCGTTCACCACGCACGGCTTTTCTATTTTAACCCAACTCTTCTCTGAAATATTTTTTTGCAAAAGTGCGTGAATTTGTGGAAATAAAAACACAAATTGATCAAAAGTGGAGAAAAAATGAAAAATGTTACATCTTTAATTTTTGCGCTCGCTTTCATAGCAACAGCGAGTGCGCAGTCTCTTCAGGATTCAGTGAATGCGCTCGCACGTAATTATAAAGGCGATGTTGGAATATATGCTGTCGACCTCGCAAACGGGGACACGGTTTCCTATAACGCAGACAAACAATTCCCCACGGCGAGCGTCATAAAGATATTCGTGCTCGGTAAGCTGTACCAGGAGGTAGCTCAGGGAAAGCTGAAACTCACTGATGAGGTGGTGCTGCGCGATTCCGATAAGACGCCCGGCAGCGGCATCCTCCAGTTCATGGACCCCGGACTCAAGCTGACTCTCAGGGACGCTGCATGGCTGATGATCAACTTGAGCGACAACACGGCAGCGAACATGCTTGCGGACGAAGTGGGCGGAGTAAGAAAAGTAACTGACTTCATCTATTCTCTCGGCCTCCCGCATACAATGATGCTCTCGAAGATTTTCAAAAAGAACACATCGATTGACACCGCGGAGAGCGCGAAATACGGACTTGGCGTGACCACGCCGCGTGAAACGGCAGAATACCTCGTGAAGCTTTACAAAGGACAGATAGTTGATTCAGCAAGTTCGCGCGCAATGATCAATCTGATGAAAGAGCAATTTTATGACACGGGCATTCCCCGTTTTCTCCCGACGTATCGCGACACGATCGAGATCGCGCACAAAACAGGCGAGTTGAACGCGACACGCAACGACTGCGGGATCATCTATACACCAAGGACAAACTACGTTCTCACCGTCTTCACAACGGATAATTCTGACAGGCGCTGGATAGTGGACAATTCAGGCGACATGTTTATTGCAAAAGTCTCCCGCCTTATATATGATAACTTTGTAAAATGATTCCTATTCTGATCGCTGTACTAATTTTGGTCTTGATCGCGCTGACATCGGCTCTCTACATCGGCCCGAAGACGCTTCTGATGCCCGAACGACGCACGCCGGAGTATTATCGAAAAAGATTCGGCTTCAGCCATCCATCCGAGATTGGGCTGAGGTTCGAAACGCGGACACTCACAACAAGCGACGGTTACAAGTTAGCATATTGGACGCTCGACGATTCCAACTGCAAGGAAACGGCGGGCGCGGTCATCTATCTGCACGGAATTACGGACTCGAAGGTCAGCGGGCTTAATTACGCCAAAGAACTTGCCAAGTTCTGCCAGAAAATTTTCCTCATCGATATGCGAAGGCACGGCGAGAGCGAGGGCAAATATTGCACATACGGTTACTACGAAAAACACGATGTCGTAAGATTGATAGACGAAATAGAACTAAAGAATCCACAAACTGAAATTACGCTCTTGGGAGTCTCAATGGGCGGCGCCATTGCGATCCAGACGGCTGCGATTGACAAGCGGGTTTCGCGCGTGATTGCCATCGCTCCATTCTACGACCTATTCTCGATCGCACTCGATCACGAGTTCAATCACATTGGAATAAGAAATAAGGCGCTGTTAAGATTTGTCCTGCACCGGGCAGAAAAGGTCGCGAACTTCAAAGCCTCCGAAGTTTCACCGGCGAAGGATATTCAGTACATCGAAGTTCCTGTTCTAATTGTCCACGGCGAAGAGGATAAAACCGTGAAAATAGAATATTCACAAAAACTGACCGAGCTGGGCAAAAACGCCCGTCTTTTGGTAGTCCCCGGCGCCGGGCACGTTGACGTCCTTGAAAAGGGAGGCAAGGGCTACGTCGAAAAGCTGTCAATTTTCTTGAAAAGCGCATAAAAAAAGAAACCCGCCCTGGGCAAGGGCGGGTAGAAGGAGGCATTCTAGGTAGGTCCTTCTTTGAGTGCTGGCTATTTAATTTGACGAGCAAAGCGCTCGTTTGTTACATGAAAATTTAAAAATATTTTCTCGTAAATAAAAGACAAAATCGGTGACCACTTCCCCAATTCTTTGAACTAAACCGACGCATAAATGTCTACATCAAATAGAATGCGACCGTTCACCCAAAGCTGACTCCTGGAGCGAATGAGGTTCGGTTGTCATTTACCACGGCGAGATTTAAATTAAAGAAAAACGAAAGGGACTAAAATGCGGTGGTCGTTTCCTGTTGGAAAAGTATTCGGCATTCCGATAAGAGTGCATTACACTTTTTTACTTTTGCTCGCATTCATCTGGTATGCGGAATCTTCGATTTACGGTCCTCAAACAGGGCTGAATAGCGTCATCCTCTGGCTTTTGATTTTCCTTTGTGTTCTGCTGCACGAGCTCGGACACAGCAGAGTCGCACAATCCTACGGACTTAACATAGTTTCCATCGTCCTTCTTCCGATCGGCGGCGTATCGCAGATTACAGACATTCCAAAAGATCCGATCAAGGAAGTTAACATAACGATTGCGGGACCGATAGTAAACTTTGTGATCGCCGGTTTACTTTTCGCAGTCGGAAAACTCTTAGATCCTTCTCTCGCCTTCAGTCAAATATCTCTGCAAAGCGGAAATATTTTGGTCGATCTCTTCTGGGCAAATGTGATGCTCGGAGTGTTCAACATAATCCCCGCTTACCCGATGGACGGCGGCAGAATATTAAGAGGCATTCTGGCAATGAAAAGAGATTACGTCGAGGCTACCCGTCTCGCCGCAGATGTCGGAAAACTCTTTGCAATTGGGTTTATCGTTTTCGGATTATTCTACAATTGGTGGTTGATCCTGATCGGGATTTTTGTTTTTAGCGGGGCAACATCCGAAATGGCGACCACCGTTATTACGACCTCTTTAGAAAAATTGATCGTATCAGATTTGATGGTAACTGATTTCAAAACCATATCGCCCGAGGAGCCTATGACTGCTGTGGTAGAAAAATCTTTGCATACATTCCAGCACGACTTTCCCGTGGTGAGCGACGGAAAATTTGTCGGCGTTCTCACGCGCTCCGCAGTGATCGAATCGCTTCACAATCGGCTGCACGAAACAAAAGTCGGAGAAATCGCAAAGACAAGTTTTCCAACGATCAGCCCGGATGAAACTGCCGCTGAGGCGCTCACGGCTATGCGCACTGCGCACGTAACCGTCGCGCCTGTGGAAAAAGACGGCAAACTGCTCGGAATAATCACAACAGAAAAACTCCTTGAAGCATCGGATGTATTCAATGAAAAAGGAAAATAGAACCTTATCGCTCGGTCTGACTTTACTCATGATTTCAATTCTTGCAGCCGGCTGCGCTCCAGAAATGCGAACAGTGGTGCCAGACGCAAAGAACACGCTTTTCCCTCCGCGGTTCGGATTCTTCATCGTCAATTATCCGTCCCAGAATTCTGATTCGTCAAAAGGAGATTTCTACGCCAGAATCAGGTACGACGATGTGGTTTTCGTAAAGACAGATTCCGGCTACGCGGCGCATTACCAGTTCTCCATCAACGTGTTCTCGAACAAGGATCTCACTGAGCTTCGTTACTCGCAAATTTTCGAGCGAAGGCTTTACGTGCCGACCTACGCGCAAACGAATTCAACCGCGATGTTTGACACGGTGAAAGATAAATTGACATTGATGCCGGGAAAATATTATCTGGTTTTAAAACTCCTCGATTTAAATACTAACCTCGCATCGTATAGAGAATTTAAGCACACGTTCAAAAATTTCTTGCAATATCCGGCGAACATAAGCGACATTTTGCTCTACGACCGTTCGGACACGAGCGGCATCCCGATCGACATCGTAAGAAACCGGCTCGACAGCCTCTATGCAGAATTTTATGTAACGTCCAAGATTGTCCCCGCAAAAATATCTCTGCACGTAATCGCAAAGTCAGTGGAAGTCCCCACATCGATCGATACCACTTACGAGCTTGCGCAAACTGCAAACGTCCAACGTTACCGAATGCCAATTGAAGTCATGGACCTCGCTGCGGGCACTTATAATTTGAAAGTCTCCGTTAAAGAAGAAAGCTTGGCAAAAGGACCAGGTGGAAAGGAAAACTCTTCCGAGACAAGTTTTGAAGTTCTTCGAAGCAAAATCCCGCTCGTGCCGGCGGAGCTCGATCAGGAAATTGAGCCGCTCATATATATCACTACTTCGGACGAGGTGGCTTCCTTGAAGAAAGGAACTTTCGAGGAGAGGCAGAAAAAATTTATGGAGTTCTGGCTTGCCCGCGCGCACGGTGACAAAGCTGCAGCAGACGCAATGCGAAACGAGTTCTACAAAAGAGTCGATTTTGCAAATGAGCATTTGAGGGGCGGCGCGATAAAGGGCTGGCAAACCGACCGCGGACGAATCTACATTATTTACGGGCCTCCGGATCAGGTGGAGACTCACAACGAAAACTTCAACTCACCGCCGTATCAGGTCTGGTATTATTACTCTCTTCGATTGCGGTTCGTTTTCTTGGACGAGTTTGGAACGGGCGATTACCGGCTTGTGGAGACGAGCGGAACTTAGCGATAACCCAACGAGGTGAATTACCTCAATTTTTTCTCGTCGAGCGCAGACACGGCGGTATACTTAATTTTCATTTCGCCCCTTTTGATTCTCGAAAGTTTCGGCTTCAGAAGCTGTCTCTTCACGCTCGATAGCCGGTTGACGAAAAACTTCAACTGCAAGTGATCGTATTCATGCTGGAACACACGCGCCCACATTCCGGTGAGTTCCGTCTCAATGCGGTCAAAATTGCCATCCGTAAAGCGAACCTTAATTGCATCGGCGCGTGTTACATCGTCGCGAATCCCCGGCACGCTCAGGCAGCCTTCTTCCATCACATACTCGCCGCTCGTTTCAAGGATCTCGGGATTGATCACTACCAGCGGCTTTTCATCCGCGTAGTCTTCCATGACGGAAATATCTATCACCGCCAGCGACATGGAGAGTCCGACCTGTGTCGCGGCGAGCCCGATCCCGTCAGCGCTGTGCATCGTCTCAAACATATCTCTTATCAAACCGACAAGATGGTCGTCGAACTTTGTTACTTTTTTTACAGGACGGCTCCATACCTGCGTTCCATATAAATAAATTGGTAATAGCATTTCAAATCACTCCAGCATTTCCGGTTTAACTCTTATCACTTCAATCTGGTTCTCTTTGTACAATGTCGCTTCTCCCGCATAAAAAATAAGTTTTGAGAAAATTCTAAACAAAATAATAAACTGGCTGACAACAATTTCAATAAAAATCCCGAATTCAGCCGCGGGGTGTTCGTGGAATCTGAAGAAGAAAAAAGCCGCGATGGGAATTGCGCTTATAAGTGTACCGCCAAGGTAAACGCCTAACGCCGAGAACGGATGCCTCACCGCGAAAATAAAACCGTTCCCAAATTTGCTCCAGAAGCCCTCGTCATCAATCACAACGGCGGCTCTGATAAAATCCGAGAGTAAATTGACGACAATAAACAGGACCGCGACGATTCCGTACCGCCAAAGCTCCGCGCGAAGGACGAAGTAATCCACCAATCCGCCATCTGTTTGGCGGACGGAAACCCAGAGCACATTGCCGATGTACAGCAAAACTAAGAGCGCAACTTCTACAAGCGTAACGAAAAAAAGTGGAAAAAAAAACGAACTTCCTTTTGCAAAGAAATTTTTCAACTTAATTCTTTCTTTGCTTGAGAACGCGGAGTAAAAGCCGCCCGCGAAAAAGATTTCCACCAAAATATAAACCGAAAAAATCAGAACTATCTGCGGAAAAAGAGAAGCGAAGAACGCACTGTTGGCATGGACGAACTCGACGTACCACCTGTAACTGAAACCCTTCAGTAAGTCAGCGCCGACAAGACTTCTCGAAACGTCTTTCGTGAAGATTGCCGCGATGGGAAGAGCCAAAACCGCCGCGAACAGAAAATTTACCGTATAGACCAGTAACGCGAGCCGCCAATTCTTAAGCGACCTTCCGACGCCGATCTTGAGAGCTTCACCTGCGCCGATGTTCAAGCAAGCACTCCGACGTTTAACAGCATGTTCTGGAAATAATTGAAAATTCTGTGAACCCATTTCACGACCGGCGAGAAGAAGCTCTTTATGAGGAGGCTGTTGTTTGAATAATTGACGTCAAGCGGAATCTTATTCGACGGATCAAGCACGGCATATTCGGGCGCAGAACCCGTGCGGAATTCGAAAACCTGCCAGTCCGAAGGTCGACCTACGGTCTCGTAGAGATGACTCCCGATGGGTCGGCCTACGGCCTCGTAGAGGGTCAACGACTCCCTACGGGATCGTAGATCGACTCGTAGAGTCATCGACGACTCGTCGAGATCCTGTGGACGATTCTGTCCGTCCCACACTGTGTCGACAGCGCTGCCGTCTTCGAGCGACAATTGCAGATCGACGGGCATCTTCACTTCGCCGTTCCGCATGACCACAACTTTTGTGAGATATGTCGATGCACCGGTGTTCAAATCCGTTTCTCTGTAATAACTGATGGACTTGACTGCAAAATCCACCACGCCCGTTCCATAGATAAATTGATTGAAAAACCAATCGAGATTTCTCCCGGACACCTGCTCGCAGACATTCTGGAAATCTTTCGCAGTCGGATGCTTGAATTTGTATTCCTCAAAATACGTCCTCATCACCTTTTCCATTACATCCGAACCAAGCAGTCCTTCAAGCGTTCGCAAAACGAGTTCGGGTTTGTTGTAGGCAATCGCCCTGTAGGCTCCATAATCAAAAGCCTTGCAGCCGAATTCCGAAATGGCATCGGTCTTGGCATATTTTAGATAAAGCGGGAGCCGATTGTAAGGTTCGCGAATCCAAACCTTCCCGATGATTGCCGCAACAGGCACTCCGGCAATGGACCAGATGGGGTAAAGGTAAACGGGATAAACTTCTCCGACACGGAATACCGATGTGTTTGCGCCGTAAGCTTTCTCAAGAACTTTTCCCGTCGAATATGAATTTAATCCTTCGTCGAGCCACGCCTCTTCGAATCCGTTGCTGGCAACCATCCCGTACCAGTACTGATGGCCGAACTCGCGGATCGTAACGACTTCCGGCGAGAGAAAATGCTTCAGCGTATAATCTTCTGTTCTTGCGGTGATGAGAGTCGGGTATTCTGCGCCGACGGCAGCTGTGCGCGGCGGATCGACAACCGTGAGATCCGGATAAGGATAAGCGCCGTACCACAATTCAAAATATTTCATAGCCGTATCGACTGCCGCAAAATATCTTTCTTCTTGATCGCGGTGCTCCGGCTGCAAAAGCAGAATTATTTTTGTCTCAGGAAGACCGGGATATTTGTCCCGGCCGTGGTCGGGATCCTGACTAAAGTCTGGAAACGTTCGTGTGCGAGTCAGAAAATCAGGCGAGGCTGTCCAGGCAAAATCGTGAACGTCGTCCGCAACATAGTGGTACGTCATCGTCCCATTCGGATTCATCTCTTCGCCGACCCTTTTCCCCGTCGCACCGACGACGTATTGAACCGGTACGTTTATTTTCACATCGTAAACGCCAAAATCCGCGAAAAACCCGGTAAAAGCGTGGAATTGATGACAATTCCACCGGCCATCCTCATAGACACCAATCTTTGGAAACCACTGAGCAACGAAATAAAATTCCCTTCCGGGTGCCCAGCCGCTCCTTGAAATTGCCTGAGGAAGCTGTTCGTGAAAACGGATCTTCAGTTCAATCGAATCGCGCGGTGCAACCGGCTTCGTGAGCTGCACCACTATAACGGTGCTGTCGTGCGGATTGCCGTCGTTTAGTTGAACGAACTTTATGTTCCCGGCTAGATCATCCTGCGTGCGCAGGTCCGTCATGTTTAGAATATCGATCCAACCTCGTGCCGACGAAGAAATTTTTCTGCCGCTCTCGCGCATGAATGTTGTTTGATTGCTCTTGAAAGCATTAGCATATAAATGAAAATAAAGTTCACTGACATTCTGGTCGGAAGTGTTGTGCCAGTTCAATACTTCTGTTCCGTCGATGGAATGACTCCGCGGATTGAGTCTAACCTTCATTGAATAATTCGCAATGCGGCTGGAAAGCGGCTGGGCAAAAGCAAATGGGATAATGTCCGCCGGAGGCGGATGCCCCTGTGGCGCAGAATAATATCCACCAAAGGCGGACACAACTGTGGCACAGAATAATGTCCGCCGGAGGCGGAGGCGCCTGTGGCGCAGAACAGTCAAAACCCAAAGGAACGCTGTGCCGACAGAATGAATGCCGCGGACCAAAGCGGTCATTTTTTGACTGCGCTGTCGATTTGCTGTTTGACCGCAAGGTAGCCTTGGTAATCGGCTGCCGCTTGTATCGTGATAGTCCGCGGAAAATCGGAAGGTATCCGGTTGCCGCCGCTCGTGTTGTAAGGAATTATCTCCGAGGTGATCCCATACATTTTCAGAACTCTACTTCCATAAAGCCGCAGGAGCGCACCATGAATTCCGTCCGTGAATTGGTTGTAAGCCGAATTCACCTGCGGATATTTCCCGGTTACGAGGTTTGCTGCGATGAATCCCGTATAGAGGTTATCACCGCCATTTTTCTTGATTCCGTCGCTGAAATATTTCTGCGCTTTCTCGTAATCACCGGCGATGAACGACTTCATCCCGTCATTGTAAAGCTCATCGGGCTTCTTGGAACATGACGAAAGGAACAGTGTCGAAAGCAATACTAATGGAACCAACCAAGCTTTGAAGTTCATAAAATTTCCTGTTTTCAAAATCCGTATGATTTCCACTTTGAGTCCACCAATTTTTTTATTTCGTCTGACATAACAATTTTATCGGGCCACGGACGTGTAAAACCTTCGTCCTGCCACTTCCGCGTGCCGTCGATTCCCATCTTTGTGCCGAAACTGAAATGCTGCGACGAATGATCGAGCACATCGGCCGGTCCCTTCGTGAAAATCACGTCGCGCTGCGGATCGATATTGTTGAGTGCGTACCACCATGCTTCGGAAGTGTTCTGAACGTTGACGTCTTTGTCAACGACAACGATGACTTTTGCAAACATCATCTGTCCCAATCCCCAAAGTCCGTTCATGACCTTGAATGCGTGACCGGGGTATTGCTTATCTATGGAAGCAAAGACGAGGTTATGGAAAATCCCTTCGAAAGGCATGTGATAATCGATAAGTTCCGGGAGAACGAGTTTCGCAAGCGGAAGAAAAATCCGTTCGGTCGCAAAGCCCATCCAGTCATCTTCCATTATTGGCTGACCAACGACGGTGGAAACGAAAACCGGTTTCTTCCGCATCGTTATCGCCGTGGCGTGAAATGCAGGGTAATAATCGGCGAGGGAATAGAAACCCGTGTGGTCGCCGAACGGCCCTTCGAGACGCAGTTCCTCTTCGGTGTCAACGTATCCTTCGAGCACAATTTCGGATTCCGCAGGAACTTCAAGATCTACCGTTTTGCACTTTACAAGTTCGACCGGTTCTTTTCTGAGAAAACCGGAGAATAAATACTCTTCGATGCTTTCAGGAAGCGGCGCGCTCGTGCTGTACATCGTCGCGGGATCTGAGCCGACGACCACGGCAACTTCAAGCCTCTTCATGCCCTTCTCTTTGGCTTTCCTGAAATGCGCGGCTCCGCCTTTGTGTCTCTGCCAGTGCATCGCCGTCGTGTTCTTGTCGAGAACCTGAAGCCTGTAAAGTCCCATGTTGCGAAGGCCGGTATCAGGATCTTTCGTAACGACCTGACCGAATAGAATGTACTGTCCGCCGTCTTTGGGCCAAGAAGTTGTGATCGGAAGTTTGTAGAGATCGATATCTTTCGAACCGATGACGACTTCCTGACAAGGCGCTTTCTTGACAACCTTCGGCGGAAATTTTGCAATCTCCATCAGCTTCGGCATCATGGCTATCTTGCCGAGGATAGACTCCGGGACTTTGACGTTAAACATTTCCGAAAGACGCTCGCCGATCTCATCAAGGTTCTCAACTCCCAACGCCCACGCCATCCGCTGTTTGGTGCCGAACAAGTTGATTGCGAGAGGAATATCGCTTCCCTTCACGTTAGTGAACAGAAGCGCGGGACCGCCGGACTTCACGACGCGGTCGACAATTTCCGTAATTTCAAGATTCGGATCGACTTCCGTGTCGATCACTTTCAACTCGCGTTTCTTTTTCAGAAACTGAATGAATTCGTCAAGGTTGTTGAATGCCATTTGTAATATCCACTGAAGTTATTTTTCTTGCGCCTGCGTAACGGCGTTTGTAATAAGTGCTCTCGAGCGACGAGATGGTTACGCCCTGCTCCACGCTTGCGTGCGCGAAAAGATCGTCGCCCAAATAAATGCCGACATGACTGATTCGGCGACCAATCGTCCTGAAGAACACAAGGTCCCCAACTTGAAGACCGTCTTTTGAGACTTTGTCTCCGATTGTCGCCTGCTCACGCGCGGAATGAGGAAGTTCGACTTTGAAAACGGAATCGAACACGACCATTGAAAAACCCGAACAGTCGATTCCCGAATGATCTATTCCGCCGATCCTGTAAGGCGTGCCGATGTAAGAGAGAATCATTCCCATTAGGCGGTCGCGCACATTGTCGGCGGTGTTTGCTGCGGGTTGGCTTTCCATTCTATTGATTTCGGACTTCAGCTTGTTGAGACTCACCCTGTGATCGTCCTCGGCTTTGACTTCACTTTTTTCAATTTTCAGTTCTTCGGGAGTCTGGTCATAAGAAAACCGCGGTTTATCGCTGACTTTCCCGTTATTGCCTGAAGAAAATCGCGGAGAGGATGCAGAACATCCGATTATGAATAAAGACAATGCAGCGCAAATTGATATTGAGAGTCTGTAGGTTTTGTTCATCAGTGAAATCGCTTGTGAAATATAAAAAAGGGGGGATTGGCATTCAAGAAAACTTTCAGGGGTCAGCGGTCGGGTTCAAAAAGAATCGGCAAATGGAATTCTTCTTGACTGCAAGATGGAACGGGTTTAATTTTCAATAGGTAGCGTGAGTACATTGAGGCAAAAATCGTTCCTGCCCACAGACCACAGGCTCGCTGAGGTAAGATCCTTCGGATGGGCAAAAAAAAGACTTTCAGATACAAAAGGAATAGTCGCCATCTCGCTGATAGCGGGACAAGCCTGCACTGGAGCGTTGTCCAAAGGATCCTGCGGACAGTCCAGGGTTATGGCGTATATCATGCCGTATTGGGTGGATATACGCAAGGCGTCGTTACAGTAGTTGCTGAAATCGCCCTATCAATGTGGTCTCGCCGTTGAACATTTTGAGCTTGTCGACCGACCTAATGGTGAGACTAAATGAATGATACTGACAGGATTCGAGAGGAATTACTGGTCTTGCGTTGCCAACTTGGCGAAGCGGACGCATTCCGAGATCTCTTGAACCTGATGGAACCAAGACTAATCTACTTTCTCAGACGACTCTTGCGAAACGAGCAGACGAGCTACGACCTATTGCAGGAAGTATGGCTCACAGTATTTCAGAGGATTCAGAGGCTCCGAGATCCGAAATCGTTTCGCTCCTGGATCTATCGTATTGCTCACGACAAGGCAGTGACCCACATCCGGCACGAAGTTTCGCGAGAGCGAGCTGAAGGGAACTACCAAGACAAAATGTTCTTGCAGTCAGAAAAACTTCCTTGGAGTGCTGATACGGCTGCCGAGATTCATCTGCTTCTTGACAAGCTTAGCGCTGTCCATCGTGAGGTTCTTACGCTTTTCTTCCTCGAAGAGATGAAGTACGATGAAATCGCTGATGTTATCCAGTGTGGGGTAGGGACTGTCAAGTCTCGCCTCTTTTATGCAAAGGGAGCTCTACGCCGTCTTCTGAAGGAGCAACAAAGTGTCACACAACCAAAATAAGTTCTTGACGAGAGATAAACTCATACCTCACGACATTCGTACCACCGATTTGTACGCCAAATACCGAAAGGAGATCGAAGCAATGCTTGACAACCAAAGTCAATCGGTCCGTCGCGAAAAACGGACAAGTGTTCCAATTTTCATTTTCCTTGTTCTTCTGAGTGTTACGTTTTTCCTTGTTGCGGGATTTACCGAGAATCCAAGTCTGAAAATGTGGTTCGCGTCTATAGCAATCTTCTTGGCCATTTCGGATGCAACCATCGTCTTACGCTACCATATCATCCTTATGCGTCTTGAAATGATGAAAGAAATCAAACAATTGGAGCTTAGTGTCATCGAGCTTGGTAACAGACTTACCCAGAAGACGTAACGGGCAACTTCGCCTGACATGCCGCACCACGACCCCGATTGGGAGCATATCGGGGCAGGCTGTTCGCGCACTGGAAAAGGGCAAATGAGCTCACTCAATGGCGCCATCGTTGACCGCGATTTACTTGATTCAGGATTTATCATTAGGACGGCGCCACTGCCCCGCCCGCGAGCGGCGGGGCAGGCGTGGTTCGTGCGGACGTTAGGCGCAACAACAGCAGGAGGTCATATGACAAGCCTTAGTACTCTTGAAAAATTCTCCCATCACTACGTCACCAGAATGCTATCACGAGTAAATCGTGACAGACTGGTTGACGACTCCTATTATGCCAAAAGACTGTTCTTTCATTATTGGGCGTTCGAGAGAGCAGGAGCTCCAAAGGCATTCAGAGTCGCAGCGGTAAAGACCGTGGCCTAAGTAAGTCGCAACGGTTTACATGGACGCAGTTATGAATCGGTCTTTAACCAATTCCTCAGCGGCAACCCCAACAAAATGAATAACCCATTCTTTGACAGCCGTATGAATACTTTTGATGTCAGCGGAGCCATTCAGAATGTTGACCAGGGGAGACTGAAGGATACCTTTGACAAGTTGGCGCTGAATGGCGTTAATCACAAAATCAGGTCATTCTTCATAAGGGATATCATATACCTCCTCGGTAAGGAGGATATGGTACGAGATAATTGTAGCAATGCCCTCTTCGCCTTTCCAGTGGACACATGGGTGCGGACAGTCCTTTCGACCATAAATTTCAATAGGCGACTGACGTGCGATGCGCGACGTGCAGACTACGGCACTATCCAGAAAGATGATTTCAAATTAGCATCGGCCGCTATTCAAGCCTGCTACGACCAACAGGTGTCGCCCATTAAATTGAATATGGGTATTTGGTACTTTTCTTCGCAGTGCGTCGGTGATATGAGGAGACTCAAACGAGTTTTGAGAAATGGGGACGACGCTGTTATTCAGGAGGCATCACCGTTTGATGACTTATTCTAGTCTGCCGATGTTGCGCATAACAACCGGAAAAAAGACGCTCTTCATTGAGATGTGCAACGTTCTCGCTTCATGCCCTTGCCCGCGTTCTCGATGCTTTGCAACTTCTATACCAGGCGCGGGCACAGACTTTTTTCCGCCAAACATTATCTGAAGTCCGTCGAGAGTCTGTACCTGAGAATTCTGTCGTGTCCCGAATCGCAGACGTAGAGAGTCTTGTTGAAGAACGCGACTCCGCTCGGACGCAGAAGCGAACCGCTCGCCTTGAAATTTCCGAACGATTCGTGGAGAAGGCTCCCTTTCATGTCGAACTTCATCAGGCTGTCAAGCCAGCTGTCGACAACATAAATATTTCCCCGGTCGTCAATGGTGACCGCCTGCGGCATTATAAAAATATTCGAAAGAATGGCCGGCAGTCCGGGAGGAGAATATTTCGACGGGTCGAGACTGAATTTCGAGACCCAGCTCGGGGCCTGAAACTCGCTTCCCGCGTTGAAAGTGAACCACTTTACCTTGTAGGAATTTTCCGGGTCAATTTGAGTGACGATGAAGTCTGTCCCATATTGCCGGCTGTTGAAAGTTGTAATGTTGCTCAACTGATTTATCGCCACCAAGCCCGTTCCCGTCGGCGTCAGGTTCATCGGATTGGGAACGAGGTCGATAAAGTCGCTCGAATACTGCTTGTCGCTCTTGCTGAAGTGAAGAATCATGTTGTCGGGATCGACGGGACTTGCGTTGTCCGAACCCGTCCGTGTCACGTAGTAGCTGTTGTCCGGAAGAGGAGCGACGCCCGTGTAAGCTCTACCCGAAATTAAATTGCCTGCGGCGTCGCGGACAATTTGCTTCTGAAGACTTTCGTGGTGCACCATCTCAACGGGAGCATCAGCTATCTTATGCTGGTAATCGAAGAGCCGGATTTTTGCAATAGCGGCAACGGTGATTGTCTGTGCCCCAACAGTCGTGTCGAACTCGCACGTGATTACAAGATTGAACTTTCTGTCTTCAGCTATCGCCACGGGGTGTTTAACGTATTGTGAATAACCAAGTCTGTTACCCGCCAGATCAACCATTACGATTCTATTGCTGTCCGGTTCGGTTACGTAAAGGATGTAATCGTAGCCGATCTTTATGTCTTTCGGGCCGTAGAATCCACCCCATACCGGCTGCATCTGTATGTAGCTTGTGTCGCCAAAGACTTTTGTCAGCGAGCCCTGCGGCAAAGTCGATGGATCGACAACTTTTGATTTTTCGCTGCAGCTTGATAAAAGAAACGCAGCGGCAACAAGAAATATTCCGACTCTCATTTTAAAATCCCAGATTTAATGAAAACCTGTGAACATCGCCGAGGCGCTGATACGGTGTAAACGCATAATCGAAATATACCAGCGCGAACCGCGCGTCGACCCTCACTCCGGCGCCCACAGAATAATTCTGCTCGTCAACGTTGATTTTGTAACCGCCTCTTAGAAAGAACGTCGAGCTGTAGGAGTATTCCGCACCGAGCGACAAGTTTTCAGAATTGTCGGCAGGATGGTTCAACTGGATCGAGGTGGTTACTTTATTTGCCTCGTCCTGATATGGCTCGAATGCGAAACCGATCCTGAAAATTGTCGGCGGCGAGAAACTCTGGAACTTGGAAACCGACGTTCCATCGACAAGTTCAACACTTCCCGAAGGAGTCAACTGTCCGCCGAAGTTGCTGACGGCAACAGCAAATCTCGTCGTGCCGAGTCCCGTCCAATAAAAAGTGCCAAGGTCAACGAGCACGCCGCGCATTTTTACGTCTGCGAGAGTTTCATAAACATATTTCACGCTGACGCCAAAGCTGAACTTGTCTGTCATCCTCCGCGCGTAAGTTGCAGCCAAGGCGAGATCGCTGTACTTGAAATACGCGCCGGTGCCGTAAGGCTGAAACTCCGTCGTAACAGGCATGTCGTCCGATTGGAGCGAGATAAGCGAGACACCAAAACTGTTTTGCGCATCAAGATGATAAACTCCGCCGATAAAATCGTGTTTCAATCCGACGAGCCATTCGGAGCGGGCAATTGCAAGTTCACTTTTGTCAAACTCGGTTATTCCAGCAGGATTGTAGAACAACGCATACGCGTCATTGCCGACGGCGGTGAAGCTTTCCGCCATGGCATTAGCGCGCGCCCCAACTCCAATCTTAAGGAACTGCGCAGTTGTTATTCCCGCCCGCTGAGCGCCGAGAATGGGGAGGAGCTGGGCGCGGACAGGGTTGGTTAACATGACGGTTAATGCAATTATTATGAGTGTCTTTTTCATATCGGCGATCTCAAAAGTCTAAGCTCAAAGCGCAAAACCACAACTCAAAGGTTAAAACTGGTAATTTGGGTATCATCTTTCTACCTCTTGTTCTTCATCGTGAGAATACTTGCGGCGATCATGTTGGATATTTCTGCCGCTTCCTGAAGTAAGGGATCAACTTTCGATTTGTCTATATCAAAGGCATCCCTCAGCAGGCAAAGCCAATATTTTGTTTCGTTGGAAGACTTCAACGCGATTTCATAAAATCTCAGAAAATCTCTCTTAGAGCTAGCCGCACGAGCCTCCACCACATTTGCTCCAACCGAAGTGAAAGCACGCACTAGTTGATCTATAATTGGAAATTGTATCCTGTTTGCCTCGACTGACTTTAAGAACCTCAAAACGTTTACAGAAAAATTGTAGCATCTCGATTTTAGTTCAGTTTTGACATTTGCGCTGTGGCTTTGACTTTTGACTTTTGCACTTTGAGTTCCTTTATAATCTGGAATCTCTTCCGCCACTCGCCGTAGTTCGATTTTGATTTTTGACATGTAGTTTTGACCCTTGACTTTTGAATCTTGACTTTTCATTACAGCTTCACCGAAAGTCCAATCTTAATATTACGGTACGGCAGATATCTCGCGGTGTTAAATGGGAACGGATCTATCGGCGCATTTAGCTCGGGATAGAAAGGGTCGTTCCATGACGACGGAGTCGGATCGCCAAGCACATAAGCGCGTCCCGTAACAGGATCGATGATCGTCGAGTTAAGATTATTGAAAAGATTTTTAACTTCGACCATGAGCGTCATGTCCATTCCGGCAAGCTTGAAATATTTCTCGAAATTGAAATCAACCCAGAACCAATTATCCGCTACCTTGCTGTAAGGATTTTGATTGTCCGGCGCATAAAGCGGACGTCCGTTCGAAGCGTACAAGTTCATGAAATAATATGGGGTGTATCTCTTCCCCGACTCGAAGAAAACTCTGAAGAAGAGCTGGAAGTCGTCGAAAATTCCCCTGCCGAATCCAAAAACGCCGTTTTCCTTCTGGTTAAAGACTGACACGTTAGCCGAGAGTTGAAGCGGGCGGTCCCAGATGAGATAAGTTTCGTTTATGACTTCAAAGATATCTCCGCGAACCGCAAGAAGTCCCTCGTCGGCAGAGCTCGACTTTCCTGTTGCGACGGAATATGAACCGCTGACGGTTCCGCTGAACCATCTGGCTATTCGTTTTCTGTATTCGATCTCAATTCCGCGAGAACGCGCGTAATCCGAATTTACATAAGTGACAAAACTCTGCCCGATGAGTCCCGCAGAAGAAATCTGCGCCTGCTTCGTCTGAACGTAATCGAAGATGTCTTTATAGTAAGCGGTAACCGTAAGCACGTCGTCGTTGGTGAACTGGTTGCGCAGTCCGAGTTCGTAACTCACGGTCGTCTCTGGATTCAGATCGGGATTTCCGAAAGTCTGGAACGTGGATCTGGCGTTGCTCGGACTGAGTTTAGCGTAGACGAACTGCGGCCTCGGCCATTTGGAAAAATGTCCGTAATTCAGAAATAGCGTCTGGTTGTCGGAAATCGGGTGGGAAATTCCGAGGCGCGGACTGATTCTTCCCTTCCAGCGTCTCCCGAAAAAGTTATATGTATCCTGATAGTACTTGTCGCGTACGGCTTGTGGAATCGTAACTACTGCTGGATTCTTCACTGCATCGTCCACAAACTTCCCCGGGAACCAGTAATCGAAACGTAAACCTAAATTCAAAATCATTCCGTTCGTCGTGATTGTTTCCTGCGAATAAGCGGAACCCATCGCCGGGAAAACTTTATAGATGTCGTTGTTCAATCCCATAACGCCGACCCACGGCTGATAAATATCGATGAGCTGCATTTCCTGAAAATTCATGTCGAAGCCGGCTTTGAACTTGTTCATTTCGCTGAAGTGGACCGTGAGATCGAACTTTACTTCGTTGTTGATGAAGTAGTGGTCGTGCCAAGTATCCGCATTGCCGAAGTCATAAAATCCATCGCCGGGAATTATCCCGATCGTGTCGCGGTTGGTGTTATAGTATTCCGGCGGCAATGTAACGACGTCAATCGGCTGCTGGTATTGTGTCCAGTAGAGTCCGTTCGCATCGGCGCGGAGCTGAGTGAAGAAATGTGCATATTTCAAATCATAATATACTTTCGGGCTCAGCGATTGAGTGAGATTGAGCGAGTGAACAATGCTGTTGTGAGTGTAAACGTCCGCGCTGCCGAGAATATTTTGGAACTGATACTGGTAACCGGGACTCGGCTCGACGTATTCCAAATTCGTCTGCAGCGACTGAGTGTTCTGACTAATGCTCACACTTTGGTTGTATGAATAAGTCAGCTTCACCACCTGGCTCGGCTTATACGTGATTTTTCCGAGTCCGTACCAGTTATTCGAAAGCCGCGGTGCGAATCTCGTCCCGTAAAAAATAGAAGAGTTGAGACGCGACGGAGTATCGATCTTGAACCTCACGAGTTGTCCGCCCTGATAACGATCGGCCCACATCACATGTCCGTCTGCGAACGCGGCGGCGAAACTTCCAAATAAAGTCAATTCCCCTGGAATACTCACACCAATTGCCGGCAGCAAATATTTTGTGATCGGCTCGGGACCGCTGATGTTCGCCTCATAGTTGTCGGAGTTGAAATTCGAAATTGAATTGTCGTTGAGTCCCCAGTGATCGGTCTTGTATTGCAAAAAGACGTCGTACTTCGCGGTTCCTTCTTTCGTCTTGACGTTTACGATGCCGCTGGTCGCCTGCCCGTATTCCGCGTTGTATCCGCCGGTTATCACTTCCATCTCACGCAGAGAATTTGAACTAAGTTGTAAGCCGAATCCTGTCCCGGCAAGAGGATCCTGGATCGAAATTCCGTCGAGAAGGTATGCGTTTTCGTAAGACCTGCCGCCGCGTATGTGAATTTCGTTGTCGGACGAAACAACGCCGACTTGCTGTGCCACGACGTCCTTCACGTTCTGCACCGCAGAGATTCTAATATCTTCAGCAGAAATTGTTTTTGTGCTTTGCGTCTCGGCAACATCCATAAGAGGTTTCTCACCGACAATAACAACTTCCTGTCCGAGCGAAAGAGCGGTTTCTTCGAGTTTTATGTTAACGGTCGTCGCCTCACCGCCCGCAACTGCTACGCCCGTTTGCCCAACTTCTTTGTAGCCAAGCAATCGGAAGGTCAGAGTATATGTCCCCACCCCAACATTCTTTATTTCAAATTTCCCGTCGAGATTCGTCGTAGCACCGTAGTAAGTTCCTTTAATGACCACGTTCACGCCGACGAGGCCTTCGTTTGTCGCGGCATCTGTGACTTTCCCCTGTATGCTCCCGCGCTGCTGCGCAATTGTAGAAGAGAACTGGAGAAAAATACCGATGACGATCAAAAATTTGAACATATTCAGTGATCTCATTTTACGTTCACTTCTTAGAATGAATTTTGATTCGCTATCATTCTCCACGGCATTCTCAATACACTCCGAAAGTCTTGAGCACTTTGTAAATCAGCTGGTAAGCTTTCGTGTTGTTCGAAGCGGTCGTGGAATTCCCGTTGAACCTGTACAGCGGCACGCCGATGATAAATGCGGTGTTGTCGCCGCTCATCACGCCTATGACCGGTTGGCGGTTGTCCACACCGTACGGCTGAGTTCTATAAATAACCGAGGCACCGACCGAAGGATAAATTCCGCGGAGATTGCCGACCACTTTTCCTCCATCAGTCGGATTGGACAGGTAACTGTCCCGGACGAGAACAGGATAAACCGTGGAATCAAACGGAACCATTCTCGTCCCCGATTTCACAAAGCCTGTCGAGGTGATCGGGCTAATCGACAACGAGTCCATCAAAATTGTGCTCGTCAGGCTGTCGATCGCGTCGGAGAAATCGCGAAGCTCTTGATTGACATCGAGTCCCGATGCATAAGAAGCGGGCACCATGAAAGTCATGAAGATTTTTCCGCCGCTCCTTCTGAATTCCCTCACAGCCGTCTGGGCAATGTCGAAGTCCTGTTCGTCGCTTGCGTACCAGAAAACGTATTTGTAAAGTTTCAGCGTCTCCTGGAATGTCGGGTTAACATACGGCTGCACGAGACTTCCTTTTCGGGGGTAGTACGAGCCGCCCTTGATGTCCCATAAATCGAATTTCCCGTGAATGACCCCGCCGGCAATCGTGTCCAATATGCCCGTATAGAATCTCGTCGATTGATCGGGAATGCCGTAGTCGTTGACAACAAGAAAATTTCCTTTCGGTTTCTTCACGAACCATGTCTTCGTCGTGTCGGGCGCCCGCATCGCCGGACTGTATTGGTCGGCTACATCCCGCGCCTTGATATAAAAGATGTTGCTGCCGTTCAGCTTCATATTGCGAAGCGGTGCCGGGAGCGGCGACTGCGACATGGCGGGATAAGTGTTCGGATAAATGTCACAAGAAATTGTAGATGTGTCGGTAAATGCCTCGGAGAGTCTCGCTTTCAGTGTGACGAAATTGAATTGCGATGGAAGCTCGACCCAGCTTTGGGGAGATAAAGTATCGTTGAGCGCAATATAATAATTCGTGATCGTGCTGTTGCCGTCAATGTCTGAGCCGCGCCATCCAAACGAAACGACGGTAAACGTCGTTTCCGGAATGTCGATTCGCGTAACGAACGGATCGCCGTTCATCACAAATTCAACCAAAGGAGGCGTGTTTGCAATAGGAAACTTTATTGAGGGCGGATCGGGATCAACCGAACTTCCAAGTGTCGGAAAAATTTCTCCTTTGTCCCAAACTCCGTTGCCGTTCGCATCTGTGAAGCTCACGACATCGCCTTCATTCAATGTACCCTTGAATGAGTTGTCAATTGCGGCGGCAGAGAAGATATACGTGGTGTCCTTCGTGAACAACGGGAGAGCGAATACGCTGTCGTTCTTCGTTGTGAACGTCCAGTGTTTCCGGTCGAATGTTATAACATATCCGGCGACTATGCCGTCGGGGTCGTTTGCCCACCAGTGAATCTGGAGCTGGCTCGACTGCGGATTGAAATTCGCCGACTGTACCGAATCGCGGAACGGAAACACGGAGACGTAAGTCTTCGGCGGAATGTTCCCGACACTCGTTGACGAAAAATGCTTCGCGCATCCGGCGAGCGAAATCGAAACAAGAATCGAAATGAAAACTGTTCTCATGAGATCCTTATCGTAAATCAAGTTAATGTGCGACTCACTTATCGCGCAAACCTCGATGTTTCGGAAACCGACGTAAATGAGTCGTACTTTGGCACTATTTTATCATCAACATTCTCTTCACCTGAACAAGACTGCCAGCCGATAGTCTGTAAATGTAAATTCCACTTGATACGTTACTCGCGTTCCACGTTACTGAATGATAGCCTGCCTCCATCTGCCCATCTGTAAGTCTTGTTACTTCTCTGCCGAGCACGTCGTATACGATTAGCTTGACATAGGAATCGTGAGACAGTTGAAAATTAATTGTTGTCGTTGGGTTAAAAGGGTTAGGATAATTCTGCCTAAGTAGGAATTCCGTCGGCAGATTGGCAGTCATTACTGCTTTCCCTGTGGTGCACTCCTTCGAAGGCGATTCAAAAGCTGCCTGAGCAGATGGCTGAGAAGAGCC
This sequence comes from Bacteroidota bacterium, assembly GCA_023381615.1. Taxonomy (GTDB): domain Bacteria; phylum Bacteroidota; class Ignavibacteria; order Kryptoniales; family JAKASW01; genus JAKASW01. The sequence goes on from JAMCQL010000068.1 coordinate 40,925, forward strand.
GTTGATCAGCATCAGTTTTGCCGTCTCCACGCTGCCCGTCCTGTCATCTTTAGAATATAGAGTCGATATTTCATCCAGTAAGGTGCTCGCAAGCTTAACATCCTTCACAACATTTAGCGTGTAGTAAAACCTCGCAAATCGTGCCAGCCGCGCGTCGTAGCCGTCCGGGGATGATTCAATAATTCTGTCCCACATTGCCGATGCGGTGGCATAGTTTCCCTTTGAGAGATAATAGCCTGCAAGAAGGCGCATGGCCGTCGTCTGATAGCTCGACTTTGCAACAGCGAGGGTCTCTAAGTATTTAACTGTTTCCAATCCTGAGCTGTCGCTACAGATCTTCACAAGTGCAGAGAGTGCAACAAGCGGCATTTCCCCTGAGTTCACCATGTTCTTGAAAACCTCAGCGGCTTTCGAATACTGTTTCTGTCTTCCGTAAAGAATTCCTAGGCTAAATTTATCAACTGGACTTTGAAGAGGGCCTTCAGAAGTGCTGGCTGCTACTAATGGCGAAGGTGAACCTCCAGCCCAAGGATCCGTCGTGAGCGGAAGAGAAACATCCAGGTAAGAAGTCGCATCCTTGTAGGTACTGGGGCTACCCCCTCCCCAATAGTTGTGAACAGCACGGACTGTGGCACTCTGGTATGATCTGACATCATAATATGTGTTGCCATATATACTATTGTACGCGGTCCAATAGTCGTAATCGCCAGCCAATG
>JAMCQL010000065.1 GCA_023381615.1 Bacteroidota bacterium
ACTTTGTTCAGTTTTACCGTACTCTATCAATTCTTTTTTTGATGTCCTCTCGCTTGGCATTTTTGCCCCGCAAAAATGTCGTCCTTGGTACCTTATCTGAAGCCCTACCTCGACCATGACATATAACTCATGCAAAATTGACAAGCGGAGGATTGATTGAGCTTAACAGCCCATCTGAATATGCAACAGCAATTCAAGAAAACGAGAAATTCTTTATCGGAAGCGACAGACTGAACACAACGACGGGCGCACAAGTCGAATACTCAACGGTTCAAAATTGGTTTGGGATCCGGCATGATTTCAAAGCGGGTTTGAGCGGCGCCGTTTATCCAATACACGAATTTTTTACCTTTGCCGTTACCAATCCTGCGTTGTCGGACTCGACGACTCCAGGCGGCGATCCACGCTATTTGCCTTACGACATAACGAAAGGCGGCCAGCCGTTTCTCGTCGACCAATCAAGGACCGCTGACCGATATGCCGGATATTTGCAGGACGAATTCACGGTTGACCGCTGGCTTTTCGACATCGGCTTGAGATACGATCAGTTCAATCTCCTCATCAAAGAGACGGGATTTTCTCCGCGAATTGCAGTCGCATACAAGGCAAGTGACAGGTTAGTCTTCCGAGCATCCTACAACAGAATAATAATGCAAGCGCCATTGGAAAACATTTTGGTCTCCAGCTCGGAGCAGGCACGTGTGCTGACGGGCGCACAACAAGGAAATGTCCCAACGGTCGTACAGAGCGAGCGCGAGCATGCAGCAGAACTCGGAGCAACATATAAACTGAACAGCTATTTCGACTTCGACCTAACGGGCTACGGAAAACTCATAGATAATTTTTTGGTCAATGCCGAGCTCGGAAATTCAGGGATCATATTTCCAATCAATTTAAAAAATGGCTTCGTTGCGGGCGGAGAAGCGCTAGTCCGGTTGAACGATTGGAATAGATTCTCTGGTAATCTTTCAGTGAGCACGTGCGTTTCGCGCGGCGAGACTCCCAGCGATGGTTCATCTCCGATTGCCGCCGGACTAATATTCGGCGAAGAAGGACAAAATTACTCTCATCCCTTCGCGGGAGAAACAACTTTCCCAACGGAGCACGATCAATTGCTGACAGTGGTGCTTAATTTAACCTACACCAGCCCAAGTGGATTCTTTGCCGGTCTCAATGGACGTTTTGATTCCGGACTCCCTTTTGATCTAGTCGGCCCCGACGGTAGGGGAGTTGATGCGGCACAGGCAAAAGTTCTGCTTGAACAGCGCGGCTACACCGACGGCGTGATCAACCTTTTGTCGCTGAGTTCCGACCAACCAGGTTCGCCCGACAAATCAGTCGCGCCTCACACAGTTTTTGACGCTGTCGTCGGATACAACTTTGCAGGAGTTCTCAGATTGCCGGTTACGTTATCCGCGTCTATCCTGAATGTATTCAACACGCCATTTCTTTACAGGTTCGAATCAACATTCGGAGGAACGCACTTCGGCTATCCGAGGATGATGAACGTGAAGCTCGCGGTCAATTACTAAAGGAAAAACTTCTTCTTCGGCGAGACGTTAGATTTGTTTTAGGTTTTCGACCAGGGTTAAAATTTCTTCTTCCGTGTTGTAGAAATGCGGTGAGACTCTGATCACTCCCTGGCGAACTGCCACCACAATCTTAGCTTTCGCGAGCTTTGCAGAATATGCATCCGCATCGGGAACTCGAATCGAAATTATCCCGGAGCGATCCTTGCGCGATCCTTCCACGTAGGCATGCAATCCAAGCGACTTTAACTCCGAAATAAGTTTGTCACTTAAATCAAGGACATGCTCCTCAATTGAATCAATTCCGACTTCCAACAACGTGGAAAGCGATTCGTGCAGACTTGTGATTCCGATGAAGTTCATAGTGCCATTTTCATACCTTCGCGCGGTATCGTCGAGGTCAAGTCGATATCTTGTGAATTCACCGAAAAAGTTCTTGATGCTTGTCCAACCGAGGTAAGCCTGCGTTATTCTTCCCTGCATTTCCTCAGAGACGTAGGCGAAAGCAATTCCCTGCGGAGACATTAACCACTTCTGTCCACCCGTCGCGAGAAAATCTATTTTCATCTCCTGGACATCAATTGGCATAACGCCAGCCGCTTGTATCGCGTCAACGGAAAAAATAATTCCACGTTTCTTGCACAATTCACCAATCGCCTTAAGATCGGAACGATAGCCGGTAAGAAACTGGACATGGCTAATCGAAAGTAGTTTTGTGCGAGGAGTTATTTTTGCTTCGAGGTCTTCAAGTAAGATTTTGCCATCACGATTTTTTACGAAGTCTACTTCAACGCCAAGGCGTTTTAAGTTCAAGAATGGATAGACATTCGCTGGGAATTCTATGTCGTCGAGAATAATTCGGTCACCTGTTTTCCACTCAATTCCAGTTGCGAGAAGATTTATCGCGTTCGTTGTGTTGCCGAAGAATGCTATTCGATCGGGAGTCGTGTTTAAGAGCCGCGCGGCAAAGCCGCGCGTTTCCGTCAACGTAGGCTGGAAGGAAGCTAAGTTATCGATTTGAGTTTCGCTCCGCTCTTTAAGGTATTTATTTACGGCATCGATGACTTTTGTCGGAAGCGGACTCGTTGCCGCATGATTCAAATAAATTGTCCCAGTCTTTATGACGGGAAAAAGTGCGCGATATGAATTGATATCGTACTTGAGCATTTTTATTCCTTTGTTAAGAATTTCGTTGTAAATAAAAGATAACTATTAGCACTAGAATTTTGAAAAGGCTTTTTACGAGATCGTTCTCTTATTTTTCCAATAAAAATACATAGGGACCCCCAACAAAATAAATCCAAGTCCTGCGAAAGATTGGAGCGGCGATGTGATGAGCGTGTTTATGACGAACCAGCACGCGATGATTATAAAGAAGAGAGTCGTGTACGGATAGCCAAGCGTGCGATATGGACGCTCCAGTCCCGGAAATTTCTTTCGGAAAATCAAAACAGAACCGGCGGTAAGAGCAAAAAATATCCAGTCGGCAAACACGGTGTAAGTGATCAGCTGAAGAAAATTGCCGGACAGTATTAAGAGAATCACCCAACCAGATTGGAAAATTATCGAGAAGGTTGGAGTATGATATTTCGGGTGGACGTATGCGGTCTTCTTGAAGAAGACGCCGTCTTCAGCCATGGCATAATAAATTCTCGGAGCGCTGAGAGTATGAATTCCTGCAGTACCAAAAGTCGAAATGATAATCGAAAGAGAAATCAGCGTGCCTCCCGCGGGTCCGAAAAAGCGTTCCGCCGCATCCGCCGCTACTCGGGATGACGAGGCTATATTCGGAACAGGAAGTAGATGTAGATAAACGAAATTTACGAGCACATACGCAAGTATGACAACCAAGGTTCCGCCGATAATCGACACGGGAAGACTTCGCTTTGGATCTTTGGCTTCGCCTGCAAGAAAAGTTGCGTGCTGCCAGCCGCCGTAAGCCCAGAGAACACCGACCATTCCAATTGCGAGCGCGTTGATGAGATTATTTTTCAGAGCTCCCGGAATGAGCGGCCAAAAAGAGGTGCTGTTGGATTTGCCAAGCATGAATCCGAAGATGATTAGTCCGGCAATCGCCAGGACTTTTAGAATAGTGAATAGACTCGCAAAAGTGCCCCCGGCTTTGACGCCGAAATAATTGACGAAAGTTAAGATAACTATGCCAAGTATAGCGACGATCTTGATTCCAAAATCAGAAAGATGAACGAAGTAACCGAAATAGGTTGCATAGACAAGAGAGATCGCAGCCAAGCCGCCTGTATTGACGACAAGGAAATATGCCCAGCCGTAAAGAAATCCCCACAAACCGCCGTATGCTTTGGAAAGATAAACGTATACCCCGCCCGCTTCCGGCATCATCGCGCCAAGTTCGGCGTAAGTCAGTGCGCCGCACAATGCCATCGCTCCGCCAAGAACCCAGACAAAAATAATCAGCCCGGGCGATGGAAGTGCTTGGGCGATCGATGAAGGCGTCATAAAAATACCCGCACCGATGACTGATCCGATGACAATCATCGTCATGTCAAATGCGCTCAAACCACGGACGAGCTTGCTTGTGGCTGAACTCTCAGAAGTCTGCGGCATGGTGAACAAGCGTCATGTAATAAATAATTAGCATGTCATCATTCAATTATTTGGAAAGCTAAACAGTCGAAGATATTCTGCCTGCCTGTTTAAAGCAATCGGATAAAATTATAAGCGTCACCTTTTCCGGATTACATGTTTACAACTGCCGACACTTGACATTTAAAGTGAGCTTAGTGAAATTAACAAAAAAGAGAAGTGGCTATGGAACCTATCTTTGTTGATTTCACTCAGAGGGCGCGTTACTCGAAATTCCAGAAGGTATTATTTAAGATCGGCGGGACCTTTTTTCTTGTAAGTGGAATCTATTTTGTTGTCTCAAGCATCTTCAAAAATCAACCCGAAGGTCTCCCCCTTTGGTTGGGAATATTTGAAATGGCGCTGGGTGCGATATGGCTTTTAAATCCAATTGTGGATAGGAAGATGAATAACTATTTGAAGATTAATGACGAGGCGATTGAGTTCAAGTTATGGTGGCTCCGTAGAGCGAAACGGTGTCAGTGGCGCGACATTAAGTCGATCAAAATCAAACCGATACAGATTGAGATAGAAGAAACTGAGAACCCGCAAAAGAAAATTAATCTTAATCTCTATTCCGTGCCTTACGCCGACTTGAGAATGTTGAAGGAAACGCTGACCGGCTACATGAGAGAAAAAGGAATCGAAGGCGGCTGAAAGGTGCGCATCGCGATAAATCGCAAGTAACAACCACCCCATTTCCCCTCCTTGCGAAGGAGAGCCTGTCCCGATCCATCGGGAGGGTTAAGGGAAGGTTCGCTTTTGAGTGCTCACCTCTGTACTTATTGTTGCTCGGAAAATCGAAGCCGGAGACAAATCAAGAGTATTCTTTTTCAAAGGACTTTATTGGGTGAGTATCCAGATTTATCCGGACGCGATTAAGTGCTTCGTTCCACAGTGGGAGCTTCGGAACAGGTTCAGTGCCTTTTAACCTATCAAGCGTGACATTCTCTACTGCATTTGCCAGATAAATTATCCAGAACTTCTCTTCCCACCGTTGTAGATTTTCGGTAATTCAACACGTCAATTTCTTTCGCCCATTTTATTGTCAGATACACCAAAGTCAAACTCCCAGACTCACTACGTAATTTGAACCAACGAATGCTAATACTTTGATAAAGACTCACCTGCTGCTTAACTTTAAAATAATGGCGGCTAAATCATTTCTCGTTTTCACGGTTGTTGTTCTAATTTCAGCAAGCACAGCTATTTCTCAACCACCTATTCGCAGAGAAAATCCACCGCTGACATCGTGGATCTTGAGTTCGACGAAAGACAGTGTCACGGTCTGCTTCACCTACGTCGTTCCATTTCCAAGAATCATATTTACCAAAACTCAAGGGACGCCGGAGAAATTCGAGGCTAATCTTGCCTTCTCGATCGATGCCGTTGATTCGATAACAGGAACCAACCACCACAAATTCCATCTCAAGAAGATATTTGCAGATAATTTTGCTCAAACGCTGGCGCCAAAAGAGATCGTAGAGGATTTCATGACGATGACTCTGCCGAAATCAACTTACAAAGTAACAGCCGAAGTGCGGGACGACAACCAGCAGATCACTTATATGAACGAGACAGTTACGAAACGCTTCAGCCATTTGAATACGGCAGGCATACTCTCCACCATATTTCTCGATTCGCTGTCCGGGAAAGTCATATTTCCGGTTCTGATGAACGACATCGCGCCATTTCCGAACAATATACGGGTGGCATTGCTTGTGGAAGATACCGGTTCTGTTCCCCTCACCCTGTCGCTCAAAACAAAATCAGGAGCTTCGATTTACAAGCTTGATTCTTTATATCCATCAAAAGTAAAATTAGAGCCGAGTGACTCGATCTGTGTTCTATCTTTTTCCGAGGCGCCGGATTCGTCTTGCTCGCTTTACATCGCGAGATTTGAAATCGACACGCTTCAAGAAGGTACTTACGATCTCGATGCTTCACTAAACGGCAAAAGCGAGAAGCTAGATTTTTCTTATCTCTGGCTCGATAAGCCGTTTACGCTCAGAAATTTCGCTTTGGCTCTCTCACTTTTAAAATACATCGCTTCGGATTCTGTCTATTCTCTCATCAACTCGGGGAGTCATAAAGAGATGAGAGAAAAATTCGACGCATACTGGAAATCACACGATCCAACTCCCAAAACTGCCTTCAATGAACTTGAGGCTGAGTTCTATGAAAGAGCAGATTACGCTTTTGAACATTTCAGGACTATCGCGACGAACAACGGTGCAGCTACGGACCGCGGAAAGGCTTACATAGTATTCGGCAAGCCCGCAAACGTCAAACGCGAATTCCGCAGCGACGGCACATACGAAATCTGGTATTATCCAAACTTGAAGAGAAGCCTAATTTTCAAAGAACATAGATTTGGAGAATTTAAGCTTTACCAAACGGAGAAATTATGAGCGTCATTGCAATCACTATTGGAGATTATAATGGAATAGGACCGGAAGTTGCGTTGAAGTCGGCAGGAAGCCGCACCATCCGGGCAAACTGCACACCGCTGCTCATCGGTCCTTACAAGGCGTTCGAATATTACGCAGACAAATATTCGCTTCGAAGAAAAATACTCAAAGTAAATTCCCTTGCGGACGCTGTTGGGAGAAGCGAGATCACGATTCTCGACATCGGGCAGGACTTCGAAGAAAAACTCAAGCCGGGCAAGCTCACCAAGGAAAGCGGTATGTGGGCTGGCAAAGCAATTGAAAAAGCGGTTCAACTATGCATGGAAGGAGAGGCAGACGCGATGGTGACTGCACCTCTTTCTAAAGAGGCGTTGCGTCTTGCGGGTTATTCATACCCCGGACAAACCGAGATGGTTACTACGCTGTCGAAATCGAAACGTTCAATTATGATAATGGCATCGGACTTTGCCAGAATTGCGTTGGCGACGATCCACATTCCGATTTCCGAAGTATCACGTTCGCTGACCAAAGCCGGAATTTCCGAACGGCTGGCAATCTTCAACGAATCCATTCGAAGGGATTTCGGCGTCAAGTCGCCGCGTATCGCCGTGCTCGGGCTAAATCCTCACGCGGGAGAAAACGGCTTGATTGGAAAAGAAGAAAATGAAATAATAAAACCAGCAATTCAGGAAGTAAACTCGATGAAGATCAATGTCGAAGGACCGTTCCCAGCCGACGCATTTTTCGGAACTCACCGCGAGGGACTCTTCGACGGAATATTCGCGATGTACCACGATCAAGGCCTCATCCCACTCAAGATGAAATCTTTCAGCACCGGAATAAACTTCACAGCGGGAATCAACATCATCAGAACCTCGCCCGATCATGGTACGGCTTTCGACATCGCCGGAAAGGGAATCGCGAACCCTTCAAGCACAATCGAAGCAATAAAACTTGCTCTCGAAATATCCAAAAACAGGAAAGCCATTAGGAAATAAATCGAGCGCGTGCGAACGAAGCCCTCTTTTCATCTGACGCAGACAGACCTGTTCGAATTGGAAGCGGAAAGTGCGCCGCCTTACACGGTGTCTGCGCCTATCTACGACCACATGATGAGAGAAGTCGATTATCCAAGCTGGGCGAAGTATATACTTATGCTAATGAAGCTCGCCGGTAAGGAAACGCGCCGCTCAAAAATTAAAGACACAAAATTGTGCGAACTCGCTTGCGGAACTGGCAACATTTCACTTATAATGTCAAAGCTCGGTTATGACGTTACAGGAATCGATAGTTCAAAACAGATGCTTGAAGTTGCACAGACAAAACTTTCCAGGACAAGGCGAAGAAACGCCTGCTTCATTAACCATGATATGGTTACTTACTCTTCTAAAGAAACTTTCGATACAGCCGTGTGCGTTTACGACAGCATAAACTATATTTCGGATGCTAATGCTTTGGCGCAATTTTTTAGGAATGTCTACGCGAGCTTGAAACCTGGAGGCGTTTTTGTTTTCGACGCGAGTCTTGAATCAAATTCATTGAGCGACGCCTCGCTTTTCACACAGCGCGGAAGACATAAAGGGATTCATTACCAGCGCCGCTCCCTGTATGACCCGAAGACAAAAATCCATACGACTTACGTTCGAGTGCAAAGAAAAGACGAATTATTCGAGGAAACTCACAGGGAATATGTTTACAAGCTTGATACGATCCGAGGACTTTGCGGGAAAGCCGGATTCAATGAAAAATTTGTCGCCGGCGACTTTACAATGCTTGAAGCAAACAATGAATCTCAGAGAGTACACTTCGTATTGGTGAAACCGAACCATGATTAAATGCACAAACGTATCGTTCGCATTCGATGAACATCTGATTTTTTCGGATGTAAATCTTTCGATTGAGAAAGGCGAGTTCGTTTACTTCGTCGGCGAGACGGGCTGCGGCAAAACGACATTGATGCGTCTGCTCTACATGGACATTGCTCCCACTTCCGGCGTCGTGAAAATAGATACTTTCTCTTCGACCTCGTTAAAGAAAAGAAACCTCCATCTCCTGAGGCGAAAGCTTGGAATAATCTTTCAGGACTACAAATTGCTCGACGACAGGTCGGTTTTCGACAACGTGACGTTCGCCCTGCAAGCTGTCGGCTATTCCACTCGCGACATGAAAATGCGGGCGATGCAATCGTTAAGTCAGGTTGGTTTGATCCACAGGAAAACTTCGCCAACCGGTGAGCTCTCCGGCGGCGAACAGCAGAGGCTCTCAATTGCACGCGCGATCGCGAAGGACCCGATCGCAATTCTGGCAGACGAACCCACAGGTAATCTCGATCCCACAACTTCCGCCGACATTCTTACCTTGCTCAAGAAGATCAACTTGAGTGGCACAACCATTCTCCTTGCGACTCACAACTACGAACTGATTAAGAAATTCCCCGCGAGAACGATAGCGATAAGGAACTATAAGTGCGAAGAGCTTGATCCGCTATCGCTATAAATCTACCTTGAACATCCCAGAAACAATTTAGCGCTGACCGAGTTTTTACGCATCTGCAATAGAGCTATGCGGTGGCAAGTTCGACCCGCTTTACCTCCCCAATTTTCAGGAGAACCGCTCTCTCAACCCCAGCCCTCAGCGTCATCGGTAAGAGCGGACAAACTGCGCATGATCCAAAAAATTTTACGCGCAGTATGCCGTCAGATTCTAACTCGACAAATTCCACTCTCCCGTTATCAATCGACAGAAACTTGTTCGCCTCGACAAGAACCTCTTTTATTTGTTCAACAACTTCCTCACGGGATTCCATTATTCCACTATTCAATTGCTCCGTCACAATGCTATTTCTATCTTCGGTTTATCCGTCGCTGACATATTGGTAATACTGACCTGCGCAGCAAGGCGTCTTGCGACCGACTGTATCAATTGCGCCTGCTCTGATTCGGGTTCCATCAAAACGATCGGTTTGCCGGTATCACCGCCTATTCTAATCGGCGTGTAGATCGGGATTTCTCCAAGAAACGGAACACTGAACTTCTCCGCCGTTTTCCTTCCGCCTCCGTTGCTAAAAATTTCCTCGCGATGACCGCAGTGCGAACAAATGTAATAACTCATATTTTCTACTACACCAAAGATCGGAACGTTCACCTTCTGGAACATTCTGATACCTCGTCTTACATCCGCAAGCGAAACATCCTGTGGCGTCGTGACAATTACCGCCCCAGTCAAGGGAATAGTCTGAACAAGCGTTAGTTGAACGTCACCAGTACCGGGAGGCAGATCGAAAATCATATAATCGAGATCTTCCCAGACAACATCTGTAAGAAATTGTTTTACTGCTCCGCTTGCCATCGGTCCGCGCCAGATCATCGGCGTCTCTGTATCTACCAAGAAACCGATTGACATCATCTTAATTCCGAATTTTTCAATCGGATAAATCTTAAAACGGTTTTCGTCAATCCGCTCAGTTTGCGGTTTTTCCGTGACGCCTAACATCAGCGGAAGCGATGGTCCGTAAACGTCGGCGTCCACGATTCCAACTTTTGCCCCGTCTTTTGCAAGCGCCGCAGCCAAATTGACCGCGATGGTTGATTTACCAACACCACCCTTCCCGCTTGCTACTGCAATCGTGTTCTTAACACCGGGGAGTACCTGCTCCCTGACTTGATTTGCATGACTCACAACTTGGCTTGCCATTGTAACGTTCACATCACCGGTAAAACCAAGCCTCCTGATCTCATTCACGGCTTGCGACTTCATGTCATCGCGAACAGGACATGCCGGAGTAGTCAGTTGGATTTCTACGTCAATTTTTCTATCTGTTATCTCTACTTTTTTTACAAAACCCAAAGAGACAATGTCTCTATGAAGATCCGGATCTTTTATATTTGCAAGTGCAGCAATTATTTCATCATGTGTCATTAAATTCTCCAATAAGCAATTATGAACTTAGCTATCCGACTCTAATTTTACAATGAAGGTGGTGCAGTCTCGGTCTATCGTGGTTAAGTTAGGCTGGATAGAATTTCCTGTCCCGATTACTCTCGTCCACAGGATCCTTCGGACAGTGTCCGGGGAAAGGCTAATCCGTAAAAGGCTTTCCTTTTTTGTTATCGATCGATTTTATTTTATGAGTTGTATCGATGAATAATGTATCCAGTTCAATTGTTCCGACATAAGGAATAAACCCAAGTTTTCGTGAATTAATAATTATTTTTTTTCGCGTCTGCACATCTGACGGGGCGGCGTAATCAAGCTGGAACACTTTGATCTTGAATTTCTTTGCGCGGTTCAATAGGAATGTCAACTCGCGATCTTCAACGCTGTCCGGGCGGATTTCGTATTCTTCGGAATCAAAGTCGTAATATCCCATCAAGCCTTCCACGGCAATTCCGTCTATGTCATCCCCGACTTCATCAATAATCTTCAAGCCGCCATCTAAAATTAAATTGTCGTTGTGCACCTCTTTTCTAATTCTCTTTATCAGTGAGACAGCGCAATTATTCATTTCAGGATATTCATGTAGCAGATCAGAAAGATCGAGGAACAAACCGCAAAAACCCTTATCTAAAATTTGGGGAATACGATTTCTGAGAACAATTTCCTGCCAGCGGGGATTACATATATCGACGTAATATCGGTCGCGCCAGTGAGGATCGGGATCAAGAAGCATTGACGTGTCGGCCAGATCAAAATAGTTTCTGTAAGTTTCCACTTCGCCAATGTTCAGGTACGCGATCGGCATACAGCCAAGCGATTTCAGTCTTGCAATGTCTGTAGAATCATAATTTGCCGGATCAAGGACAACCATGTCGAACTTTGCGAGTTGGCTGAGCGAATCGTCATCGAAATAGACTGCGGCGAAAGTGTTTACACCTCCAAGTAGTTTCGAGCACGGGGACTGATGCCTCGTCTGTCCCATGACCGCTACAGGAAATAATATGGCAAGAATAAGTCTTCTCATTACCTATGTTTGAAAGAAGCCAAGTCTGATTTGAATTAGAATAAAGGGCTTATGAAGGATTATTGATCTATAATTTACGGCATTCATTGAATCAAATATCCAAGATTTTCCGCGCGATGACCATTTTTTGAACTTCGCTTGTGCCTTCTCCAATTGTCAATAATTTTACATCGCGGTAAAATTTTTCGACAGGAAAATCCTTTATAAAACCATAACCGCCGTGTATCTGGATTGCCTCTTCAGTGCATTTCACGGCCGCTTCGCTCGCAAAATATTTCGCCGTTGCAGCCGCAAGTGTGATATCTTTGCCATGATCTTTCAAGTAAGCGGCTTTGTAAGTCAACATCCGCGCTGCGTTTGTCTTAGTTGCCATCTCGGAAATTTTCCACTGTATAGCCTGGAATTCCGCGATCGGCTTTCCAAATTGAACCCTTTCTCTTGCATACTTCACACTCGCATCGAGTGCACCTTGAGCAACACCGACCGCAAGCGCCGCAATTCCAATCCGACCCGCGTCTAAAATCTGCAATGCTTGTTTGAATCCTTCACCTTCGGCGCCGATCAAATTATCCTTCGGAACTCGAACGTCCTGAAATATCATCGTGGAAGTGTCACTCGCACGCATTCCTAATTTGTTTTCTTTTTTTCCAACCGAAAACCCGGGCGTTCCCTTTTCGAGAATGAAGGCGCTAATTCCTTTCTTGCGTTTCGAGGGATCGGTCAAAGCCATGACCACTATTGTCTCTCCGACAGAACCGTGTGTAGTAAACTGCTTTGTTCCGTTCAATATATAATGATCTCCGTCGCGGACAGCAGCGGTTCGCATCGCGCCCGAATCACTCCCGCTTGCGGGTTCAGTTAAACCCCACGCGCCAACTTTTCTCCCTGATGCCAGGTCCGGCAAATATTTTAGTTTAAGTTCCTCACCGGCAAAGTTGTAAATGTGACTTGTGCAGAGTCCGTTGTGTGCCGCAACCGACAGGCCTACCGACGGATCGACGCGGGAAATTTCCTCGACAATACTGCAATAATCCACATAGGTTAAACCGGCACCGCCATATTTTTCAGGAAACGTAACACCCATGAAACCCAATTCGCCTAATTTCCGTATGACTTCAAACGGGAATTCCTGGGCTTCGTCATATTTCATTACGACAGGTTTGATTTCTGTTTGAGCGAAGCTGCGGGCAAGTTCACGTACCTGCTCGTTTTCCGGAGTAAGTTTGAAATCCATAATTTCTTCCTCTCTTTTGCAGAAGCTGATTAGGCTCTTGTGAAGCTTCAGATCAACGATCTCTTTTGGAAACCGTTCTTATTCTCTTGTCAGTTCCTCTGCAAGTTGAATCGCAGATAACTTATTTGTTAAGACAAGTTCTAATTTATCATCTAATTTCGCAAGTCGTTCTTTTGTCCAGAATTTCTTGTGCAAATTTTCTTCAACAATTTCAAAAATGATTTTTCTTGTTCGCTCTTTGCGCTTCGTGAACAGCTTATTGGTCTTTAACAAATAATCGTGATGCCTCTCGATTCCTTTTATGACTTCATCGATGCCCCTGTTTTCGCTCGCCACTGTTTTAACAATAAATGGCGCCCATCTCGAAGGATCCTGTCCAAAGGACCCCATGGGCTGACCGCTCTGCTCAGTTTCCATTTCATGATGATGACCGGATATTTGTTCAAAGGTCTCCGTCGGCGATTCGCCTTGGCGAGATCCAATAGAGATAGAGAGAATCGTGGAAATCGCGTTATATGACTGATCCACTCCCGGACGATCTGCCTTGTTGAGAACAAAGAAATCTGCAATCTCCATCAACCCGGCTTTCATTGCCTGAACTGAATCACCGGATTCGGGAGTCAACACAACAATTGTCGTGTCGGCAGCTTCGACCACATCGAGTTCAGACTGTCCGACGCCCACAGTCTCAAGGAGGACATAATCAAATCCAGCCGCATCGAGAACGTCAGCCGCTTGTTGAGAAGTTTTGCTGAGACCGCCAAGACTTCCCCTCGTTGCCATGCTCCTGATGAATATCCCGTCCCGTGGACTCAACTCCATCATTCTTACCCTGTCCCCTAAAAGTGCGCCGCCCGTAAAAGGACTTGTCGGATCGACTGCAATTATCCCAACTTTTTTCCCTTTTTCGTTGAGTTCCTTCGCAAGTTTGCTGACGAGCGTGCTTTTGCCCGCGCCCGGAGGGCCGGTTATCCCAACACGGTAAGCTTTCCCAAGCTTGTGATGGATCTGATTCAGTAATTCTAATGAGGCGCGGTCCTGATTCTCGACAGAGGAGATCGCTCTTGCGACCGCAAGTTTATCCGCGGAAAATAGTTTTTCAATATTAAAATTATTTGCCATCAGCCTGCGATTCTCTTCCTGAAAAATTCTACAGTCAATTTCAGTCCTTCATCAAGACCAACCTTCGGTTCCCAGCCCAATAATGTCTTGGCTTTCGAGTAATCAATCACGCTTCGCATTTGTTCACCCGCCTTTGCTGGACCGTGACTTTCTTTTGCTGAAGAGCCGGTCGCCGCTATCAGAGTATTAAAGAGTGCGTTGACGTCGGTTTCTTTTCCTGTCCCGATATTAAAAACATCCTGTTTGTCGTAATCGAGTGCGAGAACGTTTGCCTGAACGACATCTCCAACGTACGTGTAATCGCGGGTTTGTTTGCCATCGCCGTTGATTATCGGCTCTTCCCCTTTTAGAAGTTTGCTTGTGAAGATTGCGACTACTCCGGCTTCGCCGTGCGGGTTTTGACGCGGACCGTAAACGTTCGCGTAACGCAGCACGACACACTTCAATCCATGAACCGCGTAATAATAAAAGAGATACTTTTCCACCGACAGCTTCGCGATACCGTACGGTGAAAGAGGACGCGTCGGATGATTCTCGTCAGCAGGAAAGTAATCCTGCTCGCCGTAAATGGCTCCGCCTGTTGAGGAAAAAATAATCTTCTTAACTCCAGACTTAAGGCAGTTCTCGAGCAAATTAAGCGTCCCGACAATGTTCACACCGGCATCGAAAATCGGGTCGGCAACAGAACGTCTAACGTCCATCTGCGCTGCGAGGTGATTTACAACGTCAAATTTGTTCTCTTGCAAAATCTTCCCAAGCTGCGGATCACGAATATCTACTTGAAAGAATTTTGCTTTCGGGCTCAAGTTGTCGAGTGAACCCGAGCTAAGATCATCGACGACAAATACTTCATGTCCTTTACCGATATAAGCATCCACGATATTGGAGCCGATAAATCCAGCTCCTCCTGTTACAAGAATTTTCATTCACGAATTCCCGCTTTTTTCTCAAATTCTATTGCATTCTTGCCAATGTCGCGCCGATAATATATCCCATCGAAGTGAATTTGTTTGAGACGCTTGTAGGCAAGTTCTGCCGCCTGTTCAATCCTTCCACCACGGTCGATCCCTGTTACACCGATAACTCTTCCGCCAGAAGTTGCGAGCTCATTATTCATTTTCTTCGAACCCGAGTGGAACACTTTTGTATTTTCAAGCTTCAATTCCAAACCCGTGATTGTTTTCCCTGTCTCATATTCGTCCGGATAACCTTTGGATGCAGCAACTACACAAACGGCGGCGGCATTATTCAAAGTGAGTTTGTATGAACTTACTTTCTTCGCTGCTGTCGAATACAAAAGGTCAAGCACGGAGGAATCAATAAGCTGAAGGACCGTTTGCGTCTCCGGATCGCCAAATCTCGCATTGAATTCCACAACCTTCGGACCTTCATCGGTCAGCATCAAACCGCAGTAGAGGCAACCTCGAAAAGGAAATCCTTCCGCATTTGTTCCCTCTATGACTTTTTCAATTATCTCCACCTTTGTTCTCAGCGTTTCCCTTTCGCCCATGAAGGGGGTTGGCGCAAAAGATCCCATTCCGCCGGTGTTCTTTCCTGTATCGTTATCTCCGACTCTTTTATGATCCTGAGCCGCCGGCAGAACGACAAAGTCCTTCCCGTCCGTTATCGCAAAGACAGAAGCCTCGACTCCCGACATAAATTCTTCGACAACTATTCTCTCGCCTGACTCACCAAATATCTTCTTGACGAAAAATTTCTCGATCTCTATTTCTGCTTCCGAAAAAGATTGGACAATAGATACACCTTTGCCAGCCGCCAATCCATCGGCTTTCAACACTGACGGATATTTTGCTTTGCTCAAATAATTCTTGAGTTCGTTCCGCTGTTGAACTGAAAACACTGCGAACTCGGCAGTCGGTATCTTCCACCTTTGCATGAACTCTTTCGCGAACACTTTGCTCGTTTCAAGACGAGCCGCAAGTTTCCTCGGACCAAAAATTTTCTTGCCGCGATTTTCGAAGGCGTCTACCATCCCAGCCGCAAGAGGCTGCTCCGGACCGACTATCGTAAGATCAATCTTGTTGTCATCTACAAATCTCAGGATCGGATACACATCATGCGATTTTAGATTGACCAACTCCGCTTGTTCGGAGATTCCAGCGTTCCCCGGCGCGCAATAGATTTTTGCGTCCTTCTCCCTGAAGATGGCGTCAACAATTGCATGCTCGCGGCCGCCGCCGCCAACGACGAGCACTCTCAATTTTCATCTCCGACTTTAGCATACGAGCCTTTATAATCAAGCTGGAATGCGAGCTCGCGAGCAAGTTCGCCGGTTAATTTTGAGCGATCATAGTTTTGGGCAAAACTTATCGGAATCTCAGGAAGCTGATTCTTCTCCCACAACTCATAATACTCCGCCAACGCCTTCTTAATTCCGGAAACATCGTCCGGATTTACAACTCTACCGGCTCCCGATTCAAGTATTGTATTTTTCGCAATTCCATCCGGGACGAGTCCCATGATCGGTTTGCGGCTTCCGATATATTCAAAAAGTTTTCCGGTGGAAATCATGTCCTCGCCTTTGCCGCTGCCGACAGTCAGCCAAAGCACGTCGCTTGTTATCAAATACCTCACGGTAGATTTATGATCCAAATAACCAAAGACCTTGACCACGTCGTGCAATCCGAGCGAGTCAATCAACGCAAGATTTTCTTTCCTAAAAGTTCCGATGAAGACAGCTTCGATTCTGTTTTTTAACTTCGGCTGTCCTTTGATCAGCTCTGACAACGCACGCAGAAAATATTTAGGAGTTCTATTGCGATAAAAAGTCCCGGCATATGTGAATCTCATTCTATCAGAAAAAGGCAGCTTCAACGTATTTTCGACATGAAAGTCTTCCGGGTCATATCCCTGCGGAATTATGGCTATGTCGTTGTACCCGAGAAAACGGTAGCGGCTAAGCATCAACTCTTTTATTCTGCGATTGATCGTGATGATTCGATTGGAAGCCCGAAGAACTTTCTTCTCAAGATTTTGGTGGAGCATCTTGTGAAATGGAGTGAGGTAAAAATGCAGCGGGTTATCCACCCATGCATCACGATAATCCAAGACGAGCGGCACACCAAATTCCTTTGACAGCGCAATACCTATGAGATGACAGGTATATGGCGGCACCGTCGAAAAAATAACATCGAATTGCTCCCCCTGAAATAGTTTTCTCCCGGCTTTAATCGCCTCATGCCTCCAGCCTATTTTGTTATCCGGGACAAAAATCGCCTGGCTTATTCCGCTGAGAAAATTCCTCAGCTTTTCGTGAGGCATCTTCAATGGCTTGCCGCTGTCGAACAGCCGAGTCGGATCAAGTGAGTTAGTGCGGACTGTCTTGATGTTATTCTCCGTTACTTCACGCAGCATACTGTAATCGAGAGCGAAATACGCCGTCGGAGTGATTGTCAAAACCGTAGGCTCCCAGCCATAGTCCGGGAGGTATTTCACGAACTTGAGAGTTCTCTGGACCCCGCTCAGACCCATCGGCGGGAAATAGTAAGCTATAACGAGTACTTTATTTCCCATAAGTTGATATATAGTAATCCATTTCTCTTGAAAAATGCGAAAGCTGCTCTACGCCGTCTTTCGTTACGAGAAAATCGTCTTCAATTCTTACTCCGCCAAGTCTTGGTATGTAAATCCCGGGCTCAATCGTAATCACATTCCCTTCTTCTAACACGTCGTCGCTGATTCTCGAAACTCTCGGCAGTTCATGAATACGCAGTCCAACGCCGTGTCCTGTGCCATGACCAAAGAATTTGCCGTAGCCTTTTTTCTCGATATAATCTCTCGCGGCTTTGTCAACTTTCTTTGCTTTAACACCTGCGTGTGCCGCTTCGATTCCCTTTCTTTGCGCATCAAGAACAATCCGATAAATTTTTGAAAGTTCCGGTTTAATTTTTTGCCCGGTCTGAAAGGTCCTCGTGATATCAGATGCGTAGCCTTCATAGAAACAGCCAAAGTCTATAGTGATAAATTCGTTTTCTTCGACAACTTTCTCAGACGCAACACCGTGCGGCATTGCGCCGCGCCAGCCGCTGGCAGCAATCGTGTCGAAAGATTCTTTCGAGGCGCCTAAGATTTTCTGGTTAAATTCAAGCGCAGCAGATAAATCGACTTCACGCTTGCCGACCCAATTTTCTCGTGCAAGTACATCGAGGGCGCTGCCGCTTATTGAACAGGCGCTCTTTATTCTCTCAACTTCTGCATTTGATTTCACAGCTGCAAGTTTTTCTATTACCTGAGAAGTCTTGGCAAATTTGCAGTGGAAAATTTTCGCGCTTGCTTCGTCCAGCGAACCAACGGACAAACTATCCTCAACGCCGACAGAGATCGGTCTTCCGGAAGATTTCTTGAAGAACTTTTTGCTCAAATACTCGAAGACGTTTCCGCTGTAAATGACAGTCTCACAGCTCGCCACTTCCTTGCTCGCCTGTGTTTTGTAGCGAAAATCGGTCAGAAAATAAGCTGCATCGGCAAATATCAAACAAAATCCGGAGGTTCCACTGAACGTCGTAAGATACCGAACATTAGAAAGATCGGCCACAAAGAAGGCGTCCAGCGAATTCTTGCGCAAGTATTTCTGAATGCCTTTTACAGATTTTAGCGAGTGCTTCTGTAGATCCGTAAGTATCATAAATGATAATTCGGAGCTTCTTTAACTATATCGACATCATGCGGATGGCTTTCATTCAAACCGGCTGAGGTTATCCTCATGAACTTCGCATTCTTTTTTAATTCGCCAATATTTTTGCAGCCAAGATAACCCATCGCAGCTCTGAGTCCGCCAACCATTTGGTAAACCGTGTCGCTGAGAGGTCCGCGATATGGTACGCGTCCTTCAATTCCTTCCGGCACAAGTTTCTTTATATCGTCTTCGACGTCCTGAAAATATCTGTCGCTGCTTCCAGCTTTCATCGCTTCGAGCGAACCCATCCCGCGATAAGTCTTGTAAGCTCTCCCTTCATAAAGAACTTTTTCACCGGGACTTTCTTCGACACCTGCGAACAAGTTTCCGATCATAACACTGTCTGCGCCTGCGGCGAGCGCTTTTGCAATGTCGCCTGTTTGCTTTATCCCTCCGTCGGCTATTACCGGAATTTTGTACTTCGCTGCCGCCGAAGCACATTCCATTACGGCAGTAATTTGTGGTATTCCTATTCCGGCAATAATTCGAGTCGTACAAATACTGCCGGGACCAATTCCCACTTTAACTGCGTCGACGCCCGCTTTTATTAATTCGAGAGTTCCTTCCTTCGTTCCGACGTTGCCGGCGATCAATTGAAGGTGAGGATGCTTTCTCTTGAGAATCTTAACCATCTCAATTACACCGTGCGAATGTCCATGCGCAGTGTCAACTATAACCACATCAACACCGGCTTTTACAAGCGCATCGACGCGATCTACAGTTTCGGCCTTCACTCCGACCGCCGCGCCCACACGCAATCTTCCGCGTTCATCTTTGCACGCGTAAGGATAACGCTTCTTCTTTTGAATATCTTTAAAGGTTATCAGCCCTCGCAGCTTGCCGGCGGAATCAACGACCGGGAGCTTTTCAATTTTGTACTTTTGCAAAATCTTTTCCGCATCTTCTAATGTTGTTCCAAGTTTTGCGGTTACTAAGTTTTCTTTTGTCATGAAATCGGTAACCTTGCGGTCATGATCATCGACAAATCGCAGATCCCTGTTGGTGAGTATCCCGACGAGAGTCTCTCCGCTCACTATTGGAATACCGGAGATATGATATTTATTCATCAGAGAAATGGCTTCGCGAACGGTGTGGTCTGGCCCCAATGTTATAGGATCGGAAATCATCCCGCTCTCCGAACGTTTGACACGGTCGACTTCCTCAGCATGTTTCTCAATCGAGAAGTTTTTGTGAATAATTCCGATTCCGCCTTCACGCGCAAGCGCGATAGCAAGTTCGCTTTCTGTAACCGTGTCCATAGCTGCGCTGACGAGCGGTATATTGAGTTTAATGCCTCTTGTAAATTTTGTGCGAACATCTGTTTCGCGAGGCAGCACAGTTGAGTAATTGGGTACCAGCAAAATGTCATCAAATGTCAACGCATCGCCAATTATTTTATCACTCTGTCTCATTTACATTATCTCCGTCAATTGAAGGCTTGAAAACCGGTAATGTCACTGCCGATTATCAAAGTATGAATGTCGTGAGTGCCTTCGTATGTGTAGACGCTTTCCAAATTTGCCATATGACGCATGATCGGATATTCGTCGAGAATTCCATTTGCGCCAAGGATTGTGCGGGCAAGTCGCGCGATCTCAAGCGCAAAGTGGACGTTGTTCCGTTTCGCCAATGAAACCTGAGTGAACTTTTGCTTATTCTGATCTTTCAGTCTTCCCAACTGAAGATTGAGAAGCTGGCCCTTTGTTATCTCGTTCAACATGAAAACCAATTTCTCTTGCGTAATCTGGAACGCGGCTATCGGTTTGTCAAATTGGATTCTTGATTTGGCATAATTCAGCGCGGCATTGTAGCAAGCCATCGCCGAACCTATGGCTCCCCAGGCAATTCCGTACCGCGCTTGATCAAGACACATCAGCGGAGATTTCAATCCTCCGGATTTCGGCAAAATATTTTCTTCTGGAGTTTCGCAATCTTGAAAAACAAGTTCGCTCGTAACTGAAGCGCGTAAAGAATGTTTCCCTTTCATCTCAGGCGCTGTGAAACCCGGAGTTCCCTTCTCGACAAGGAAGCCTTTAATTTCTCCATCTAACTTTGCCCACACGACCGCAACGTCTGCAATTGTCCCGTTCGTAATCCACATCTTCGCGCCATTCAGAACGTACTTGTTTCCTTTCTTCTCAGCCCGTGTAATCATTCCGCCGGGGTTGGAACCGTAATCAGGCTCGGTCAAACCGAAACAGCCGATCGCCTCGCCTTTCGCAAGGCGCGGAAGCCAGTAATCTTTCTGCTTATCCGAACCAAATGTGTAAATCGGGTACATAACAAGACCGCTCTGAACCGATGCAAAACTTCTGATGCTCGAATCTCCGCGCTCAAGTTCCTGCATAATGAGTCCATAGGCGACATTGTTCAGTTCTGCACAACCGTATTTAGCAGGAAGCGTCGGCCCAAGAAATCCGAGTTCACCCATTTTCTTTACGAGATGGCTCGGAAAGGTTCCTTCGCGATAATGTTTTTCAATAATTGGGATAACTTCATCTGATACGAAGTCGCGGACGGTGTCTCTGACAAGTCTTTCTTCCGCGGAAAGCAAACTTTCTGTGTTAAAATAGTCAACGCCGCTAAACTGTACCATTGCAACCTCAGGATTTGGGTAGGAACATTTGTTTAACTATTTAAAAGTCCGCCTTTGAGCGGACTTACCTAACTGAAATATTAGCCAAGAAGTGTCTGAAAATCAAGGAAACGCAAACCGCTGAACGTAATGCCTTACTGACGGGGTTAGAATTATTGCCACGAGCTTTCCTGTCCGCCATCTTCCTGGCGGAAGCTCGTGGAACAGTGGGACGCCCCCTGCTGAGCCGGAGGCTCATGCGCCTCTGGCGCAGGGTTTTTACCCTGAAACGCATTGGGTTCGGGGCTAAAGCCCAATTGTTTCTTGTGCGCTGCCACGACCTAAAGGTCGTGGCTATTGATTCAACCGCTTGAGTAAGCCATTACCTGCTGAACTACTATCAAACGAGGATGAGTCGCATTCGCTGGAAATTTCCGCAGGAAATCTTCAAAAGTCTGTCTGACCTGCCACCGGTTATCGTATAAGCGAGCACGTCTGAATAATTGCAAGTTTGAAATTGACTCTCTATTTCTTTAGCTTTCTGAACAAACTTTATCTCGTATGAGGAGTTTGAATTATTTCACAACTTTGACCGTATCACAAAATAGCAGAAACTCTTATGGAAAATTTTGAAGGAACAACAGCAATTGTAACCGGTGCTTCAAGCGGCATCGGCAGAGCAACTGCTAAGGAATTTGTGAAGTCGGGAGCCAGCGTCGTTGCGTTCGCACGGAACCTGTCTCATCTCCAGTCATTGCGCGATGAATGCGCGACCGAAAAAGGAAAGTTTCTCCTTCTACAGGGAGACGCGACAAAAGAAGCTGATCGCAAGAAGTGCGTGGACACTGCCGTCAACGAATTCGGTGGCATCGATGTGCTTGTTCAGGCGGCCGGGATAATCGGCAGCGGCACAATTGAGAACACCACGGAATCGCAGTGGAACGAGATGATGGATGTAAACCTCACATCGGTCTACAGAATGATGCAGCTCGCATTGCCGTCTATCATCAACAGAAAAGGAAACATTGTAAACGTTTCGAGTGTTACGGGAACGAGAGCATTTCCAAACGTTCTTGCTTACTGCGTCAGCAAAGCCGGCGTCGATCAGCTTACAAGATGTTCTGCGCTCGAGCTCGCGCCCAAAGGAGTGCGTGTAAATGCGGTGAACCCCGGAGTTGTTGTAACAAACTTGCACCGCAACAGCGGTATGAATGAAGAGAGCTATTCCAGGTTTCTTGAACATTCAAAGACAACTCATCCGCTCGGGAGAGTCGGGACGCCGGAGGAAATTGCAGACCTAATTATTTTTCTCGCTTCTGAAAAAGCAGCTTGGATTACCGGAGTAACTTACAGCATTGACGGCGGACGCTCGCAAACTTGTTTCAGATGAAACTAAAATGAGAGGTACAATATGCCAGACGAAGAATTAGAAGATGAACTTAAAGAGATGTACGAAGAGCCGAAGCGCCGCGAAAAGGCGCTCTCGAACGACGTACTGAGACTTTCCCTGAAAGCATTAAAATTGCAGAACGCGATCTCGGTTTCTCCTGCCGCTACAGTTCAAGAGGCTGTGGAGCAAATGCAGAAAAGCAAAATTGGATGCTTGCTTTTGGTGGAATCTCCGACGGGCGCGGATGAGCCTTCGGCTCAAAAAAAGCTTGAAGGCATTTTCACGGAAAGAGACTTCCTTCTTAAAGTTGCTGGTTTATTCAAAGATTTGTCGAGCGTGCCGGTTTCGAAATTCTCGACGCCGGATCCGGAAACTCTGCGAATGGACGACCCCATAGGATTTGCACTGCATCTCATGCACGTTGGCGGTTACAGACATGTACCGGTCGTGAACGAAAAGAATGAACCGGTGGCTGTTCTCTCGATCAAGGATGTGGTTTCGTTTCTGTCGGAATATTTCCCCGAGGATGTGCTTAACCAACCGCCGAAACCTCTGAGAAGTACGAGTGAACGGGAAGGCGCGTAGGCGAAAACAAATAGCACACTGACTATGCTGGAAGGTGACCGTCACTTATGTCAATATTGCAATACACTGACAATATGACATAGAAGTGACGGTCATCTACGGCATTTTCGTGTTATCGGCGGTTCATTTAAGCTAACGCAGCGAGCGTCTGAAGGTGTAGATACTGAGCGAGAGAACCACCGTCCCAATTGCCAGCAAGGCAAGCGTCTGTGGAATGAGATTGCTGAAGCTGTCGCCTTTCAGGAATATGCCGCGAACGATTTCCAAGGCATACCTGATTGGTATCAGGTAAGTAATGTACTGAAATCCTTTCGGCATATTTTGGATGGGGAAAACAAAGCCTGACAAGATCATCATGGGAAATATGATTATGAACTGAGCAGTCATCGTTGCCTGCTGCTGCGTCTTCGAAACTGAAGACACAAATATACCGAGTCCGAGTCCGACGATTATAAACAAAAGACTCAGAATCAGCAATGCCGGGAGGCTTCCTCTCAGCGGCACTTGGAAAAAGTACACAGCCACTACGAGCACTAAGAACATTTCAATGAATCCGATAATTGTAAACGGAATCATCTTACCCAATATGAATTCAGAATCGCGCAAGGGTGTAACCACTATCTGCTCTATTGTGCCGGCTTCCTTTTCTTTCACTATCGCCAATGAAGTCAACATTGTTGTAATTATCATTAACACCATCACGAGAACCGCCGGTACCATGAAATTTACACTCTTCAAGTCCTGATTGAACCATGCCCTGGATTGCGCAATGACCTGAGGCAAATCGTTAGAACTTTTGATCAACCCGTACTTCTCCGCGCGCTGCACAACGATATTACGCGCATAACTTAACGCAATGACGCTCGCGTAACTCAATCCTATTCCGCCCGTATTCGAATCAGAACCATCGGCTATCACTGCCAGCTGCGGATTTCTTCCGGCCAGCAAGTCTCGGCCGAAATGGACAGGAATAATTACGGCAATACCAGCTTTGCCGCTCCTGAAATAATAATCGATGTCATTAATGTCATCCAGATAATCGACGAGCTTGAAATAGCCGGAACTAACGTAATGCTCTGTCAGCTCTCTGCTTTGCTTGGTATTATCCAGGTCGCAAACGACCATCGGGATATTCTTTATGTCTAATGTGGCAGCATACCCGAGAAGAAGTAATTGAAGGATCGGTGCAACGAAGAGCATTCCGACCATTCTTTTATCCCTGCGCAACTGCAGGAATTCTTTTTTCACAACGTGCAAAACCCTCTTCATATCAAATACCTTTCCTACTCAATCTCCATGATGCAAGAGCGGGAATAGCAATGGCAAAAAACAGTAATGGCAAAATCTGATCGTAAATATCCGTGAAACCCGCACCTTTCAACAGGATCCCCCTTAATGCCGCAATGAAAAACCTACCGGGGAAAAAATAAGTTAGGCCTTGCAGCCAAATCGGCATACTGCTTATGGGATAAATGAACCCGGACAAAATCATATTCGGCAGGTTTGATAATGTACTTGCAAAGAGATAGCCCTGCTGCTGTGTACTCACGAGCGTAGAAATTAGTATCCCTATCCCCAGGCCCGCTATTAAGAAGAGAATGATGGTAAATGCGAGCAATAGGATATTCCCCCGGACCGGCACGTTGAACAAAACAACGCTGGTCACCAAAACCATAACGGTAGCACCCAAAGACAATATGAAATAAAGTAGTGCCTTCCCAATGATAACCTGGAAGGGGTTTACTGGAGCAAGCATTATATGTTCGATCGTACCGCGTTCTTTCTCGCGCACAATTGAAATCGTAGGAACAATCGTGGTGAGTATCATCAAAATGAAGGCTACTAAACCCGGAACAAGATACATCATGCTTTTCAATCCAGGGTTGTAATAGACCCTCGGTCTGAAGTCAATCGCACCTCCTAAAATTGGAAAACCTTTTTGGTTCATGTATTTGACTGTCAAGTCGGCGGAATAATTCTGGAGAATCCCGTCAACATATCCCATGATGATGGTTGCAGTATTGGAATTGGAGCCGTCGAGAAGCACCTGAACGTTCTCGCTCTTGTCGAGCAGTATCTTCTTTACATAATTACGCGGAATAACCAGGACCGCGGCTCCCTTCCCGTCTTGGATGAATTTGTTAATCGCGGATTCCTTCGGAACCACTCCGGCAAAGTCGAAGTATTCGGTGCTGAAAAACTTTTGTGTCAGCTCCCTGCTTTGCTTCGTGTTCGATTCATCGAGAACTCCCAGCTTCACGTGCTTGACATCGAAATTCAATGCATACCCGTAAAGCAGAAGCATCATTGTCGGAACGAGGATAATAGCGGTCAACGACAGCTTGTCCCGCTTTAGCTGGCGGTACTCCTTCTGGTAGATCGTAAGAATATTCTCAAACATTTCTGGTTACATTTATGAAAATGTCCTCAAGTGTCGGTGCAGCCTTAGTAATTGTGTATTTAGCAATTCCGTTCTTGTTCAATACCTGTTCGATGACAGAAGCAGGATCACCCGTCTCAGCGTAGACGTGAACATTGCCTCCGAAAATAGCCGCATCGGAAATCCACGGTTCAGATTCCAGCAAATTGAAGACTTCTACAGGCTTTGAGGTCTCTATCTCGAACAGCGGAAGGTCGGCAAACTGTTTTCGGATTCCTTCAGGCGAGCCGCTCACTACTATTCTCCCCAAATGCATCATGATAATACTTTCGCAG
Source organism: Bacteroidota bacterium (assembly GCA_023381615.1). GTDB lineage: Bacteria > Bacteroidota > Ignavibacteria > Kryptoniales > JAKASW01 > JAKASW01. The sequence continues at coordinate 25,819 of JAMCQL010000065.1, forward strand.
AACTCGGCCTCCTCGAGGTGATGTGTCGTGACGACAATTGTTGCACCTTCTTGAGAAAGCCGGCCGATAAGATTCCAAAACTTGTCGCGGACCACAGGATCAACACCGCTGGTCGGTTCGTCCAGGAACACTATCTTTGGGTGGTGCAATACAGCACAGCCAAGTGCAAGTCGCTGGCGCCAACCGAGCGGCAGATCGCGCGTCAAAAGATTCTCTCTACCCTTTAAATCTGCGACTTCCACTACCCATTCAAACCTCTGTCTCAACTCGCTGTTGCCGAGTCCGTAGACACCGCCGTAGAACTCTATGTTTTCTTTCACCGTCAGGTCGCCGTACAAGGAAAACCTCTGAGACATATAACCAATATTCTGACGTACTTGCTCAGGATGATTCGCGACATCGAATCCCGCTACCAAGGCTTCACCGGAGGTTGGCTTCGTTAATCCGCACAGCATTTTGATGGTCGTTGACTTGCCTGCTCCGTTGGCGCCTATGAATCCGATCACTCTTCCTTCTTCAATCTCGAATGAGATTGAGTCCACGGCAGTGAAACTTCCAAACTTCTTCGTAAGGTTTACGGCTTTGATTGCGAGTGCCATGACTATCTCGGATCCCTTGCTATCATGTTAGTCCGTGTTAAGAGAAATCTCTTTGTGAAATTTGCAGCTCTTATCGCTAACGGCATCTTATAATTGCCCGGTTGCCTTTTCTAAATTCACTCGAGCAATCTCTAGTTCCGTCAACGCCTGAGAGTAATTCAGTTTAGCCTGCAGCAATGCAACCTCTGCATCCATGAGGTCAGTGTTCGTAACAAGTCCGACTTTGAATTTCTGATCGGAAATCCTGTAGCTCTCCTCTGCATCTTTGACTGCGGTTTCGGCAACTGCAATTTTGTCCTTCGACTGTTTGAAATTCAGATAACTCTGTGTTACATCAAGATAGACCGCATCAGCCGTTTGCTGCTCGGCGAGTTCGGCTTGCTGACGTTGTGCGCGTGCTTGGTCAACCTTCGATGCCGTCTGTCCCCAATTCCAGATGGGCAGGCTTACCACGACACTTGCATCCCACGTCTGCCTGAACGCATCGAGGGTGGGAAGGATTCTTTGGTTAGGTCGTTGGTAATAGTAATTCCCAACAACGGAAACTTGAGGTAGATATGCTCCCCACGCAGCTGCAACGGCTGCTCCAGCAGCTTTAACCTTCAGTTCCAAAGAATGCAGCTCGCTGCGATTATCGAGCGCTTCCTGCAAGAGTTTCCCAATGTCCGGCAGAGTCGTGTCACCGGCTTGCGGAACGGAAGTAATTGTGTATTCTGTATTGAGCGGAACGCCGAGGATGTTGTTCAACGCCACGGCTGCCAATCTCAGCCTATTCTGTGCATCGAGAAGCAGCAGCCGGCTGTTGGACACTTGTACTTTTGCACTGAGAACGTCACTCTGAGTCAGCATACCCTGGGCAAGCAGGTCCTGAGCTTGTTTGTAATGCGCTTCTGTTCTATCCAAATTCTCCTGCATGAACTCATTTGCCTGCAGTGCATTGTAGACAGTCCAGTATGCCGTCGCGATTTGCACTTTGAGATCGGATTTGTTCGCTTTCGTGTCGTAGGTCGCGGCCTGCACATTGTCCCGTGCAGCCTTAGAAGCATTCTCGAGCTGAAAGCCTGTGAAGATAGGCTGTTGGACTGATAACTGGAGATCATAATTATTATAGACATTCTGAGAGATCGGGAATGACTGGCCGCCAAAAACGGGGATGCTGGGTGGAAGAGTGAGCATAAATGTCGGGACGGGAGACAGCCGTGTGTACCTTCCTTGAAAAGCCAGACTTGCCCATCTGGTTGAATTGACCTCATGATATTTTTCTTGAGCTACGACGGCATTTAACTCGGAAATCTTCAGGTACTTCGAATTATCCAGCCCCACTTTCATTGCCTCTTGAAGAGTGAGCGGTGTCTGTGCATACACCGAGATAGCGAAAATCATAATTCCAATAATTCCCAGTGAAACTATTCCAATAATTTTATGCACTTTACTTTCCTCCTTCACGACTTTATCAGAGTTGAAAAAATATTATCTAGTGTGGCGCCTATTTCCTTCAGTGTGGCTCCACTATCGACTTCCTTTCGAACAGCATTGAAAACCGATTCCACTTTGTCCTGCGAGAATTCGGCCGTAACAAAACTTATTCTATCTCCGAGAACCACCAAATTTTCAGCAACATTAAATCGAGAGACGACAGCAAAAGCTTCTTTGAGATTTCTCGAATGTATTTCATAAACCCGCAACGCCATTTCCGACGTCAAAGCTGGAACAGTATTGTATCGCAGCAGTTTTCCTTGGTCGAACAAAGCGACCTTGTTGCAGCGCTCTGCTTCGGTTAGATACGGGGTGGCGACAAGAATAGTCATAGAATTCCTCAAGAAAGAAGCCAAGATTAGCCAGAGTTCTCTTCTCGATACGGGATCGACGCCAGTTGTTGGCTCGTCGAGTATGAGAATTTTTGGCTGGTGGAGGACGGCGCAGCAAATACCCAACTTCTGTCTCATGCCGCCGGAAAGCTGATCGGCAAGGCGATCTTTGAAATCACTCAATCGCGCGAACTCGAGAAGTCTCTCTCCACGTTCACGCCAATCTCTGACCTTCCGAATTTTTCCAAAGAATTCAATATTCTCCCAAACCGTCAAATCGCCGTACGCTTGACTAACCTGCGACAAATAGCCTATGTCTCCTTTCAGTTCCTGTCGATTTTTTGTGAATGTCTTGTCATTGACCACAATAGTTCCGCTCGTCGGCTGCAAGGCACCTGCAAGCATCCGCAAGAAGGTTGTCTTGCCCGCGCCGTCAGGACCAATCATTCCAACCAATTCTCCCCGTTCGACGGACAACGAGACGTCATCAACCGCCGTGAGATCGCCATATTTCTTTACAAGATTTTCTACTTGGATAATCATGTTAGCTTTCAGTGGTCAGCTATCAGCAATCGGCCATTGGCTAACTGCTGAATGCTGATTGCTATTTTGTATAAATTGTTGCGTCAGCGGGCAGGCCGGCCTTCAGATAATTCTCAGGATTTGCGATGGCAATTTTCACCGCAAAGACCAGTTTGATACGCTCTTGTTTCGTTTGCACATTCTTGGGAGTAAATTCTGCTGTGGGTGAAATGTAGATCACCTTCCCATCAAAGGGATGATTCGGCATTCCATCCAAGACCACTTTAGCCTTGTCGCCGAGTCTTATCCTGGCGAGCTCTACCTCACTGACGTAGACGGTCATTTTCATCGTCCGAAGATTGGAAACAGTGTAGAGTGGAGTCCCGATGCCTGCGTAATCACCCATTTCCATGAGTTTATCAAGCACAGTTGCATTGTCAAACGGACATCTTACGTAGGAATGATCGAGAGCAATTCTTGCATAATCCAAAGCTGCTTCCGCCTGTTTCACTCGAGCGGCACTTGCCCGGATTTCTTCCGGTCTTGCGTATTGACGAAGTTTTGCCAGTGTTTCCTGAGCAGACTTTAATTGTGCAGATGCGACATCGTACTGTGCTCGCGCAGCATCCATCTGCGACTGCGAGACGCTGTGCTCACCAAAAAGCTTTTTCGTCCTGTCAAATGCAAGTCTTGTAAGGTTGAAATTTGCCTCCGCCTGTTTGATACCTTCCTCGGCAACTTTCAAGTCTTCGCTTCTCGCACCTTTGACCAGCAAATCATATTGCTGCTGAGCTATTTCGAGAGCAGCCTTCGCCTGGTTGACTTGCTGGACGAGCGACTCATGATCGATCTCGGCTAATGTGTCACCTTTCCCGGCAACCGAACCCTCTTCGTAGTTCATCTTGATGATGCGTCCTGGGACTTGCGCCGCAATAGAACTCTCAGTCGCTTCGATCGTGCCAGTGGCGGTCACGGAGGTTTTTTCTGAATTCGACCCGCAGCCAACCAAAACGACTGCAATAAGTGGAATAATAGCTAATCTCTTCATTTTACTTTTTTCTTCCTTTCTCAGTGAGGATGCCCTCCGTGAAAATCCTGAAAATTTGCTTGGGAATTACTTCTTCTGTGACAGGATGCTTTGCAAGGAAATCTGAATTTAAAAGTTCTTTGGCTGCCCCCAAGTAAGCCATTGTAAATACATCGACATCAATGTCTTTTCTAATCACGCCGTTCTTCTGCCCATCCTTTAGGACGCTTGAGGCAACCTTGGTGATAAAATAGGTTACCATCGCCTGGATTTTCTTTGACACTGAAGGGACGCTGTGTATGACGTCTGCTATAAGCCTTTGCCATTTTGCATCAACAAATCCTGGAAACATTTCCGCGACCATGCGAATCCTCTCATCCGCCGGCCCAGTATGAGACAGCAGAGCTTTAAAAACTTCCTCCGCGCGTTTAAGGCGTTGATTCACAATTTCTTCAAGGATGATCTCTTTGCTTGCAAAATATTTGTATACAGTCTTTTTGCTTATAGCGAGTTCGGAGGCAATCTCATTCATAGTCACCTTCTTGAAGCCATGCTCGGCGAATTTCTCATACGCGAGATCAAGAATCGCTTGGCGGATATCATTACCATTCGGTACCATGGAAACTAATTTAGTATTATCAGTTTCCATTGTCAAGAGACGTCAAACTTTTTTCATAAAAGCAGCACAGGTTCTAAAGAAGGAGAGGTTAACTAAGTGAGAGAGGCCGCTTGATCAATTGCAAGAAGCTCTTGGCAATTATTTCAATGTCCAGCCAAATGGACTGGTTTCTTGCGTAATAGATATACAGCTTATCCACCTCTTCCGGTGAAAGCGACTGCCCGCGATTGAGCTGTACCACCCCGGTTATGCCCATCTTTCCGAAAATCTCATCACTTCCCTGCGGATAGTATTCTGAGCGGCCAACTGCCGACCATTTGCCGTCCAAGACATCGGGTAATTTTCTAAACACTCTGCGCACTGCGCTGTCTTTTCTCAAGAGCACGACCGGAGAAAGGACAATCATCCCTATGAGCGCAAACAAAACATCAAAGAACCTCTTCACGACTCTGCTGCGGGTTCTGTTTATATTGTAGTCAATATCCACGAAAGGAACATCAGCCAATCCGTCAACATACGTTTTGCCAATAATGACGTCCATCGTGTCAGGCACAAGTTTGAAATTGACTGCAGGGCTCTTCACGCTTGCGACTGCCTGCAGCACCTGAGAATAAGAAATCTTTCCGGAAGCAAACACGACATCATCGATCTTGCGTTCGCGCACAACTTTCGGAAGATCAGCCAAAGTTCCTAACACTTTTATTCCCAGCACGCGTGTTTCGCCCGGCGCATCCTCAGAAATAATTCCAACGATATCGTAGCCCATCGAAATCTTTCCGCGGATTTTTTTGATCAGTTCCACTGCCTTCTCGTCCATTCCTACTACGATAGTTCTCCTTCCAAAAACCGGATGCCGGGGCGTTCCGACAGAATTCTTCAATTGATAGATCAGCCGCCAGCCCGGAATTACCAGTATCATTATCAAACTTGCGATGAGAACTATAAATCGCGAAAATGCAAACTGCTTGAAGAAATAGGTCAGCGATGAAAATAAAAGAAAAGTCAAGAGGGTTGTAAGGAACGAGAGCCTGAAAGAAAACTTGTTCTCGCCATAAATTCCGAGACCGATGCCAAACAAAACCAGCACTAATCCCGGAGCCATGTAAAAATATGGACGGCCGTAACTCGGTATCGCATAAATCTTATGCGTCCTCAGGAATTCTCCAATGAACATCGCCGCGACACTCACCGCAAAGTCCACTATCACCGGAGAAATATTTTTGAGCAATGCAAAGAAAGCCTGTGACTGTCGGTTCAAAAGTATCGCCAATCTCAGTAATCGGGAGAGAAACGAATTCGCGCCATATCGCTTCCCAACAAAAATGCTCATCGCGCGATAGAACTCGAAAGTCCGGTTTATATTGCTTCTTCTGGTACTTTCTCCTTTGAAATGAATCACACTGGTCTTGGGATTATAGTAGACTTTATACCCCGCTTGTTTGATCCTGAAACATAAATCGATGTCTTCCCCATACATGAAATAATCTTCATCAAATCCGCCAGCTTCTTGAAAATTTTTTCGCGGGATAAACATGAAGCTTCCGCTGATCGCGTCGACCTCATGCACTTCCTCGGGATTGAGATAAGTCAGATTGTAACGACCGAATAATTTGCTCTTCGGAAACAACGCGCTCAATCCGAGAATTTTCGTGAGCGCAACCCAAGGCGTCGGAAAGCTTCTTCGACAAGCTTTCTGCAGTGTTCCGTCCGCATTCAGTATTTTACAGCCGGCGGCTCCGGCATCGGGATACTGCGAATAAAACGCAAGCATCTCTTTCACTGTGCTTTCCTCAACGATCGAATCAGGATTAATTAGCAGCAAATACTCGCCTGTGGCTGCCTTTACTGCCTGGTTATTCGCTTTGCCAAAACCTACGTTAGTTCGGTTCTCAATTAAATTTACTTCAGGAAAATCTCTCCTTACGAAATCGATCGTGTCATCATCGGATGAATTGTCGACGATAATAATTTCAGAAGTTATTCCTTCAAGCGCACGACGCAGCGATGCTAACAAGTTTTCGAGAAAACCGCGAACATTATAGCTCACGATTATTACGGAAACTTTAGGCATCAAATTTACCTCAGTCTCAAAAATCTTAAGATTCTTCCGACACCAAGTATCAAGACAATTTTCACGGCTTCGAAGACTATCTTCTTCGACATCTTGCTAACACCCACTCGCCGTTCCGTAAACACGATAGGCACTTCCACAATCTTGAAACCTCGACGGTAAGCCCGCACGTTCATCTCTACCTGAAAGGCATATCCGTTCGAGCGAATACCCTCCAAGCTTATGGACTTTAATACTTCGATCCTAAATGCTTTGAAACCGCTCGTCATGTCGTTCACCGGCACACCGGTTACAACGCGTGCAAAGATGTTACCACCGTAGCTTAGCAAAAGCCGCTTCATTGGCCAATTCAGCACAGAAACGCCGAAAGCGTACCGGGAACCGATTGCGACATCTGCTTGAGATAAAGCCTGCTTAAATTTTGGAATTTCTTCCGGCTCGTGCGAAAGGTCTGCATCCATTTCCACGACACAATCATAACCGTTTTCTATAGCATACTTGAATCCGGCGACGTATGCTGTCCCAAGCCCGGCTTTGTTCTGGCGTGTCAAGAGGTGTACACGAGTGTCGGTCTTGGCAATACCCTCAACAATTTTCGACGTACCGTCAGGAGAATTGTCATCTACGATTAGAATCTCGGTTTCGGTATTTGAGTTTAATACCTTCAATATGACCGAATTAATATTCTCTGCTTCGTTGAAGGTCGGAATGATAACGAGTGTTCGCATGCTACTTACCAAAATAGTTTTTGATGCTCGTCGTGATGAATTCAACCTCCTCCTCTTTCAGGTGTGGATGCATTGGAAGAGAAAGGACTTCTTGCGACAATTTTTCTGACACAGGAAAATCGCCTTTCTTATATCCGGCATATTGATACGCCTTTTGGAGATGCAATGGAACAGGATAATAAATCGCGGAAGGTATGCCAAGTTCTTTCAGGTAATCAAAAAGTTTGTCGCGCTGACCGGTTCGAATTGTATACTGATGAAAGATGTGCTTCCTGTCCGGAAATGTACCTGGCGTAATGACATCGCCGCACAACCTTTCTGTGTACATCCCGCCAAATTTTGAACGCAATTCATTATATCTGTCAAGATGTTTGAGCTTCACACGAAGAATGGCGGCCTGGATCGAATCGAGCCGGCTGTTCACGCCGATGTAGTCGTGATAGTATTTCTTTTCGGAACCGTGAGAAGCAATCGCGCGAATCTTTGAGGCAAGCGCGTCGTCGTTTGTGAAAACCATTCCGCCATCGCCGTAAGCCCCCAAGTTTTTGCTTGGGAAGAAACTCACGCACCCGATTTTTCCGAAACTGCAAACTTTCCTGCCCCTATATTCTGCGCCAAACGCCTGAGCAGCATCCTCAACTATCGGAATTCCTTTTGATTCAGATATCTTGAGCAGTTCTTCCATATCTGCCGGTAAACCATACAGGTGGACAGGAACAATTGCTTTGGTACTCTTCGTGATTTTTCTCTCAACATCTTTTGGATCGATATTGAAACTTTCCTCGCGAATGTCGGCAAACACCGTCTTCGCACCGAGGAGCGCCGCGACTTCGGCGGTTGCAACAAATGTGAATGGTGTTGTAACAACTTCATCGCCAGGGCCGACGCCAAGCGCCATGAGAGAAATTTGCAGCGCGTCGGTTCCGTTCCCGCAGGCGATCGCATGCTTTACGCCGACATAACTTGCCAACTCCTTTTCCAGCTCTTTTACATCCGGTCCAAGAATAAATTGACCCAAATCGAGAACCTTGTGAATTGAATCGTCAATTTCGTTTTTCAATTCTTGGTATTGTCTTAATAAATCAACCATTTGAATTTTCATTACGCATGTCCCTTTCCAGATAGCATATGTATAACCGTGTTCAAAGCAATTTTAAAATCCATTCGAAGCGACATATTCTCAATGTAGAACAAGTCATATTGCAGCTTTATCTTCACGTCATCAATACTCTGATCATAAGAGTGTTTGATCTGTGCCCAGCCTGTGATGCCCGGCTTTACCTTCAATCTCCTTTTGTAGAGCGGAATTTCTTTTGCAAGTTGTTCGACAAAAAAGGGACGCTCCGGCCTTGGACCCACTAAACTCATGTCGCCTTTTAGCACATTGATGAATTGGGGGACTTCATCAAGATGAAGTTTTCTCAAGATTCTTCCAAGTCGAGTTATGCGCGAATCATTTTTGTCTGCCCATGTCGGACCGGTGATTTTCTCGGCATTCTGGTACATCGATCGAAATTTATAAAGTGTGAAAGTCTTCCCGTCTTTGCCTACCCTGTCCTGTTTGTAAATTGCAGACCCTCTCGATTCAAGTTTCAGGACTAAAGCAATGATAAACCATAATGGCAAACCGACCACAAGCACCGCCAGCGAAAATAGAACATCAATAGTGCGTTTCGTCGCCTCTTCCCACGGCTGCATAATCTGAGGCATGACCTCGATAAGCGGAAAGCCGTAAAGCTGGGAAACACGTGCTTGACCGCTTACGGCGTCATAGAGATCGGGAACCATTTTAACGGAAACATTCTCACCATTCATTCTCGATAAAATATCAAAAAGCCCCTCTCTCTCATTTTCCTCAAGTGCAATAATAATTTCTTGCGCATCTGAATTCTTGATGGCTGTTTCCAACTGATTCACTTCTGCCACTATCGGCGCCGGCAGGATATCACCAGAGACTTCTTTTATCCGCACAAATCCAACAGGTCTATATCCAAGAGCTTTATATTTGAGAGTCAAATTATATACATCAACAGCTCTCTTACCTGCTCCTACGATGAGCGCATTTTGCAGGCCAAAACCTTTGATCAAGAGATTACGCTGTACCGTCCTAAGAACGACTCGCATACCCCCAGCAAACAAAACGATGAGTGCCCAATAGATAACAATGAGCAGTCTGAAGTGAGGAATTCTACCGTTGGTTGCGTCATCGAAGAAGATTGCGAAGAAAAGGATTATGATCGCAACAGTCGAAGCCTTGGCGATCGTGGCAAACTCGTCGAACCGTGAGTGCAGCCGGGAATATCTGTAAAGTCCCCAGAACCAGAAAACAAACATTACGAATATCGAGAGAGTGATCAGAGGGCCCCAAAAGTCTGGAACAGCGATTACACGGAAAAGACCGCTATGGACACGGATATAGTAATAAATGGAGTTGGCAAGTGCCAAGGAAAGAAAATCCGCAAACAACAGCAAAACTGGTTCGCCGTGTTTCGTCTTTAGTCTCTCGAAACTTCCCACTTTGTCCCTTGTATCTTAAAGATTGCCTTGATGAACCCAACGAATAGTGCAGCGTTAGCTGAAACGAAATATCCAATGTGTGCAAAAATTGGGATATTCTTATTTAACAATAACCCGATGGTGCCAATTAATGCCGCCAAATAGAAGCTTATTTGCATCAACATCGTAAAATATAAAAACCCACCGTGAGAAACGAGAAACAAGTTTGAGAAGAATGCCAGAAGAAGAAAATGTGGGACAAACCATCTAAATATTTTGTGAGACCACATGGCATAAGCAACGAAACCACGGGAAGGATTTAGCAACGGCTTTACTATCCTTAACGCATTAAAATCTTGAGCACCTATCCTGACCTTCCTCTTGAATTCACTCACGAAGTTTCCCGATTCTTCAAACGCCAATGCGCTTGGCTCATAAATGAACTCATATCCTTTTTCAATTATCTTCAAAGGCAACACGAAATCATCGGCGATCGGAAATTTAGTTTCAAAGGGAACGAAGCAACTCTTGCGGACTGCATATATACCGCCATTCGCGCCCAAAGCTGCTCCCCTGTTTCCTTCCAGTTCTTTAAGCAAGCTCTCGAACCTCCAGTACAATGACTCCACAGCCGAGCCCACAGCTATCTTGCTTGACCTAAGCACCAGTCTTCCACAGACTCCACCGACAGATCTGCTCTCGAAATGTTTGACGAGGTTGTTAAGAGCATTATTATCAAGCTCCGTGTTAGCATCCGTGAAGAGGAGTATCTCTCCTCCAGCAAGTTCAGCAAGTTCGTTCAACACAGCAACCTTTCCTCGTCTCTCAGGGAAATCGTACAACTTGAGTCGTGGAATATTACGACACCTGACTATCTCCGCAGTTCTGTCTTGTGCTCCGTCAACGCCAATCAAGAACTCAATCAAGGTGGTAGGATAATTAATTTGTGCAATGTTTGAAATTTTCGCATCGATCTCTTTTTCTTCATTGTAGGCAGATACGAGTATCGAGACTTTTGGCAAATTACCCGCCCAAATGGCTTCATCCTGCCTCGCGTTATTTTTGCTCAATAGAATAAGAGACAATGGATAGATCACGTAACTATGAAGAAGCATGAAAAAGCAAATCCAGAAAACGGCTTGAAGGACCATTATCATGCAGCACCGATCAATTCTGCATAGAGATCATAGAACTCTTGCCCGATTGCGTCCCATGAATATTTCTCCCCAATCAAATTGCGTGCGTTCATCCCGATTCGTGAACATTCGCGGGGAGAATTTAGAAGCCTAACCAGAGCCGCTGCTATGTCATGCGGAGTCTCCGCCAAAACGGCATGCTCACCGTCGGCCAAGTCAATTCCTTCAGCTCCTAGCGAAGTAGCAACAACCGTGAATCCTAACGCCATCAATTCAAGCATCTTAATCCGAACCCCGGATCCGATTCGGAGTGGGACAACCGCAACTGATGAAAGCTTTCGTAGATCTGTCAAGTCAGGCACGAACCCCACCACGCTAAACCCATCATCAAGGTTACTCTGCGGGATTCTCTCTGTTTCTTTTCCCGCGACTATAGTCAGAGTTTCAGGCATCATTCTACGAACTTCGGGAAAAATTTCTTCGTGATAGAAACGGAAGCTGTCCTTATTAGGAGCCCAGGAGTAGTTCGTGAAAAAAAGAATTCGTTTCGGCCGAAATTGAAAATCATAGGTTCCTGAATCCACTTTCACCCCAGCAGGAATGATTCTAGAACGCATGCGGGGACTGATTCCTCGGAGTTTACTATCATCTTCCCTCGAAATTGGAATCACTATGTCAAAACCCTGAACCGCCCAAGCCTCATATCGAAGAACTCGTCTGTACTGGATTCCCGCATAGAGGGCGAGCAATGGGTTCTTCGTGAGCAGGGCATACCGATGAATTATCTCGGATTCGAAATTGTGTTCTCGGAGAACAGTAGGAATTCCGAAATGCCTCTTGAGTTCAATAGCGTAACGAGCAAGATGAAGATGATCCACATGTATTGCATCGAACCATTCCTTTTTTACAAGGTCGGATAGCCTCTCAAGCATTTCATTGGAGAAATACTTGGATATGTTGTAAGGTTCCGGACTGAAAAGATTTTTGGCGGCACTCCAAATCGTGTTTTCAGTTCGAATGGGCAGTGGGTGGATTGAGACATTTGACGGAAAACCATCAAGATTACCAATATTAAGGCACGGCGCCGCGAGATGCAGTTTCACTCCACGTTTACTGAGTCCATCAGTTATGGCAAATATGCCCAACTTACTTCCATCATCAAGAGGCCAGGGTATCTTCGGCGCTATCTGGAGAATTTTCACAAATAACCCACAGTTTCTGTCATAGAAGATCCCAGTTCGTTTCGAAAATCTTCTGTAGTCCAACATAGAACATACGCGCTTTGAATCTCGACAGTCCCGCTTGCAGCTCATTCAGAACCTTTGTTCTGCTTTCGTCATCTCGCGAGAGCTGAACTACCTTTCTAACAAGGTCTTCATTCGTAATATACCGAAGCATCGAAGGAGAGACAATTTCTCTGGCTCCCCCTGAATCATGTACGAAAGTCAGGCAGCCAGATCCTGCCGCTTCAAGTATAGATATTCCAAAGTGTTCGTACATCTTCGAGTGAATGTAAAATTTGCTTGTGCGAAGTATCTGGAAAAGTAATGCTTCGTTGGCATCACTTAAGATCTCAAGCTGCAAATCGTGTGACATCGCTCGTTTCCAGAGATCTCTCAGCAACTCGGGGTCGCCGCTCTTTCCTATTATGGTGAATTTCGCTTCAGGAAATACTCGCGCCAGCATCCCGAAGGTATCAATCAAATTGAAGTAGTTCTTATCCCTTGCGATTCTGCCGATGGATACGAAGCGAAGGCTTCTTTGTTCCCAGGTCTCGCCCGTGTCATTTTCTCCGTCCGGTATGAACCCAGGATAAAGTACAATACCTTCGATTCCGTATGCCTCCTGCACGACGTTCCTCATAAAGATGGAGTTGACGGCTGTAACATTGAGTGCAAATCCTTCCTGTCGCTCATTTGCCACAGTGAACCGAACCTTTTCGTAAATCCTCCTGGCAACTCCCAGATAATCCACAATACTACGTTTACCAACCATGCCAAATCGGTTCAGCAACTTTCGATCTGCAAAAGACGGATGGTGAATGTACTGAAAACCCTTTCTCCCAAAGTCGAGTTCATTGTATGTGCTCACACATATATCGAATTCAGATGAGATCCTCTTTGCCTCCCTGTGTAGGTATGCAAGTTTGAGCAATTCTAACTTCCCCCCTTGCTTCAAAACAAAAGTCGGACAAAACGCAGTTCGATTATGAACTCGATCGGTGCATATCGGAATATTGGTATCTCGAGCAATCTTTTTCCAATCGACCGGCAGTAGCGTAAGAAGAAAAATCTCCACATTTATCCTGTGCGACAAGAAGTTAAGAATATGAAGAGCAACCATTTCGGCACCTCCTATCACATCGAACCGGGGATGTACAAGAAGAATTCTCTTCATTTCTTACAGACAAAGATAAGATTCTCGCCAAGCAACCACGGCAAGCCGCCAAAGATGTAGGAAACACTTATGTTAAAGGGAACCAAAATCGACTTCTGCAGAATGACAGGTAATCTGCTTGAGTAAGGAATATCCCAAAGAGTATCAGTTGCAACCCTCGAGATCTCGAAGCCACGCCCCCTGAACAGTCTTTCCCATTCTTCCCGATCAAGTAGGCTCACGTGGGTGGGATCTTTATACATTGAAGGCACCGACTTTCCAGTGGGTGATTTTAACCTGTTTCCCAATGACTTCACATTTGGAGTGGTAGCTATAAGCCGCCCATTGTTACGCAAGACTCGGTAAATCTCTGATATTGAAGACCCCGGATCTGAGATATGCTCCAGCAGATCGAAGGCAACAACAGTGTCAACGCTTTGTGACTGGAATGGCAACTTCAGAGCATTCCCCTGTATAAGATTTATAGCAGGATCCTTCGAACGAGCAACTTGAAGCGGAAATAGGGCAATATCGATCCCGATGTAGTGGTGCGCCCGTGATGCAACTTTCGCGAAGTAGCCGAGGCCGCAGCCAAGCTCGAGAACACAGCAATTGCCGGGATAATGACGATTTATATAACGCAACCAATAACCGTATTGATGCCAGCGTTCTCCTCGTTCTCGTTTCAGAAAGTGCCCCTTTGATCTATAGTCATTGTAATAGTCTCCCGAGTATAACCCTTTGTTCAACGAATCAACTCCATCAGCAGTCCATACATCACTTCAGCAAATTTTTCTGCTGAGAATTCTTTCGAACGCGTAAACCCTTTTTCTGATAAGTGATCCCTCAAAGTCAGATCACACCTGAGCTTCTCTATTGCCTTGGCAAGAGATTTCTCATCCCCTTCGTGGAATACAAGCCCACTGTCTCCAATAATTTCTGGAATCGCCCCCGAATCAGAGCCTATCACCGGAACACCACATGACATTCCTTCGATCAAGACTCTGCCATATTGCTCTTTCCATTGCGGGGCCGTGCGCGAAGGAAGTACAAGCGCGTTCATAACCGCCAAGTAGGCTGGTATTTGTGCCGTTGGGACTGATGGTACGAATTCTACCCGTTCTGCAAGATCAAGTTCGTGTGCCATGTTCTTCAATAACTTTTCTTCCGGACCACTCCCCACTACGAGCAACTTAACCGACTCTTGCAATCCGCAAAGCGCTCGCAGAAGTGTATCAACGCCCTTCATTTTTAACAAACGACCAACGTATCCGACAATGAAGTCCTTTCCAAAAGAAAATTTCACGCTCGGGTGGGACTGTGATGGAGATCTCCTGAACGTCTCTAGGTCAATCCCAAAATAGACCTTCCTAACAGGTGTTGCAAATGATTTTTCCATGAAATCTCGGGCTTCTTCGTTCGCAGCAAGGACTAAACTTGCCCTTGGAACGGTAAATTTCAATATTGAGGAGTACAATTTTCTGGGTCGATAAGCATAACGGGTACCTTTGCTTAAATTATCCCACGTGTAAAAAACTATATGTGTTTTGAGAGAGTAAAATCTTGCAAGAATTGTCGTCTGCAGACCAAACAGGCTGAATGGTTCTTCAAAAGCCACTACAACATCCGGCCTGAAAAGTCGCAGCTCCTTTCCGAGCCCTTCCAAATAAAAAGCCCGGTTTTCGAAGCCTGGCCAGAATGTTCGCAACGGAGCTATCGAAAACTTTGCGACACGGCTTGGGTGAAACTCCAAGATCCTGAAGTTCTCCACCCACTTGGATGGTGTCACCGCCTTAAGCTCTATCCCATCTTTCATTGCCAAGAGATTCCACTTCTTAAGATTAACCGGATCGACCAGATTCTTGTCTATCAATAGAACTCTCATCTTGTGTGTGCTAACCTCTTCAAATCATCAAACGTTACTAGCCTGAGTAAAAAATACCCTGTCAGCATCATAACTAACACGGCGACAATCTGTACCGTAAAACTTAGTTTTCCAACTGAAGTAAGCAACAGAGCCCATCCTAGCAAAGCAGGAACAAACGCTCGATAAAGCACTCTTATAAGACTCCTCCAAGGAATATAGTCACGAACGATGCCAAGGTTAAAAATTACCAACAGGGCCTCAGTTAATAGCGTCGTTACCGCTGCTCCTTCCCCACCCCACGCCTTGATCAAGACATAATTCAACAAAAGGTTCATGAGTGTGACAACGAGGACAAATATGTTGGATTTGGCCTGGCGTCCTAACGCGGCAACCAGAGTGCCCGCTACGAAATTCAGACTTATCGGAATCATCGTCAGCGCTAACACGCCGACAAAAGTAGTCGCTAGTTTGTACCCAGTTCCAAACAGAAGCAATGTAAGCTGATCTCTGAAGAGATAAATGGGGAATGAAATTGACACAGATATAACCAAAAGCGCACGCGCCGCATCGAGCAAAACAGACCTGACCGCATCGACATCCTCCCTATTTCTAGAAATCACTGGATAGAGTGGGGCAATAATTATCGTCGGGAAAAGCATGAATGATTCTACCAATCTGTAGCCTGCATTGTAATAGCCGACAATTTCCTCGCGGCCGGTTAGCGCGCCTATCATAAGAGTGCCGGATCTGAAGTAAATAATTGTGAATATGTTCAAAACAGCAAAGGGGAGCGCAGGCTTGAGCACTCTCGACCACATGTATGACACGCTCGGCCGAAGGCTAGGGATACCAACTTTTGAAAGTACCAGCATGAATGTTATCAAACCCGTCAAGCAATAAGCGAGCAAATAACCAGCCATGAAAGCCCTAACTCCCATGTGTGCCAAAAGAACAGCTCCGCAAAGAACTATGACGGATAGCTTCTCCATGACTATTGAAATAGCTTCGTACTTCATCACTTCGAACGCTCTAAACACAGATCTGAAGTGGAGCAATAGTGTATTGAAGACACTGTAAGCAGAAGCTAGAATTACTAACACTATCATTTCCCATTGCATCCGAAGGATGAAAGAAACCACGATTGCAGCCGATCCCGCAAGAACTCCTGCGGCCAGCTTCAAGACAGCCGTGTGTCCGAAGAATGTCTCGTATTTCTCCGGCTCACTAGACAATTCTCTGATTGTGAGAATATCTACTCCCCCCTCAAAGATCACGGAAGCAACCGATGCAAATGAAATTGCCAGCATGTATTTCCCAAAATCGTCTGCCCCTAAAACACGAACAGTGAGCAACAAGAAGAGAAACCATATCGGCTTCACCAAAATGTTTCCCAGAGCAAGCCACCCAATGTTTTTTGTAATGTTTTGACGTTCCGGCATCAGCTAATCTTTTTCGACAACAACGAATCGCCTATCCCCCAAGTAATAGAGAGAATCAGAAGAGACCCTCTGTCATAGAACTGCGGGGAGGTGACGCTAATGAAAAGCATCATAAGCGAGATCAAGAGAATTGCTGAAACGAATGGATTTTTATCAGTGAACGAGGTACCTCGCCACAACCTGGCGAGTGTCACAACTCTTTTCATGTACATAGAAATGAAAAGGACAAACCCTACTATTCCGAACTTGAACAGCAAGAAGAGGTAGCCGTTATGTATGTACCAAGTTCGGATATCAAGATGGGTTATAACGTCAAAATAGGAAAACAACGACCCTAGTCCATAGCCGATAACGGGACTTAATGAAACCTTCTGCAAAACGGCTTCCGACTCCACAAGTCTGGAGTGCAATGTGAGTGCATTTGTTGATATTGAAGTCAACCGCTCAGCCAAACCGGTGAGAAAAGAACCAAGAATCTGCGGCAGAACAACGACGTCAACTACCGCAGCAAAGAGCACCCCCACTGCGGTCAATCTCATCATGCGTCGGCGAGCCTGGCCTTTCAAAAAAAATAGAAGTCCAAGCAGTCCAAGGGCGGTTGTTATCCAGTAACCTCTGGAGAAGGTAATTGCTAGGGCAAGCATCTCAAGTGCGAGAAGAGGTAAGAGAATAGTCTTCGAGTAACGGTTTCCAACTACGAACGCAAACAAGATGATGATAGAGCTCATATACAGGCTCTCTTCCTTACCTTGTCTATTCTCCACGACTTGCCAGAGGTATTTTGCTGCCAATAGGTCAAGTCGATAGCGCGTTATTATTACCAGTCCAACAGCCGCAGACATCAGAAGCAGTGCCCATATCATTAGAGCTCTGCCGTTTTTTTTCTCAGCTTCCTTTCTTACCGGAAATATTAAAAGCAACGGGACGAAAAGAAGGAATTCTCTGATCCCCTTCTCAAGAGAAAACCCCTGAGATGCAGAGACAAAAATCCCTAATAAAGCGTAGACTAGAAACGCTATCAGTATTATATCCTCCCAACCCTTTACAAAAATTTCGTGTGCATAGAGTCTCTTGGCAAACCAAAGAAGCAACCCGGGAAAAAATATCGCAGAGAAAATTATCTCGGTAATTCCTATCGGAGGATTTTCTCCGGAGCCAGCACTCACACGAAGAAAAAGTAGAAGGTGGCTCACTATCGACACTAGCAGCCACCTCTCATCATCCGCCAGGATATAGATATACAGCGCTAACCCTAAAACAGCACCTGCGATTATAGGGATGAGATACATCGGAGACGAAATGATGACAATAGCATTTCCTTACTGCCGAGGCCCAAAGTGACGTCTAACTCCTGCAGCTAGCTTTTGGTATTTATCTCGAATTGTACCTTCTACATTTGGCTGAGTCAATCCAGCATTGACGAATGTGACAAAAAAGATAGATAAAGCTACACCAAGCACAAGCGACGAAAGGATTATCAAAGCCCGCAGTGGACGAGTTTTCTTCTCCGGTGGCACAGCACGATCTAGAACGAGTACAGTCGGAGTCTCCTTGGCTTCCTCCAGCTTAGCCTGTTCATACAGAGGATAGACGATTTCCAGTAGCTTTGATTGTATCTCAATATCCCTATATAGGTCAAGATACTCCATTGCTCTGCCCGGCACTTCCTTGAAGGGCAACAACACACCAGAATTGTCCCCTCCGAGCATATCCTTTCCTGATCTCAAATCATTTATCTTTTGCCTGAGAGCCTCAATCTGCTGGTTCAATGTTTGTATCTCTGGGGAAGCGGCGCCGAGCTGTTTCTCAAGCACCGAAAGCTTGACTTGCGCAAGAATCATCTGTGACTCAAGTTCAGCGCCCGCGGCAACGGAGGCTTTAGCCTGCTCGGGCAGCGAGAAAACACCGTACCTCTGCTGGAATATCTTCATACTATCCTCAGCAACTTCCAAATCGCTCACATTTTTCAAATAGCGATTCTCGATGACAATCCTAAGATTTCTGGCATCTTCGGATGACAAGTTGCCGTTAATTCCATTTAGGATATCGACAAAGTAGTTCGCCATTGCAGCTGCCCGGACCGGACTTCTATCGTAGACTTTCACGACGACTTCACTATACTTGTCTATTTCAAAATCCGAGTTCTCACGGAGGCGTGCTATCGCTTTATCCACCGAAGAATCACTTATTGAGTATACCTTCAATAAATCGAACTTCCTTACAACTCTCTCCATTGCATCGCGGCTATTTAGTATTGCCAGATAATTGAAGCCAGTTCCAATCTGACCTTCGGTCCCACCCACCAGTGGAGCAAATTGTTTAGCCAAGCTCGAAACAGTCGACCCCACACCCAAACCTGCCAGCAAGCCGCTCTTTTGGGACGGTAATACGGATGCCCTTCCTTCATATTCTTTTGGCAGGATAAATGCCAGAACGATTCCGAGAACTACAAAGACGGCTGTGACTATCGCTATGAATTTTCTCCAAGAGTAACACAATTCTAGGAACTCCCAGGCAATAGAGGTTTTCGGTTGAACTTCACTCACGGATTAAGCTCCTCAGTATTTTTCTGACTAACCACAAACGGATGCTCTTCAAAAGAATTATGCAGCACTTCCGCTATTCTTTCCGCCGCCTTCCCATCCCACAGCTCAGGCACGGAACTCTTCTTCCACTTCCCTGCGTAACATTCTTCGGCAAGCGACACGACTTTGTTTACCGACAAACCAGCTAAGACGTTTGTCCCAACTTCGATCGTCACCGGACGCTCGGTATTCTCACGCATTGTTATACACGGCACATTCAAAAAAGTGCTTTCCTCCTGTATACCGCCGGAATCTGTCAGGATAATTCGCGCGTCCATCATCAAGTTTAAGAAATCTAAATAGCCAAGCGGATCTACCAGCACAAGGTTTTTCACTCCGGCAAATTGTGATGAAAGTCCGAATTCTTCAATGCGCTTCCTCGTCCGCGGATGAATTGGGAAAACTATTTTCCCGAGCCCCTCAATGCCTTTGAAAATCTTCAGAATTGTCTCCATGTTTTTCTTTTCATCGACATTGCTCGGCCTGTGTAAAGTAACAAGAGTATAACTGCGAGGAGAAACCTCCGATTGCTGACCGCTGATAGCTGTCGAAGATCCCGTTTGCGGGAATAGCTGATAGCTGATAGCCGATTTCTTCGCTTTCTCGCGATACATCATAAGCGAATCGATCATCACATCGCCAACGAGGAAGATTTTCTTTTCGCTTATTCCTTCATGCTTCAGATTTACGACGCCGCTCTCTTCTGTGACAAACAGAAAGTCACTCAGAACATCCGTGACCATTCTGTTGATCTCTTCCGGCATCGTTCTGTCAAAGCTACGAAGCCCGGCTTCCACATGCGCAACAGGAATCAATAGCTTGGAGGCGGTTAAGCTGCAAGCAACCGTCGAGTTGACGTCACCGACGACTATAATCAGATCTGGTCTTTCTTTCGCCAAAACCTTTTCAAACTCAACCATTACTTTGGCAGTCTGTTCGGCATGTGTGCCAGAACCGACACCAAGATAAACGTCCGGCTTGGGAAGCTCCAAGTCGTCGAAGAAGACTTTCGACATGTTATTGTCGTAATGCTGTCCGGTGTGAACAATCAGATGCTCTATTGATTCAATTTTTGAGAACGCTCGATGAAGAGGAGCGACTTTCATGAAGTTTGGACGTGCGCCGACAACACTGATGAATTTGAGTTTTCGATTCACTTCCCGTCTCCGAGCAAGACCACTTTTTCTTTCCCGTTTTTGACATTCTTCGTGGCATTTCGAGCATCAATGACGCAATTAGAATTCTTCACAACGAAGTCATAATCGTAAGAAGAATGGTCGGTAGTAATCAGCACACAATCCATGGATTTCAGAAGTTTTGCCGTAAGCTCTACCGACTTAAAACTTTTCCCATCCAGATGAACTTCCGGGACATAAGGATCATTGTAGGAAATATTTGTCGCGCCGTCAAGGAGAAGAAGTTCCATCACTTTGAGCGCAGGGGAATGCCTTATATCGTCGACATCTTTTTTGAACGCCACACCGAGAATTAAAATCTTTGCCTTCCTGAAACTAATCGGCATGAAACTCAATTCCCGCTGTACCATATTCTTCACGTAGAACGGCATGTTCTCGTTCACTTCCGCCGCAAGTGAAATGAAGTTGGTCTGAAAATCGTATGCCTTTGCGAGCCATGCAAGATAGTACGGATCGATCAGGATGCAGTGCCCGCCGATGCCCGGTCCCGGAAAGAACGGCATAAAGCCGAACGGTTTTGTCGCCGCCGCTTCCACCACTTCCCAAATATTTATTCCGCCAATCCTGTCGCAGAGCTGAGCCAACTCGTTCACCAGCGCAATATTAACGCTTCGAAAAATATTCTCCAGGAGTTTTTCCATCTCGGCTACTTTGGGGCTCGATACTTTCACGACTTCACTTACACTTACACTCTGCTGAACCACCAATGCCGCCAACTCGGTGCTGATTTCGTTAACTCCTCCCACTACTGTTGGGATATTGTTCGTTTTATACTTATTGTTGCCCGGATCGATGCGCTCGGGCGAAAAAGCGAGAAAGAAATCCACCCCGGCTTTCAACCCACTCTTTTCTAGAATTGGCTGAACGTAACCTTCAGTGGTATTCGGGAAGGTGGTGCTCCTCAAAACTATTATCTGATTTTTCCTCAAGCCTCTTGCAATATTCTCCGTAGCATCAACGATGAACGATATATCGGGTTCCTTGTTCGGAGTAAATGGAGTTGGAACGCAAATGAAGATGGCGTCACAAGAATTAACGGAATTATAATTATTCTCTGCCTTCAACTTTCCAGAAGCAACAGTCTTCTTAAATTGTTCGTCGGCAATATCTCCAATATAGTTCATGCCTTTATTGACGCTGTCCACTTTCCGCTTATCAACGTCTATTCCAACTGTCTCATAACCCTTCGATGCAAATTCCACCGCAAGCGGCAATCCAACATAACCAAGTCCTACCACACCAACTTTGATTTCCTTTTCGATAATTTTTTTCTTAAGCTGTTCCATGATGGTGTTCATCTCTCCTCATACTGAAGTTTGTAATAATTCTGATATTCACCGGAAATAATTCGTCGCCACCACTTCTCATTCTCAACATACCATTTTATTGTCTCGTTGATTCCCTGTTCAAATGAATGCCGCGGTTTCCAACCGAGTTCAACTTCAATTTTAGTGGAATCCATTGCATAACGCCGGTCGTGTCCCGGACGGTCCTTCACATATTTCAAGAGCGATTCGGTCTTACCAAGCTTGTTCAAAATCAGTTTAGCCATGTGAATGTTTTGAACTTCGTTTCCGCCGCCGATATTGTAAACTTCACCGATCTTTCCTTTGTAAAGCACATCATCAATTGCCTCACAGTGGTCTTCCACATAAATCCAGTCGCGCACATTTAGTCCGTCGCCGTAGATCGGCAATTCCTTGTTCTGAAGCGCATTTATGACCATCAAAGGAATAAACTTTTCCGGGAATTGATACGGTCCGTAGTTGTTCGAACAGCGAGTAATCATAGTTGGAAGGTTGAAAGTCTTTTCCCATCCTCTCACAAGCAAATCTGCACTCGCCTTACTTGCTGAGTAAGGACTGTTCGGGGAAATGTGAGTTGTCTCTGTGAACTTCCCTGCCGGGCCAAGCGAGCCATAAACTTCGTCTGTGGAAACTTGCAAAAATCTTTCCAGTCCAAATTCCCGCGCGGCTTCCAGAAGAGTCATCGTGCCGCGGACGTTCGTATCAATGAAGACCTGAGGACCAAGGATGCTTCGATCGACATGTGATTCGGCTGCAAAATTTATCACCGCATCAAAATGCCACTCGTTGAAAAGTCGGCGCACAAACGCTGCATCTGTGATATCTCCACGATAGAAATGATAATGCGGATCCGATTCCACGTCCCGCAAGCTCTCGAGGTTTCCTGCATAAGTCAGCTTATCAAGGTTTATTAGATCGACGTCCCTATGCTTCTCCAGAAACAATCTGATGAAATTGCTGCCGATGAAACCAGCCCCACCGGTCACGAGTATGTTTTTTAGATTTAGTAACATGAATTCTTCGATTGGATTAAGACACAGCTCTCTGAGTTTGATAACGCAAGGATTTTATAAGTTCTCAATTTGTGTAGACAGAATATATCAACGCATTCCTCGATTTTCAACGTTAAATTTGAAGTTGGGTGTGCGACATAAAAATAACGCCTGTTTTCCGAAGAAGCTGACAAGCAGGCTGCCTATCTGAGATTTTACATGTCGCTCCTACGGAGCTTACAATTGAATCTTATGAACTTACTACAAATATGTCGCCACTACGTGGATAGAAGCTCCGTCAGGAGCCACATGTTTGTCCGAAGGATCCTTTGGATAGGGAAAAGACTAAGGTCAAATTATAGCTCCGTATAGGAGCGATATGTGAAAAGTTCTCCGAAGGATCCTACGGAAAGGAAAATTGGAGACAATATTTTGCTTGGCTCTGGTTCTGAATAATGATTTGCATTCAGAATGTGTAAAGCCCGACCTCATCGGCAATATCATCAATAAATTTGTCGCAGACCCTTTGAAGTTCACTGCTGCCTGTGTTCTAAATCGCAAGAAGTGTTTACGAAATACGTTCGCCAATGAAAGCCCATTCCAAATAAATCTCAACGAGAATTTTAACTTTGGAAAATTGCGTCTTGGCTGTTAAATTAGTGAAAATTCTGGAGATGTAAATGGCAAAAGTTTGTGATGTCTGCGGTAAGAAACCCATTTTTGGACATAACATCAGTCACGCACATAATATCACTAATCGCAGATGGGATCCGAATCTGCAAAGCGTTCGCGCAATTGTAGACGGCAAAGTAAAACGAATAAAGGCTTGCGCTTCCTGCATTAAACAGGGACGCGTTCGGAAAGCTGCGTAATAGAAAACTTCACTTTGAATATTTTTTTCATTTCCAAAGAGAACCAATTCACTCAGCCTGTAACGTCCCCTTCTTCGATTCCTTCTTTGTAATACGGTAGGATTCAAGCCCCCAGTAAGTTTCTTTCGCAATTACTCTAAACACGGTGTAGAGCGGCATTGCCAGCACCATGCCCAAAACTCCCTCCAGGTCGGCGGCAACAAGAATCAAAAGGACGATAGTCAATGGATGCATTGAAGCTCCACGCGAATAAACTGTCGGGACTATAACTGTATCGTCAAGTATTCTTATCGCCGCAAAGAGTATCACTATCGGCAAAAGCATGCCGAAATTTCCTGTTTGCACAAATGAGACTATTATTGCCGGCACTGCTCCTACAATTGGACCAAGGTAAGGGATAAGGTTTGCGACTCCAGCCACTGCGCCAATCACCAAGGCATACTTCACACCCATAAACAGCAAACCTAATATAGACAGGACACCGACGACAGCCGCTTCAGTTAACCAAGCACGAATGTACCGTCCGAGCTGGATTCTAATCTTATGTACGACATTCAACGTCATTTCAAAATACCTGTTGGGAACAAGCGCAATGAAACCGCGCATTATTGAATCTCCGTCTTTCAGAAAGAAAAAAGTCACAAACGGAACGATCACAAGTATCATAAGCACGGAACCGGCGCTCGTCAGGATCGACAACCATTCGCTCGCTAATTGAACGGTAATTTCATTTACTCTCCCGGAAACGTTTCCGAAGTTAATGAAAGGGAATTTAGTCTGCAGTTCCGACTGGATAGCTTGAAGCCGTTCACTGAAGCCGGGCGCTTTCACAGCCTCTTCGATGCTTACGACTTGAGCAATCAAAGGCGGTAAAAATGTTCCAACCAATCCGAAAATAACTAACGCTATCAAGAGATAGATAATTAAAATACCGTAAACACGTTTTACACCCTTCATCTCGAATGTATCCACTACGGGCGATAACAGGAAAGTAAGTAGTATTGCGATAAGGAGAAGTATAAAAACACTTCCGAGCAGAGACAAAAACCAAAGAACAAATAAGAGAAAGGCGACCAGCAAAGAAACTTTGAAACTGTTCTTTTTAAATATCGACAGCATCATAATCTCCATCGAACATTTTCCGAACGACTTTTCTGATCACATCCCAATCGAATCCCCGTCTCGCAAGAAATGCAACAAGTTTTTCACGTCTCTTCTTCAGTTCATATCGTTTCAGCGAACGAATCTTGATTTCAGCGGCTTGCAAGGCGAACTCAATCTGCGTTTCGTCATTGCTGACGTCGGAGAGCGCTTGTGATGCGGTTTCTTTTGACACGCCTTTCTCGCGCAATTTTCTTTCTAACTCTCTCTTCCCTATCGGTTTCGATGCAACTTTACTGGCAATGAATGCTTCCGCGAAACGCACATCGTCGACAAGTCCAAGGTTCGTCAGCTTATCGAGAACACGATTGATAGCTCCCGGCGGAAATTCTTTCATGTGCAGCCGCTGGCGAAGTTCCGCTGTAGTTCTCATTTGATAGTTCAGGAGCCGCATCGCTGCGATGTAAGTGTCTTGATACGATTGGGCATCTTGAATTTGCTGCATCCTTTCGCTTGATATTTCATCGTTGCGCCGGAGACCGAAGTCAACAATTACTTCCTTACTCAAAAGAAGTTCGCCTTCCTCCTCGAAGCATACCTTAAACTTCCCGCCGCGATGTGCTTTTTCAATTGACACGATACGCATATTTCAGCGTATTCCAAGGAAGCTCAATTTCATTCTTTTTGTTTCTTTGTTTCCTTTCCACGTGATCCTTCGGACGCCTTCTCCGCTTTCTCGGTTGGCGCGGAGTTCCCGTTGTTATTACCCTTTCCTAAACTTAGACCAAGCTTCGTGCGGACTTCAGTTTCGAGTTCTTTGAAAGCATCCGGATTTTCCTGAAAATATTTTTTAGCCGCGTCTCTTCCCTGACCAAGCCGTTCGTTCTTATAGGAAAACCACGTCCCGCTTTTTTGAACCACATTATGCTCGACGCCGACATCTAACATGTCACCAACTCTGGAAATTCCTTCATTATATTGGATATCGAACTCAACTTCTTTGAACGGCGGCGCCACTTTGTTTTTTACAACTTTCACCCGGACTCTGTTCCCAACTATATCTGCTCCATCCTTGATATGATCGCGCTTTCGAATATCCAAACGCAATGCGGCATAAAACTTCAGCGCGTTTCCACCGGTTGTCGTCTCCGGATTTCCGTAGACAATTCCGATTTTGCTGCGCAGTTGATTCGTGAAAATTACAGAAGTATTGCTCTTGTTGATTGCCGCAGTAAGTTTCCTCAGCGCCTGCGACATCAAACGAGCCTGAGCGCCCATCTGCGCATCTCCCATTTCTCCTTCGATCTCCGAGCGCGGCGTCAGAGCAGCGACCGAGTCAATCACGACAACATCGATTGCGCCGCTACGGACAAGCGTCTCAACGATATCAAGCGCCTGCTCGCCAAATTCCGGTTGAGACAAAAGCAGGTTATTCGTGTCGACGCCGATCCGCTTTGCGTAATTCAAATCAAGCGCGTGCTCAGCATCAATGAACGCGGCAATCCCGCCAAGTCTCTGCGCCTCCGCAATGACGCTCAAGCATAATGTCGTCTTGCCGGAAGATTCCGGGCCGAAAATTTCAGTGATCCTTCCGCGTGGAATACCGCCGATTCCCAAAGCCCAATCGAGAGATATCGAGCCGGTCGAAATGAAATCGATTTTTGCAATCGGGCCTTCCCCCATTTTCATGACCGCGCCCTTGCCGTAATCTTTCTCGATCTGGTTGAGCGCAATGTCCAATGCTTTCAGCTTCGCCTCTTTTTCCTCACCCATTTTCAAAACTCCTTTCCCGACGTCCGCCTTAGGCGGATTCGGACTGTTGTAGTGGATATTCAAATAAGATTTTGTATTCAGATCCCGACCTGTCGGGATTCAATGTGCTTTCGAATAGTGCAACACTCTTTGGGAAAAATGGCTCCAGAAACAATTTACCTTGACCTGCGAATTTCTGCAAGTCTCCGAAGGATCCTGGGGAGAAGTAATTTCCCCCGCCTCTTTGCCTTTCGCCCCCTTTGAGCCGCGCAATCGTGATATGGGACTTAAAAGCCCGCGATTCGGGAATAATTCCAAATTCCTTGGTGACCGACTTGATGGAGTCGGCAATTGAAGCGAGCGTTCCATCATCCTCGCAGTCCAGCCAAATTCCTCTTCTCACCTTCTCGCTTGGGAAATAATTCATTCCAACAATTTCGACCTGAGAAGATTTGAAAGATGACTTCTCTAATTCGCCAACGACGGATGAATAAAGCCTTTCGACATTCTTGGATTCGAAGTCGCCGATAAATTGGAGAGTGATGTGGAGTTTGTCTTTGCCTTCGATTCTCGCTTCCGTGATTGAAGAGCGAAGCTCTTTTTGGAGCTTTGTGATCCCTGCTTTTGTGGCTTCAGGTAAGGTTGCACCAAAGAATATTCTCATTCACTCCAAACCTAAGATTCGTTTCCTCACAAGTTCGAGCGCCGCCTGAGACGCGCGGTCTTTGAATCGAATGCGTTCATCCGGAAAGATGTGCTTCTTCACGACTGTACCGGCTGAATCGGCAACACCGATGTAAACCAAACCGACGGGCTTATCCGGAGTTCCCCCTGTTGGTCCCGCGATTCCTGTAACGGATACGCTGATATCCGTTCCGGAAATTTTTCTGATTCCTTCCGCCATCGCAAGCGCGACTTCTTCGCTGACTGCGCCAAATTTTACAAGAAGCTCCTCCGGTACGTGCAATATTTCCATCTTAGCTTTGTTGCTGTAGCTGACAACTCCGCGCTCGAAGTAAGCAGAACTTCCGGAGATGTTTGTGATCCGATGGGAAATGTATCCGCCGGTACAGCTCTCCGCAGCTGAGATTGTAAGTTTCCGTTCTCTCAAGAGTTTGCCGACAGCTTCTTCCAAGTCGACTTCTCCTTCTCCGAAGGATCCTGTGGACGAGTAAATGTATTTCTCCGCTTTGCTTCGAATCTTTCTTTCTACCTCGGCGACGATCGAATCCGCTTCCTCCGTTGTGGCTGCTTTCACCGTGATGCGCAGCCGTACACCAAACTGGCTCGGAAGAAATGCTAACTTCGCGCGTCCGCCAAGTATTTCGTCCACATCGCCAAGAAGTTGAAACAAAGCCGATTCGGCAATCCCGGTTGTCTTCAGCACCCTGTGTTTAATAACCTGTCCGGCCGCCTTCGCCTTCAATCGCGGAACGACATATTCGGTCAGGATATTCTGCATCTCGTAAGGGACACCGGGCATTACGGCAAAGAATTTATTCCCCTTCTCGAAAAGCATTCCGGGCGCCGTGCCCCAATGGTTCATCAGCGCTTCGCAGCCTTCGGGAACAAGCGCCTGTTCTTCATTCACTTTTATCACAGGAATGTTCCGCTTCGAAAGCCTATCTCGAACATTCTCCAACACTGAATTATTCATCACCAATTTCACGTTAAAAAAATCGGCAACAACTTTCTTCGTGATGTCGTCATGAGTTGGGCCAAGACCGCCGGTAACCAATACCGCATCGAAGTTTTCGTAATACTCTTTGAACGCGCTCATGATCTCGTCGTATTCATCACCCACCACAACCATGCGCGTAATTTCCATTCCGATTTCCGACAGTTTCTGCCCAATAAAAGCCGCGTTCGTATTTGTTACCTGACCGATCAGGATTTCGTCGCCAATCGTTATTACTGCCGCAGTTTTCATTTTCACTTGAAGTGCAAATAAAGTTGAAGGATTACGTTTGTGTAGACTCCGCAGACGACGTCGTCGAGCATTATATAAATGCCGCCGTTCTTCTTATCGAAATAACTTGCGGGGTACGGCTTGAAAATGTCGAGCATTCTGAAAATAAAAAATCCAATCGCCGCGAGGATAAGTTGCTTTGGCAAGAAAACCAATGAAATCCACATTGCAACTATTTCATCTATTACAACCCGCGATGGGTCGTGCCCATATACTTTTTCCATTCTGCCCGCCGCGTAAGTTCCCCAGACGAAGAATACGAGAATCGCCGGAACAATCACATAAAATTTTTCGAATCCATGAATGAAATAGATGAGTAAACCGACGACCGTGCCCGCAGTGCCGGGAGCAACCGGCGAGAGACCGCTTCCTAATCCGGTTGAAACTAACTTATCGAGAAAAGTAGCCTTAATGTCACTCAGATTCTGTTCTTCCACTAACAGACCGAAAGAAAGAATGAACTATTTTGAAATTCTCAATCAGGTACTGCAATCCCGTTCCAAGCGTGAGGATAGTAACCACAAACATGGAGTAATAAAGCACATTCTTATTGAGAATCACGTTGATAATCGGTGAAAACTCTGCGACGGAATTTTTAAAAACAACCGCGAGCAATACCCCGTAAATAAATACCATCTGCGCAAATGTCTTCACTTTCGCGCTGTAATTTGTATGAAGTGTACACCCGCGCAGCTCAGAAAACGAACGGAGCAAAGTAATAGAAATGTCGCGGGCGACGATCACCCAGACCATCCACCATTCAACCATGCCTAACCATGCAAAGGCTATGAATGCCGCCGAAGTCAAAATCTTGTCCGCAAGCGGATCGAGGAAGACTCCCCATTTAGTGACATTCCCGGTTTTACGCGCGACCCAGCCGTCATACCAATCTGTCAGAGCCGCGACAGCGAAAACAAGAACAGAGACCTGTTTCAAGACCAAACGCTCACCAATGAACAACAAAACGAATACTGGGGTCAGTAAAATTCTGAGAATTGTAAGTTGGTTTGGTAACGTCATCCTGACACAATTTAAGTTTGAATAGAATGGAGGTCAAGTCGGTCGGAGCGATTTAAGATTCGGGTGCTATGACCCAAATGCTCGAATATTCGCACGTCAATTGAATTTGAGTCATTAACGGAATATTTTTAACTAATGACAGATAGAATCCTTCGGTCGCCAGAGGCTTTGCTGAAGGCGTGCCTTTCGCTTTCAAGAAAAGTCTTCCCGGAAATTGTAAAACTAAGACGCCAACTCCATCAGTATCCCGAGCTGGCTTTTCAGGAAATCAATACGGGAAAACTTATTGCACAAGAGCTTAGTAAACTCGACATCCGCGTGAAAAAGGGAGTCGGAAAAACCGGGCTTGTCGGAATTCTTAAAGGCAACGGAAATGCGGGAGTAGTCGCGCTGCGCGCCGACATGGACGCTTTGCCAATCATTGAAGAAAGCGGCGTTCCCTTCACAAGTAAAAACACCGGCAAGATGCACGCCTGCGGACACGATGCTCACATGGCTATGCTCATCGGAGCGGCAAAGATTTTGTCTCAACTCAAGAATGAAATCCGCGGCACCGTGAAATTCATTTTCCAACCGAGCGAGGAAAAAAATCCGGGCGGCGCACCATCAATGATAAAAGACGGCGCTCTCTCCGATCCGGATGTGGATGTTATTTTCGGACAGCACATTACCGCTGATATTCCTGCCGGCAAGTTCGGATTCAGAGCAGGTCCACTGTTGGCGTCGGCAGACGAGATTTATTTTACTGTCATCGGAAAAGGCGGGCACGGCGCAAAGCCTCATGAAACCATTGATCCCGTTTTAATTGCCGCGCAGATTATCACTTCACTGCAAAGCGTCATAAGCCGCATGAGAGATCCGCTCGAGCCATCGGTTCTTACAATTGGCTCGATCCACGGCGGAACTGCCCCGAACGTTATCCCGGACTCCGTAAAACTCTCCGGAACTTTGAGAACGATGAACGAAGTGTGGCGGAAGAAGGCACTCGGACTCATAAAACGAACGGCTGAAGATTGCGCAAAAAGCTTCGGAGGAAAATGCAAAGTGGAAATCAGCCACGGCTATCCTGTTCTCGTGAATTCGGAGAAGGAAACCGAACAAGCCCGAAGCTCCGCCGAATCGCTTTTCGGTAGAAGTTCTGTTTTGCCGGTGCCGCCGGTAATGGGCGCAGAAGATTTTGCTTACTTCCTGCAAAAAATACCGGGGACATTTTGGTGGATAGGAGCCGGCAACAAGAAGAGTGGCGCAGCCGCGTCAATTCATAACTCGAAGTTTAAGATCGACGAAACCGCGATGATGCACGGTTCAGCTTTCCTTGCTTATCTCACCATCGAATACTTGTCCCAAAGGGATCCATTCGGAAAGCAGCGTGAACGCAGCCGCTAAAGAAAACATCTCCAAGCTTCTCCAGAAAGTCTTTGAATTAGTTGTCAATTCCGGCGCGGACGTCAACCCGACGGAGTATATTGGAAAAATCGAGCAGCGGAGCGCAGCGCTGCCGGATCAATTCATGGCGCTGAATAATCTCGAACGATTTCTTGCCGCAACACCCAATTCGGCCTCCATTTTATCGGACTTCTCGAAGAACGAAAAACTTCTTGGCGATTTCATGAATATCGTTTCAACGAGCCAGTACCTCGCAGATATTTTCGTGCAGCACCCTTCGTATTTTCGTTACCTGTTTTCTCCGTTAGGAATAGAATCCCAGCTCAATCCCGACTTCCTGCTTTCTGAACTTTCGAGGCAAGCTGAGATATACAAAGATGTCTCTCATAAAAGCGATTACATCAGAAGAATTTACAAACGCGAAATACTTAGAATCGGCGGGCGCGACATTTGCGGCCGGGATAATATCATAGACACCACGCTGCAAATTTCACAATTGGCTGAATCGATTCTGAGAGTCTCTTTCGAAATAACTGCTGATGAGTTCAAAGAAAAACGTGGGATTTCTCCGCCACAGATAAGTTGTATTGCGCTCGGAAAATTTGGCGGCAGCGAACTCAATTACAGTTCCGACATCGATTTACTTTTTCTTTATTCCGTGGCACAGGACAAAAGCGACCACGATGCTTCGGAACAGGCGAACTATTTCGTGAGCCGGTTGATAAAACATCTAACGTCGGAATCTGTCGAGGGACATCTCTACAGGATTGATTTGCGGCTTCGC
Source organism: Bacteroidota bacterium (assembly GCA_023381615.1). Lineage (GTDB taxonomy): Bacteria > Bacteroidota > Ignavibacteria > Kryptoniales > JAKASW01 > JAKASW01. The sequence continues at coordinate 57,471 of JAMCQL010000065.1, forward strand.
CCTGACGGCGCCGCCGGTGCAGTGGCGCAAAGTCTCGAGAGCGCAATTGCTTATTATGAATCTCGCGGCGAACTCTGGGAAAGACAGATGCTGATCAAAGCGCGGCATGCTGCGGGAGACGAAACAGTCAGCCAGACATTCTTGAATCATCTTAGGCCGTTTATTTACCCGCGAACTTGGCTGGAAAATCCTCTCGACGAAATCCCGCGGATGAAGATCCGAATCGAGACCGCCAATCAGAGTGAACTGAACATTAAACTTCGCCGCGGCGGAATTCGCGACATTGAGTTTATCGTGCAGGCGCTGCAATTACTCAATGGCGGCTCGCGTCCGAATATTCAAACCGGCAGCACACTAAACGCGATCACGCTCCTCGAGAAAAGCAAGATCATAAACAAGCAAGAGGCTTCCCTGCTTTCCAACGCTTACAAATTTTTCAGGCTGGTGGAACACAGGCTTCAGCTTTTCAAAAACCTTCAGACGCACACTTTGCCATCAGACGCGGCGGAATTCAGAAATTTGTCGAAACGGTGCGGTTACAAGAACGAACGAAAGTTTAGGAATGAACTGTTCGGGTACTTCGACGCTGTCGCAAATTTATTCAACAACGTCTTTCATATCGAGCAGTCCATTGAGAGAACAGAGATCGAACAATTTCTGGAAGGCTCGATCAATGACCGGAGAACTCGCCGCGTTATGGAAAACTATGGTCTCGTGAACACGGAAGAGAGTTACAAAAATGCTCAATTTCTTTCGCGCGGCATCACGCGGGCGGGAGACGTTGAGTTCCCCGCTGGAGTAACCAAGGCGTTTCGGGAAATCGCGCCGCAGCTTTTCGAAGACATAAAGCTGACAGTGGATCAGGACATGACGCTGAAGAATCTCTCGCGGTTGGCGCCGTCGGTAAAAAGCTTGGAGGTCTTTTATAAATCTCTCGCCGACGAGCATTTCAGAAAGTTGATCCTGACACTTTGCTCGAAGGGAACGCGGTTTGTCGATTATTTGACGGTCGAGCCCTTGCTTCTCGACCTGATCATTTCCCCGGAGAGGCTTCTTGATACAGAAATCTTCTTCACAGATTTCTTACCCGTGCCGCTCCTGAAGGAATTCAACGAGATCAAGTTGGGCATGTTGTATTTGCTTGGCGAAATTTCACTTTCCGAAATGCACAGCAAGTGGACTAACGTAGCCGAAAGATTTTTCGTGCATGCAATCGAAAAGATTTTTCCCAAGAGCCGGCCTGCAGTTATTGCAGGCGGGAAATTTGGATCGAGAGAAATGTCCTTCATGTCGGATCTCGATGCCATTTTCATTCTTCCGGACAAACTTGCACGAAACAAGCCATCGTTCGAAAAGAAAATTCCAAAAATTCAGGAATCGCTCCTCGACGAAAATGGCAATCCGGTGTTTTCGGTCGACTTGAAACTACGTCCGGAAGGAAAAAGTGCGCCGCTTCTGATGACCGAATCCGAATACGCGCAGTATTTGGAGAAGCGTTTGTCCGTTTGGGAAGTAATGTCAATGACGAGGTTCAGAAATCTTTCTACTTCAGAAAATATCTTTTCAATGATCACGAGAACCGTCGGGAGCTTCAAGCTGACTCAGTCATCTCTGAAAGAAATTGCCTCGCTCTACAATAAAGTCATTCAGAGCAAGAGTTACTTCGATGAGATTGACGTAAAGTTTGGAGACGGCGGCATGTTTGCAGTTGAGTTTCTGGTCCAGACGCTCGCGCTTAATAGTGCTGAAGCGTTGATGGAATCTTTTCCGACTGCGATAGTCAATATGATAGAAAAGCTGAAGGATATTGATGCGATATCTGAAGAAATTGCCGACGAAGTGAAAGAAAGCTACGAGTTTTACAGAATGATAGAGTTTTCAAATTACGTCTCATTGTCGAAGACGAACCACAAGATTCCGCATGATGAGCGTGAACTTACTTCACTTGCGGCGCATCTCGATTTCAAAAACCCGGATGAGTTCATGGACAGTCTCAAATCACGGATGAGACGAATGAGTTCCCTGTTCAAGAAAGTAACCGCAGATCTCATTGCGGCAGCAGGCTGAGGGAAAAGTATTTGGAAAGCACGCAAAGGACTTTCCCGACAAAAGGGACTCCTAAACAAAAAGTATCCTCGAAGCTAATCGATTCGGGCAGACTAAAATTTGAGAGAACCGATTTTCTTATTGCCGGTTCGCTGGCGGCGTTCTCTTTCTTCGTTTATTTGCTCACGATGTCGAGAAGCATTCCACCCATCGACGGCGGAGAGCTAACAACCGTCCTCTGGACACTCGGCATCGCTCACCCAACAGGCTACCCACTTTTTACGCTTCTCGGATATGCATTTGTCCACATTCCAATCTTTCGTGAAGTTGCAATGCGGGCAAACTTGTTCGCCGCGGCATGCACAGCGCTTGCCGGCGGAATTTTCTATTTTGTGTTCCAGCGGGCGCAGTTGTTGCTTGCGCTAGGTGAGCCTACTCTAAACAAAAAGTCGATGAGTTCGAATCAAGAACAATCGAAGAATTTTAAGAGCCCCACGGATGACGTCTCTCCTTTTCGTTTAGCTTCGACGATTGGTGCACTTGTGCTCATCTTTTCGAGGACGTTCTGGGACCAGAGCACGTCGGTGGAAGTCTATCCGCTCCAGCTTTTACTTTTTGCATCTATTCTGACGGTGTGGCTCGGATTTTATGCGCGCCAGACGAAATCACGCGGGTTTTTTGCAGGCTTGTTCTTGGGGTTAGGCTTCACCAACCACATGACAACGGTTCTGACCGTTCCTGCGCTTCTATTTCTGTTGTTCTCGAGCTACAGACAGAGAAAATTCGAATGGCGAATTCTCTATTTCGTAATATTCGGTGGAGCTTTAGCTTCCCTGCTGTACATTTATCTTCCTCTGCGCGCTTCGCAGAATCCGATTCTCGATTGGGGAAATCCGGATACTCTCCAAAGATTTTTCTGGCACGTTACCGGCAGACAATTCAGGACGTGGATGTTCAGCTCGTGGGATGTGTTTCAACACCAATTGGGAGTTTTCTTTTCAAGTCTTTATCCGGAATTTAGGATTACTCTTGTTGTGGCAATTATAGGAATTGTCATTTCAATTTTCTCATATAGAAAATATTTCTGGTGGACGATCCTTCTTCTTATCGGCGACCTGATCTACGCGGCAAATTACAACATCCATGACATCGCCAGTTATTTCCTGCTTGCTTATATTGCGCTGACACTTTTCGCGGTAATCGGATTTCGATTTGCGGTTAACATTTTGCTTAAGTTTTTCCACGGGAATGTTGCGGTCGCCGCTCTGCTGGTTTTGTTCCCTGCGTTCTCAGTGATTGCAAACTTCAGCGAAGTCGACGAAAGCAAAGATTATTCGGTGGAAATGTACACACGAGATATCTTGACGAGTCTCCCGCAAAATTCTGTCGTGATCTCATACCAGTGGGACACTTTTGTTTCGGCATCTCTGTATTATCAAAACGTAGACAAACTCCGCAAGGACATAATTGTCGTTGATAAAGAATTGCTGAGACGATCGTGGTACGCAGCAGAAGTGCACAATCGTTACGCTTTTCTTTTTCCGAAAGATGATCCTGTTTATAAGGCTTATCAGGATAACCTGCGGCTTTTTGAAAACGATCTGCCATACGATCCCAATTCTATCGAGCATAGTTACTCCAATTTTATTCGCGAGATAATTTTAGGCTCGCTGCAGAATGAAAGAGAGGTCTTTGTTGGACCTGAGATCGAGGATCAATATCTCTATGGCCTGAACAAAGTCCCTTACGGCTTACTGTTCGAAGTCAAAACAGATACGGACTATGTTCCATATAACGCGGCTGGATTGGACGGCTTCCGGGCAGCGGAGAAAATACACAGTGACTATTCAAAGCAAATCTTAGGTTTCTATACAAGAATGTCCCTTGCGAGGGCGGCGTACGAATACAATCATAAATATCTTAATCTTACTTTATCGTGGCTCGATAGGGCGCTTCAAGTCGATCCAACCTTGCAAGCCGCACAGACAGCGAAACTCCAAATATTGCAGGATCTTAAATCGAAATGATATTCCTCAGTTTACTCAAAGTCTTCGCCATTCTATATCTCGCTGAACTCGCTTTATATTCCTACGCTGCTTATCGTTCCCGCAGACAAAGTAAGCGAGCGAATAAACTCACCCCGCTCCCAAAAGTGTCGGTCGTTGTCGCCGCGAAAGATGAAGAGAAAAATCTGCCTTCATGCCTTGACTCGCTTGTGAAGCTCGATTATCCAAAAGACCTTCTTGAGATAATTGTAATCAACGACCTCTCTTCCGATTCAACTCCGACCATCATCGACGATGTTGCACGCAAATTTAATTTCGTGAAACGAGTTGACGCTGTTGAAAACAATTTGATGCGCGGCAAAGCCAATGCGCTTTCTCAGGGAATAGACAAAGCGAACGGCGAGTTCGTCTTCTTGACAGATGCAGATTGCACTGTTCCTTCCACCTGGATCACAGAGACATTAAAGTATTTCGACGATGCGACCGGCATCGTAGGCGGCGTTACTCTAATTTCAGATACCGGCAAGCCGGTCTACAGCGTTCAGGCGCTCGATTGGGATTTTCTGCTCAGCGTCGGCGCAGGCGCCGCAACTCTCGGAAAACCCATCGCCTGTCTCGGAAACAATCTCGTTTTCAGAAAAAGTGCCTACAAAGAAGTCGGGGGTTACAGAAAAATCAAGTTTAGCGTAACGGAGGATTACGCGCTCTTCAAAGCTGTCGCCGAGTCTCGCAAATGGAAATACCGTTTCCCGATGGACAAGCTTACACTTGTCCAAACTCTTCCGGTGGAGACTCTACGGGAAGTGTTTTCACAGAGAAAACGATGGGCTACTGGAGGCAAAGACACGGGACTCTTCGGATTCCTGACACTTGTGCCCGGTTTTTTCTTCCATTGGCTGATTTTATTATCTGTTTTCTCTTCGGTAGGTCTCTTCGCGAAACTTTTTCTGCTGAAGCTGCTGCTGGACGCTTTTTTTGTTTTTCCGACCCTCATGCACTATGGAAAAATTGCTCACTTGAAATTCATACTTTATTTTGAGATTTATTACTTAGTTTATGTCGCAATTCTTCCGTTTACTGTCTATTTCGGAAAGGGAATAACCTGGAAAGGGCGAAAATACTAAATGTCTGAATCGTTTGAACGATTCGAGTACATAGAAGATTTTTCAATTTCATGGCGTGAGCTGAGGATACCCCTGCACCTGACGCTGTTCCTCATCACTTTATTTACAACCACGCTCGCGGGAGTAGAATGGATCGGAAGAGATCCGTTCAATCTTTTGAATTTTAAATTTGGATTGGCTTACAGCTTTTCTCTCCTCCTTGTTCTCGGCACGCACGAGTTCGGACATTTCTTTTATTCCCTCAAGCATCGTGTCAGGGCGACTCTGCCTTACTTCATACCGTTCCCCATTTTTCCCGGCATGTTAAACTTCGGGACACTCGGCGCCGTCATACGCACGAAAACAGTAATTCCTTCGCGCAAGGCGATATTCGATATCGGAGTTTCAGGACCAATAGCGGGCTTCATCGTGAGCGTAGCAATTTTGATTTTTGGTTTCACGCACTTGCCGTCAAGAGAGTTTCTGGTTCATATTCATCCAAATTATAATTTCGCGACGAATACGGTTCCCGATTCCGAAGGCATTCCTCTTGCTTTCGGCAACACCATACTCTTTAAATTATTGGAAGTCCTTTTCACCAATCCGCATAAAGAATTCGTTCCCCCGATGACTGAGATTTATCACTACCCTTTTCTATGTGTCGGATGGTTCGGACTATTCGTTACCGCGATGAATCTGCTCCCGATCGGACAGCTTGACGGCGGACACATGATCTACGCAATGTTTGGCAAAGCCCACAGAAAAATCGCGAGAGTGTTTTTCTTTATAATACTTATCGTCGGTCTGCTGGGACTTCTTCCGCTTGCCGGAGTCGACGCGAACCTTGGCTGGACCGGATGGCTGTTCTGGTGCTTGATCTTATTCTTCGTCATAAAGCTCGACCACCCGCCGGCGTTAGATTCGAGTCCGCTCGATACTAAAAGAAAAATAGTCGGCTGGTTAACAATTCTTATTTTCATCGTTTCGTTTTCGCCAACTCCTTTTACAATCTCACTGAGGTAATTTTGAAGAAAACACTTTTCGTACTATCACTCAGTTTACTGATCGCTGCATGTCAAAAGGCTGATAATGTCATAATCGACAGCTCGCAGCCAATCAACGTGCAACTGACATACTTTGACAAAGACAGCATCGACATTGCCCGGTATATCAGCAATACTTCAACAAAACCAACGATTAGCGACAGCTTTCAAGTGGTCTTAAGCTCAACACAGAATTTTGCATATCTTGATGTGAAAGTAGAAAACGATTCCGGCATGACCTTGAATGATGTTTCGTATTCTACTGCCGCGGGGCGCTTAGTATCAGGAACGATTACGACAGCCTTTTCAAATGTTTACGTCGGCGATATTACCTATACCTTTACTGCATACAACAAACAGGCTTCACCGGGAGACTTCGCGATAAAGTTGGTGCGGCTTTTCAATTCAAAGAACCAGGCACCCGTTATAGACAGCGTATCGGTGCCTGACTCCGTACAGATAGATCCAACATCCAATGTTGTCTTTAATCTTTATGCGTTCGTCCACGATGCGGCGGGCCTGAGCAATATTGCAAAAGTATATTTTAACACGACCAAGCCTGATGGGACCCCATCTTCCGGAAATCCCTTCATGATGTATGATGATGGTGGTGCAAGCGGCGCCCCCGGTGATGACGACGCGGTCGCAAATAACGGTACCTACACTCTGGCAATCCAACTTCCGCCAGGCACAGCGATTGGAACCTATGGGTTCACATTCTATGCAGTTGACCGCAGCGGCCTCTCAAGCACACCGATCTCACGCAATATTAAGGTATATAAATGAAATCAACTCTCGCTCTTGCAATTGCCTTTCTCGTCACCAGCGCCAATGCGCAATTTCTCAAACAGACTTACAAACTGGATGGACTGCCCTCACAGCCTTCAAGTAATTCAATCAGTCAAATATTGATAGTGAACGGAGAAGTCTATATCGGAACTGACAAGGGATTGAACATGACCAACGGCGGCGGACTCGCTCTTCAAACGAACATCGGGACCAATGGCCCAACAGGTGTAAGTGTAAATGCAATCGCCGTCAAAGGAGATACAATAGTTGCGGCAGTTTCGACCACAATGCAGCAAAGTGGAACAACCTACCCTGTGGGCAAAGGGCTCTATGCTTCAACTGATGACGGAACAACGTGGACTCAGGAGCCGCAAAGCCTTGACTCACTCGCTGATTCAACTGTCACTTTCGGAAATAACGTCCTGACTGCACTTCCCGTTACGACAGACGTTAACAACATTTCGTACTCGCTTGCTTTTTATAAAGGTTATCTCTACGCCGCCAATTTTGCAGGCGGATTGAGAAGAAGCGCCGATCTCGGCAAAACATGGCAAAGAGTTGTTCTGCCACCTGACTATCTCAACTACATAACCGAAGACAGCAGCTATACTTTCCAATTGTCTCCTGTCGCCGGCGCCCTCACCTCGGAAAGCAATCTGAATCACAGAGTCTTCTCCGTCTATTCGGATGGCGACAGTGCATTGTACGTCGGCACAGCGGACGGAATAAACAAGACCACCGACAATGGCTATTCCTGGTATAAGTTCACTCACCAAAATCAGTCAAGTCCAATATCGGGAAATTTCGTCGTCTCGATAACTGCTCAAGACTATGGCACTGAACACAACATCTGGGCGGCGACAGTGAATGCAAACGATCCAACCGAAATGCCGGCTTTGAGTTACACGACTGACGGCGGTGCAAGCTGGCATTACATCCTTGCAGGGCACTTCTTTCACAGTGTCGCATTTCAGGGAAACATCGTGTATGGTGCGTCTGATGACGGGCTTTTCAGAACTTCAGACCTGGGACGCTCTGCCCAAGTGATTACCAACATCTTTGACCCAACAACAAGACAGTCGATTTTATCCCAAGCTTTTTATGCGGTTGCAACGAACGGAGATTCGATATGGGTCGGATCAGGCGATGGCCTCGCTATGGGAATCGATAACGGGACAGGATTTGATTTGAGTCAGTGGCATGTTTTCAGAGCATTCGCCAGCGTTGCCGCCACAAATTCGACGTACTTTTATCCGAATCCATTTTCCCCGCAGCTCGATGTTGGTAGAATACATTATAATGTCAAGACTCCGAACAGCACGGTAACGGTCAGGATCTACGACTTTGCAATGCACATCATTTACACTTTGACGCAGAACGCGGCGCGCAGCGCAGGCGAACAGGATGAAGTTTGGAACGGCATGGACTCAACCGGAAAGACGGTCGACAACGGAGTCTATTTCTACAGTGTAGTCATAAATAACCAAGGCCCGATCTGGGGAAAAATACTGGTGGTGAGATGAAAACTTTCTCTTTATTGCTGATGCTCTGCTCTGTCTCTTTTGCTCAGAGTTATCCCGGCAGCTTTGCACGGATCGGACTGAATGCAAAAGGAATGTCACTCGGAAATTCGTTGTCGGCGGTGACAACAGGCAATGTCTACAGTTTTTATAATCCTGCACTTGCGTCGTTCCAGGACGGCGGGAGTGTTTCCGCATCTGTCGCCCTTTTATCATTGGACAGGCAGTTGAACGTTTTGACATACACCCAAGGCGTTAAACCAACTGCCGGTATATCTTTGGGAATAATAAACGCCACAGTCTCCAACATCGACGGCAGAGACAACGACGGCGTGCACACGACAAATCTCTCGACAAGCGAAAACTTGTTCTACTTCAGTTTCTCAAACAGGTTCATGGAAAAGCTATCTCTTGGCGTGAGTCTAAAAATGTACTACTACAAACTTTATTCAAGCCTGACTTCCACTTCCATCGGTTTTGATTTTGGCGGGGTCTATCAACTCTCAAATTCTTTTTCTATTGGTGTTGCAGCAACTGACATTGGTGAAAGCTACCATTGGGATTCTTCAAAGCTATATGGAACCGACGGGTCGAATTTCTCAACTCCATTCCCGCATGTTTTCCGAATTGGCGCCGCTTATAATTTGCCGCAGTACGATCTGTCTGTTTCAGCTCAGTACGATATTGCACCGGCGCCTCTCAGCGCGCTCAGGGCTGGCATCGAGTTCACTCCGCTCGACGTCCTTGCGCTCCGGGCAGGACTCTCCGCCGGAAATGAGCAATATGTCGGGACCAAAGTTACTCCATCGTTCGGTTTCGGAGCAAAACTTGCCTTCCTCGACTTCACGCCCGAAATCAACTATGCTTATGTCTTCGAACCGTTCACCCCTTACGGCATACAAACTTTGACATTAATTTTTGGGTTTTGACTTCCATGAAATATCTAAATTCGATTTTCGCTTTTCTGATACTTGCGTCTTCGACGGCTTTCTCCCAAGCTGGCAGTGCAGGTTTTCAGATTCTGAGACTTGGTTATTCCGCACGCGATCTTTCGCTCGCTAACTCCGCCGATGCAATCACAAAAGAGCCAATAGCGGTGTTCATTAATCCAGCTGGACTTGCTTCGGATGAAAGCGAGAATGGCATCGGCTTAGACTTCATGCTGACACACAGAACTTACATTGCAGGAACGACCATCGATTTATTTGGAACGCGTTTCGAGAGCGGGGGCATTTCTTTCGGCACAAGTCTGCTTCTTTCAAGTGTTCCGGATATTGAAGTCAGGACTGTCCCCGGCGACCCACAAGCGACATTTTCCGCCAAAGATTTCGTGTTTGCCGCTGGAGTCGCGCGCAAATTCGACAAAATGGACATCGGCGTTTCAGCAACGTATCTGTATGAGAAACTTTTCGTCTACGAATCGCAGGGATTTGCTTTCAATGGCGGAGTAAAGTATTCACCTGCGCAGAATATTGAGTTGGGACTTTCCGCAGGAAATTTCGGATCAACGACGGCAATGCTCTCGCAGACTATCGCTCTTCCAATCTTCCTGCGCGTCGGAGGAAGCTACACTAAGACTTTAGACGATAACTTCTCTGTAACCGGTTTCCTCGGCGCTGCAACGTACAAGTCCGGCGGCATCACACCGAGCGTTGGAGCGGAATTCAACTATCAGAATATACTCAAACTCAGAGCGGGCTACGCTTCGGGCAGCGACATAACAGGATTTTCTTTTGGAGCCGGCGTGAACTACAATTTCTTAAGATTCGATTACTCTTACGTCCCGATGAAACTCGATTTCGGCAATAGCCAAACGTTTACATTGTCATTCATTCTCTAAGATGTCCAAAGGATCCTTCGGACTTGATGTTCTCATCGTCGTCAGCTCAGATCCTCGATACGACACGCGGAGCACAAAGTATCTAAGCGCTCTCCTCGAAGCCGGATTTAAAGCAAAGGTTGTAGGAATCTCCTCGGACGGAACGGCAGAGAAAAAAGAAGAGTTGGTCAGAGCGCCCGTCAGCGCGAAGGGCGGAAAGAGCTTCTTTCTCGAGTTCTACCAGAAAGTAATACCGGAAATGTATAGATCGCCTGCAAAGATCGTAATTGCAGGTGATTTGTTTTCCCTGCCCCCTGCAATCATAAACAAACACCGATACTCTAAAGGCGCAAAACCCGTTAAGCTGATCTACGACTCGAAAGAACTTTACGAAGAGCTTCCCAGTCTTAAAGCAAAGCGCACCAGCTTCCTCTTTTGGAATCTCGTAGAGAAAAGCTCCATAAGATATGTCGATGCAGTACTAACGGTAAATCAATCTATCGCCGATATTCTTGAAGCGAGATGGCATTTGCCGACAAGCGTGGTAATGAACGTGCCTGATCTGAGCAATCCGCCAATACCGAAGGATAAGTCTTTTGATAAAATCTTTCTGGCATTCTCAGGAGGGTTGCAGCGTGGGCGTGGTCTGCACAATCTGATAAATTTATTGACAGTTTTGCCGGAGAAATATGAACTGCGTTTCGTGGGCGATGGTGTTTTGCGCAAAGAATTGGAACGGCAGGCTCTCTCGCTGGAACTCGAGAAGAGAGTTCATTTCGTCGGAAGAGTGAATAACTCCGAAGTAGTGAACGAACTTTCCAAATCGCACATCGGCATTTACTTAATGGAAAACACAGGACTCTGCCACTATCTCGCTCTGCCGAACAAGTTTTTTCAATTCATTTCGGCAAGACTTCCTGTTATCGTGTCGAACTTTCCGGAGATGGAAAAGATTGTGAATCAATTCCAGATAGGGTTCGTTGTTGATCCATCAAATATCGAGGAAATTGCCAAAGCTGTGCTTGAGTTGACAAAAGATGAAGGAACCTATCACAAACTTGCTGTAAACTGCGAGAAAGCGGCAAAAGTATTGAATTGGCAGGTCGAGAAAGAGAAATTTCTAAAAGCGGTACGTAACTTAGTTTAGAAGGCCGAACTTCTTTCGCTTTTCCCAAAGCGTTTTTCTTGTTACTCCTAATTGCTTTGCCGTTGCCTCAAGGTTGAAGTTGTTCCACTCCAAAACTTTTTTCAGATATTCCCCTTCTACCTGATCTAACGACAATCCCTTCGGCAGATGCAGTCCGTTGTCATAATTCTGAACTTGCGACGCAATATTCGAAAGCGTGATTTCATCTCCGTCGATATGTTCCTTCTCCGCAAATATCATCGCACGCTCAACAACATTGCGCAACTCGCGGACATTGCCGGGCCAATCATGCGACAGCAGTTTCCGCTCCGCGGAGCTGGTGAAACCCTTCACATGCTTTTTGAATTTTGAATTGAAGTCCTCAATGAATTTCCGTCCAATCAAAATTACATCTTTGTCGCGATCGCGCAACGGCGGCACGGTCAATGAGACCACGTTGATGCGGTAGAACAGATCGCTGCGGAATTTTCCCGTACTCACTTCATTTTCCAGATCAGAATTTGTTGCAGAGACGACTCTCAAGTCGACAGGGATTTCCTCAAGTCCGCCGACTCTTCTGATCCTTCTGTTCTCGATGAACGACAAAAACTTTGCCTGCAAACCGAGGTCCATGCTTGTTATTTCGTCGAGGAGCACAGTTCCGCTGCTTGCTACTTCGAGCAAGCCCTTTTTTGAAGTCTTCGCGTCCGTAAATGCACCCTTTTCATATCCGAATAGCTCGGCTTCGAGCAAGTTCGACGGAAGCGATGCGCAGTTAATTTCCATGTAACGCTTGTCCGAAATTGGACTCGTGTAGTGAATAACACGCGCGACAAGATTCTTGCCGACTCCGCTCTCACCGCGCAAAAGAATAACAGCCTCAGTTACATAAGAGACACGCTTGATGAACTCACGCATAGCCACTATCGGTTCGCTCTCGCCGATGAGATTGTCGAATGAATAGCGTGACTTGAAACCGGACTTTATTTCATCAACCTCGGTACGCAAGCGGCCCACTTCCACAGCGCGCGCGATCGCCAGCTTGAGCTCGTCAAAGTTGATCGGCTTTGTCAGGTACTCGAAGGCGCCGGCTTTCATTGCTCGAACTGCGGTATCCACAGCGGCCTTTGCGGTAACCAAAATTATCGGCATGAACCGCGACAACCCCCGGAGCTTGTCGATCATTTCAATGCCGTCCATTCCCGGCATCATTACGTCGCTGATAACGACATCGGGATATTCGTTCTTGATCGCCTCGATGAGACTTGCGGGATGGTTGAAGAACTTCATGCTGAATTGCTCGTTCCGCAAACCATACTTGACTAGTTTGATGATGTTTTCATCGTCGTCGAGAAAATAGATAACTGCTACCGCCATGATGTCTAAATATAGTTTATGGCGCTTAGATGCACAACAAAATTTATGACAGACTCAGAACTCAACCGTTAAAGTTAAATCAAGCCTGCGTACAACGCATCCTCAGACTCAACTCCTTCTCAGACACTCCCGCACTGAATCAACAAAATAATCGCTCTCCTCTTTGGAACCCGCGTTTACCCGCAGGTAATTTCCCAGCATAGGATAAGATGACACGTCTCGCACTAGCACACTTTGTCTTTCCAGCAACTCCTCAAACATTTTGCTTGCCGGCAAAGGAGTCGAGAACAAGAAAAAGTTGGAATCCGAATCAATAATCTTTACGCCATCCAATTTAGACAACTTATCCATCATCATGGATCTTTGCTGTTTCAGAAACTTTATCCGTTCTTCGAACAGATCGCGGTGCTCGAGAAGTTTCAACGCAGTGAATTCCGAAAGAGGGTTGACCGTGAACGGAATTTTAACTTTCAATATTTCAAAAGTCGTTTCTGGATGCGCGACAAGATAGCCGATTCTCAGTCCGGCAAGACTGAAAGCTTTAGAAAAAGTCTTCAGGATCACAAGATTCTTGTGAGTTTCCACCAAGTCAATTGCGCTCGGCTTTTCAGAAAATTCGATGTACGCCTCGTCGAGAAGCACAATCGCGCCTGTGGATTTCAACAATTCGACGATGAACTCCCTCGAAACCGATTTCCCTGTCGGATTATTTGGAGATCCAATTATGATAAGCCCTCGTTCCATGGTACGGGCTATCTCCAGTATTTTGCTGACGTCAAAATTCAGATCAGCATCAGCATAAACCTTTATTACATTGCCGCCGAGTATTCTCGAAATCTTTTCAAACAAGTAGAACGTCGGCTGCGGTATCAGAACATCTGTTCCATCTTGCACAATTGAGATCGCCGCAGTGTAGATAAGTTCGTTCGAACCGTTAGCACCTATGAACGACTCCTGAGGTAAATCAAATATTTCGGAGAGGCGCTTCGGCAGCGCGGTCGAGAACACTTCCGGATATCTGTTCCAGCTTATCCGAGAAAATTCTTCAATAATTTCTTTCTTGAGTTCGGCTGGAATATCAAACGGACTTTCGTTTTGATTCAATTTTATTTTGGCTGGGTGACCTGAAACCGCATAAGGCGAGAGGTCGAGCACACTCTTTCTAAAATTACTTTTTACGTCCACCTTTATCTCTTACTCTAATGGAAAGTGCGTGAGCAATTAAGCCTTCGTTCTCGGCAAAGATTTGAATTTTCTTTGAATCTCTTTCGAATGCTTTTTGTGAATACTGAATCAAGCTCGAGCGTTTTACGAAATCGTCAACGTTGAGCACCGAAGAAAATCTCGCGGTCCCGCCTGTTGGAAGGACGTGGCTTGGTCCGGCGAAATAATCGCCAACCGGTTCCGGAGAATACCTTCCCATGAAAACTGCGCCTGCATTTCTGATTTGGCTTAGAACTTCCCAATCGTTTACGGCAACAATTTCAAGATGCTCGGGAGCTATCTCGTTCACCAGCGCAATTGCGTCAGGCATTTTGTCAACTACAAAAGCCGCGCCGTTGCGACGCATAGACTCAACAGCAATTTCTCGCCGGGACAAATCTTCAAGAAGCTTTTCAATTTTCTTTTGAACTTTCTGTGCCAAATTCTTCTCGGTTGTAACCAACACAGCGGCGGCGTTTGGGTCATGCTCTGCTTGTGCAAGAAGATCGGCGGCAACCTCAGACGGCTCGGCAGTTGAATCCGCCAATACCACGACCTCGCTTGGTCCGGCTATCATGTCGATATCCACATCTCCGTAGACAATTTTTTTCGCTGCCGCGACGTAAACATTCCCCGGGCCGACAATTTTATCGACCTTCTGAACGGATTCGGTGCCATAAGCGGCGGCGGCTATTGCCTGCGCTCCACCGACCGAATACACGTTCTCGATTCTAAGAACGCTGCACGTTGCAAGGACAATTTGGTTGACCGTGCCATCTTTATTGGGCGGCGTAAGAACATAAATTTCTTTCACGCCAGCAACCAAGGCGGGAACAGCATTCATGATTACCGTCGATGGATAAGCGGCTGTTCCACCCGGCACGTAGAGCGCCACTTTTTCCAGCGGAATAATTCGCTGACCGAGCACCGTCCCGTCGTCTTGCTGAACAATCCATGAATTTTGTCTCTGCTTCTCGTGAAATTTTCTGACATTGTCTGCGGCTTCCGAGATTATGCTCAAGATCCTTTCGCTGACGTTGGTTCTCGCCCGCTCGATTTCTCCTTTCGGAATTTTAACTCGCGTCAATGATACACCATCGAACTCTTTCGTAAATCGAATCAATGCGGCGTCGCCTTCCGAGCGAACTGCATTAACGATCTCTGTCACTTTTGAAATGAGTTGACCATCCAGAGCTAAATTCCTGCTTTTTATTTTTCGCAGGCGTTCCTCTGCTTCTTTACTGCCCAAGCTGAGAATCGGAAATAGATTCAATTTTTTCATCTGATATAAATTTAGGCGAGGCTACCGTTCTTTCCAATTTTGTGATTCAAATTACGAAGTGAATATCGGTGGAGTTCTGACTAAATCCGAAGTCTTACATTTCTGCACGAGTGAACTACCACCGCCAGAGGTGGTGGCTTCGTAGAAAACGATAAGCTGGATTTCCTTCATGTAGTCCTGCATCCTAACTCACCCCCCATCCCCTCTCTTTCGCAAAGAGAGGGGGAGTGAAGGGGTGAGTTCGACCGGCAAAGCCATTCGTCCATACCCACTGCCATAGGCAGTGGGTTTTCACGTCGGACTAAAACTGCATCTCACAGACGACTCCGAACAAATCATGATAAATGCCCGAGTTCCACTCCGGATTTTTTGCGTACGAAAGTTCAAGCGACATTATCGGCAAGTTGGGCAAAACAAGTTTAGTCGGGAATCGTAACGAGAATCCGTAAGAAAAACCCGTCCCCATCTGTGAGACCTGAAGATTATTGGACTGGTCAACGACTGTAACCTTTGGAGTTTTCAGGGTGTAACCAACACGCACTGCAAGCACACCCAGCGCAGTTGTCTCCAGGCCAAGTCTGTATTGATCTTTTTGTGCGATAAAACTATCAAGTGGATTTGAGTTACTTAACAAATGAGAGTAATCAGCAACAGCAGTCAATTTAAATAATTCGAAATTGGCAATCTGGTAATTAGAAGCAAAAGTGTATGCGACCCCAACACTAAAGAGCTGAGGAATTTTTACGTCCGGATTTGAAGAAACTAATGGATATACACCACTCATCGTGGTACTTGAAAGCACATTGGAAAACGACGTCCCGGCGGAGAAGATGGCTCTAAAGAACATGTTATCGGCAAGCACCGTCCTGTTCGCGACACCCACATCAAAAGTAAATTTGTTCATTCTTGACTGGGTTAGGTAATTAGCAAATGGAACCGGTGATATGACCACCACTAACCTTTCGAAAGTCAAATACTTGCCAGTTATGCCAAATGAAAAACCAAACGGCAACTGCACCCCAAATCCGAGGGCTGAAATTGTCGTTCGCCATCCTCCTAATTGAAAATTATTGTAACTGACTCCAACTCCGAGCGGTCCGGCAGGAAATGCGGCTGACAAATCCCACGTCTGCAAAATTCCGTTTGCCAAGAACCGCGATGAAGAATCCGGGGAGAGGGGTTGGCTGATATTGCGGGAAAAATACTCAAAGTCAGATCCTACGTAGACGTTTTGCACAAAAGCAAGTCGAGCAGGATTCAACAAAACAGCGTGTGCATAATCTGGATCAGCAACATAAGCAGACATTCCCGCCGCTCTATTCGGCAGGATATATTCGCCGTCGAGAAACAGACTCTGCGATAATGCCGACTTTGCAGCGACGAAGATCAACAAGAATGCTATTTTATTTCTCAGAAGTCGCCTCCGAGCGAGAAGTAGAATTTCGGATAATGAAAGCCCTCGATATTATACTGCCACGCATAATCAAGCCTCAGTACAAAATACAAAAATGGGACCCTCGCTCCAAAGCCGGAACCGACCAGTAAATCCTGTGTTACTGTCTGGCCAGAAGCGTCTCTTCTGAAAGGCTTGTACTGAGAAACTGAAGTAAACGCACTTCCCGCATCGACAAAAATTACTCCTTCAATATTAGAAAGCAAAATCGGAATCAATCCGGGCACGAAGTACCTCACGAGCGGGAATCTCACTTCCATGTTTGTCAGGAAATATTTTGTCCCGAGCTGAGCGTTGAAGTCGTAACCACGGAGTGGAAACACGGGTGTGAGAAAAGCATAGTCCGCCACAGAGCTTATCGGAATATTTACAGTCGAATAATTCGTGTTTATCCAGTTGCTCATGCCGCCGATAAAGAATTTCTGCGGATTAGCGCCGACACTCGCCGCGCCTGCCGCCCGGAACGCAAACGTGTTCACGTCAAAGAAAGGAAGATAAGTCCTGTAATCAAACTGACCCGTCACAAATCCAAGAAAACTAGATGCGATTTTTGGCACATAAGTCAGCGTCAAATTGTATCGTGTGCCGTTCACGGGAGCAAAATAACCTGCGAGAGTATTATCGCTCACGTAACTCATAGAACTCAAAAGAGCATTTGCAGAGGAGCCGAGATCGGCTGGGTTGTCAATATTCTGTCGCGAAATCCCTAGGTATGCAAAATTGAAATCGAGGCGATTGAATCTGTCAAAAGGTCGTGACATGGAAAGCTCGCCTATCAACGACTGGAAACGGTTGATTTCGTAATTCCCTGTCAAGTCATCGTAGAGATAGAGAAAAGCCGCCGTGTGGAGGAAACTGACTCCGTAGTTGATTTTTGATGCCAGATTCTGGTACGAAAGCGCATAGTCGCTGTTCTTCAGGTCTATTACAAAATCGGTGTAGATGGCGATCTGATTATTCCCGAGCATGTCGCTGAAAGCCAGCTCAGTGGCACCCTGAAAACCGTAGAGCGTGTTGAAGCCGGCTCCTCCCGCAATTATGTCAGGAGTAAAATCAATTTTGTACGGAAAAGGTATGAAATTACCAAGCGAGTCCACATTCCCTTTCAACAAGAAAGGAGAAACTTTCGGTTTGTTGTTCTCGCTTCCATATTCCGGAGCGAATACAAGATGACTGAAGTCTGAAGCAGTTGAAGCTCCATAAAGGGAAGTCAGATTTTTTGTGTTGTTAGTGCTGGTCTTCGAAGCCACTTCCCGCTTCGCGAAGAAATCTTTCACATAAGTCGTTGGGACAAGCGGCCCATTCATTTTGTGGTCGAGCGGCAAATCAATTGTGAATACGTCGTAGCCGCCGTAGTTCAAAGCAGCAAAGGCTAACTTCTGGCCGTCGCGCGAGAGAGACGGGTCTTCAATTCCATAAAGGGAATTTGTAAGCGGTACTTCTTTGTCGGTCTCAAAATTTTTGTAATAGAGATTGGAGATTCCATTCCTTGATGAAACAAATATCAAGCCTTTGCCGTCGGGCGTCGGAAGCGGATATGAATTATCTCCGCCGTGCGGAACTGTGTTGGGAATATTCGGGAAATTAGTCCGTGTAATTCGCTCTATCTTCCCTGTCGCCACATCTATTGAAAAGATGTCAAGCGGATTTCCCGCTGCCCAGTGCGCCACATCTAGCGGATTTCCCTTCTGATATAAACTGTCTCCACGGTCAGAATCAAAAAATATCTTCTTCCCGTCGACAGACCAATGAGGCGCCTGGTCTGTGAAAATATCATTCGTGAGATTTCTAACTTCATGCGTCCCTAAATTGTAAATATAGATATCGGACTGCAATGGCTTATACGCCGAGAAGGCAATTTCCTTTCCGTCCGGAGAAAAATCTATTCCGTTAATTCCGTCAAACTGCAGATCGGGAAGTTCTTTTGTCTCGCCCGTATTAACATTTATCATGAAGATTTTATCATATTCGCCGGTTTTTGAGGCGACGGCGACCTCCTTCCCATCCGGAGACCAGGCAATACCGGGCGTAAGCAGATGGAGTTCCTCGAAATTTGCCGTCCGGTTTCCCTTGACAAGTACGCGAATGAGTCTGCCTGTTACCGTCGACATCAAGTCGATATCAAAATACCCGGAGCGATTCGTTATGAAAGCGATCTTGTCGCCATGCGGGGAAATGACCGGAGTCGAATTGTAAAAACTGCCGTCCTTTTGATGGTCGGTCACTCTTCTCGCAAACTTGTCCAGTGACTCTCTCTCTCCAACCTCCGGGAAATAGACTTTGCGATTGTATTTCAGCCACTTCTCGGAAAGTTGATCGACGTTCAGCCCGATTGCTCGTTGAAAACCTCGGTTAACGCTGCGAGTCGCAAGAACCGCATGTACGATCTCGCCAATTTTTTCACCGCCATATCTTTCGTCAATGTAATGCCATACAGATTCGCCGCCGCGATAATCAAGATAACCATTAAGATATTCTATCGGCGGCATGTAACCGTTCACCGTCGCATCAATTAGGAACTCATCTGAGGCCACTTCCCAGTGAGAAAGCGACTGATATTCGGCCATGCCTTCATTGAACCATGTCGGAAGCTGGAAGGTAATGTTGCGCTCGATGATAGACTGGATCGAACCGCCGTAAAACATTTCATCAAAGACAGCGTGGACGAGTTCATGGTGAGTTACATGGCGCATCAGGCTCAGGCTTCCTTCCCACGGAAGCACAACCCTGTTCTTGTACAATTCCGTAACACCGCCCGTGCCTTCCTCTAAATATTCTTGGACAATGTTGTTCTGCTGGAAATCATTGTGGGAATTGAAGATCGCAATATTGATGCGCTTGTTAATCTGATAATGGAAGCTTGCGCTGATCGACGCAAGGGAACTTTCCGCTTCGACTGCGACAAACTGCGCCAGATCATATCCTCTATGTGTAAAATACACATTGAAGTGACGCGACTGGATGTATCTCCACTTAAAATCTTTGTAATGGACTTTATTCTGGCCGAATTCCTGGGCAGAGACTGTGGAAGCAAGAACAAAAATTGTCACGAGAAACAAAAGCCTCTTCATATCTTTTCCTCAAACTGAATAAAGTAATGTTAGAATTTTTTTCACGATAGTGCCACTTCTAAAAAGTAATACTGTGCTTTCAGGATAAAACAATTAATTCAACCAACTTGCCGCATCCACACAACGGAATGCGCTCCCTTGTCAAGGGGGACAAAAAGCGTTCACGAACAGGTAGGTGATCCGCGCTCAATATTTCCCCTTCTTACCAAGGAGAGCTTCCCCGACTTATCAGGGGGATGAAGCCGACGGCTCGGCTCGTCGAGGGGAGGTCAATCCTATTCATAAAATACCCTCACTTCAAAACACAACCTTGGTTAATTGAAATGGTTCTAAGAAACGCATTCGAATCACGGGGCAAGCGTCATATGATTCACAACGTCCCTGACTCCAGTAGCAAGCGATGCATCTTCAAGCGCAGAATCCATCTCGCCAAAATCTTTTACCTGCCCCGTCAAAGTCACCACACCATCTTTCACGTCAATCATTATATTGCTATGAACAAGCCTGTCAAGCTTGAAAAAGTGCTCAATATCTGCCTTTATCTGACTATCGGAGCGCGGCTTAGCAGGAACAACCGTCAAGTCATTCTCGACGTTGCGTGCTCCGTACGTATTTTCCGCCACACCTTGAGCGAGCTGCTTTTGAAGATAAGATGAAACCTTCCCAGTCAGAGTCACTTCTCCATTTTTCACTTTTACGACAACTGCGGCGTTTTGAAGTTCAGCATTCCGCTTGATCGCATTTCGCACATCATCCAGGATCAAGTCGTCTCCTCTTACGCCGGGAACGACTTTCAAATTATTCACTATATCCTTAACACCTGCCACTTTTTTAACATCGGCAACGACACGATGCAGTTCACGAAAATTAGTGACGGTTCCATTGAGCTTTACCGATCCGCCATTTACGTCGGCGGTTATAGCTACATCCGGTAGTTGTGAATCCAGAAGCAAGAAGCTTTCCACTTGTGATTTAATTCTGTCGTCTGGAATGTGTTTCTCGAAAACGGCGCTTTCTTTAGCGCATCCGATCAATAAAATTGGAAAAAGCAAAAGGATCGATTTGATTATTAAAGAACGCATAATTTCCTCCATCTTTTTTTAGATCCGCTTCCCTTTGGAAGACCAATGAAACAATTCAGATACTTTAACAGAAGATAAATCAATTCAGTTTCTGCAAAATTCAATTAAGTTAGACGCACACGGCAATGAAAAGTAACCGTGAAATTACACCACAATATTAATTTTCTTTCACTTCAGGGTAATCTTCAGCGCGTCCAATTTCCTTCCATCGGACTTCAAGACTTCAAACTCAAGGTTATTGATATAGATTTTTTCACCCTGAAATGGGATTCTTCCTACCTGAGAAGTTATCAACCCGGCAATTGTGGTGAACTCGCCTTTCGGAAGTCTGATTTTGAAGGCTCTCTCGATCTCTGTGATTTCAGTGTTTCCCTGCAAAATAGATTGCTTCATGCCTATGCGCTTTATCCTCTCTTCATTTTCCCAAATAGCTACATCGCCAAGGAACAGCTCCATAACATCCGAGGAAGTAACGAGACCGGCGGTTCCGCCAAATTCATCTATCAAAATCGCCACGTAAACTTTCTCAGCCCTGAACTCTTCGAGTAAATCGATTACCGTTACGTTCTCCGGCACAAAAAGAACATCGCTGACGATCTGGTCAGCAAACTCAACTTCTCGAAAGAGATCTTTTGCGTGAACAACGCCGACAATGTTGTCGATCGAAGAGTCGTAGATTATTACTTTCGTCTTCCGTGCTTTCTCGAAAATGTTCCTGAGCTTATCAATGGTGGTACCGAGTTCAGCTGCGATGATCTGTGTTCTCGGAATCGCAATACTGCGGACAGAAAGGTTAGCATTTGCAATCAGCTTGCGAATTATATCTGACTCGATTTTGTCCAAATACCCGCTGCCGACCGTGCTGCTGAGGAAACGATAAACGTCGCGCTTCTGAAAAATCAAAGATTCCGACGGAGTGTGCAATACCTTATCGGCGATAAATGCCGATGCCCTTGCCGTGAATTTCACGACGGGCTTTGCTACAATGTAGAACGACCTTACGAACGGCAGGAGAAGTCGCGCCGAAGGTTCGGAGTTCTCAAGCGCCGCGCTCTTGGGAATCAGCTCACCAAAGAGGAATCCAATGGAGGTAATAAGAGGAAGAACGATGGACATCTGGATTTGCATTCCCTCGTGAAAAACGATTTCTGCAACAGACGCAAAAATCGTGATGAAGAGATTGCTTGCCACAACTACTGTCGCGAAGAAGACATCGTTGTTTTGAAGAAAGAATAAAGTTGACCTGGACGAAAAACCGGTTCCGCGATTTACGACGAGCGCAACTTTGTCGGCGGAGACAAACGAAGTCTCGGCGGCTTCAAAGCAAGCTACCAAGATCAAAGATAGGATGAGTACGATAAACTCAGTCATCTTGAACCAATCAAGAAATGAGAGAATAATTGTCCGAAGTGTGAGTTACCCACCGTGCCGGACTGGTGAATTTCATCAAGGCGTTCCCCAATTCCTTTCTTTGGGACGCAGCTTATCTTTGAGTAAAACCACAAACAGAACCACTACAGCTGCCGTTGTATCAACCAGAAGATCTTTTATGTCCTCCGTTCTTCCGGGAACAAAAGACTGGTGATATTCGTCAGCCGCAGCATACAATATGACGAAGAAGAGAGTCATCACGAGGCTGAACTCGCTGAGAAATCGGCTGAAATTTTGATATCGCAACGCCCTGTAACCAAGATAATAGAGCATCCCGAACAAAAGACTATGCGCAATCAAATGAGCTTCAGGAAACTCAAACGGGGAATAAGTTGATCCCCGCATTGATGAAAGCGTGTAGATGAGCGCCATCCAAATGAGGACGGGCAGTTGAAATTTCAGGAAGTCAGGATATTTTTTCGAATTCAAAAATCTCTCCATTTTCTATTTTTCCAAATGCACCCGGCAAGCTCTCTATGACATCGGTTGCAATCAGCGAGTACATCCCTTTAGATTCAAGAGCTATGTCCCCGGCAACGCTGTGTAAATACACTCCAGTAATTGCGGCATCGACCGAGCTCAGCTTTTGTGCTAACATCGCGGCGATAATTCCCGTAAGCACATCGCCCATTCCCGCAGTAGCCATTCCCGGGTTACCATGGACATTCACAAACACTTTTCCATCTTTTGAAGCAATGACAGTTGGAGAGCCTTTCAAGACGAGCGTGATTTTATTGTCTTTTGCGTAGCGACGAGCGATCTCTACCCTGTCTCTGGCGATTTCGGCTGGAGATAATTTTGTGAGACGGCTGAACTCACCGTGATGAGGAGTCATAATAATTTCGCCATGGCTCTCCTGCAAAATGCTCGGCTGATCTGCAATTGCATTAAGCGCGTCCGCATCAATGAGTATCGTTCCGTCATGGCTTCTAACAATCTTGAAAATAAGCTGTGCAGTCTCCTGATTTCTCGACAAACCGGGCCCGATTACGAGAACATCCGACCACTCGAAGTACTTCTGGACTTGCAGAAGCACGGCAAGAGATAGGCTTCCGTCGCCGGTCTCAGGAAGCGGCACTGTCATTACTTCGGTCAGTTTAGCTTCGTAGATAGTATTCAGATTCGACGGAACTCCAAGCACGACCGCTCCCGCGCCGGCTCGCATCGCCGCCTGACCGACCATCACACCCGCGCCTGTTAAACCGACAGAACCAACCAATCCAAAAATTTTTCCAACGGCATGCTTATAAGTTTCTGTCTTGCGACGCGGAAGTAAATTCTTGACGTCTTTACATGCGATGACAAAAGTTTCAACGCTTTTCAGAGACTCAAGGTCGCCGGGCATTCCGATATCCACGACAAAGACTTTGCCCGAGTTTTCTTTCCCGTCGTTCATCAAAAGACCGCGTTTGAGATTTCCCATCGTTGCGGTCGCAACTGCTCTGGAAGATGCGTTGAACACTGTGCCGTTGTTTGAATTGAGTCCGCTCGGCACGTCAACGGCAAGAACAGGAGTTTTTGTTTGCAGCATCAAGTAGATCGCTTTCTGGACGGTATCCTTTGGTTCACCGCTCAGACCTGTTCCGAGAACCGCATCAATGACAAGATCGAAATCGTCGAGCGAAACCGGGGTCTTATCCAATTCCAGAAGTTCAACGTTCGCACGGCCACTCGGCAATTGTTTTAATTTGTCGTAGAAGATCTTTGCGTCACCGGTTATTTCCGCCTCAGTCCCGACCAAATAAACCTTGACAATCGCTCCCATTCCCGCAAGATAGAGAGAAGCTCCAAAGCCGTCGCCGCCATTGTTTCCCTTTCCGCACAAAGAGACGATGTGTTTGCCACGGACTTCGCCGAGAATTTTAGCCGCTGCCTTGGCAACGCCGAGGCTTGCCTTGTCCATGAGTGCTTCACCGCTTGCCTTCCCGCTTTCGACAGTCTCGCGGTCGCACTCTCTCATTTCATCTGCTGTTAACAAGTATTCCATATAATCTCCCTCACAAGATAAAAAAAGCCGCTCCAAAAGTGAAGCGGCTGCGACAGATTTCTACACTTTCTTTTAAAACAACTTTTCCGTCAATGCCACGATGTACCCGGGTACCAATCCAAGCCCAATTACCGCAGCAGCCGCAATAATCAAAGCCGTGGCTCCCAACTTCGAGATCGGTACAGCCGTGCTCCCCTCCGCTCCAAAGGATCCCGACTGCGGTCGGGACAAATCTTTGAAATACATATTGACGACAACGTTTATATAGAAATAAACCGAGACAACACTCGCCAAAACTCCGACAATCGCGAGCCACGTCAAATTCGCAGTGACTGCCGATGCAAAAAGATAATACTTTCCGAAGAATCCTGCGAAAGGAGGCAGACCGGCAAGAGAAAACATGAAGAGCGCCATCAATGCCGCAATGAACGGATGACGATAAGCGAGTCCTTCGTAATCTGAAATCTTCAGGTATTTTCCTTCCTTGCTTTCGAGTACCGAGACTACACCGAAGGCGCCAATCTGCATGAAGGTGTAAGCAAGCATGTAATACAAAACGCCGGTTCTTCCTAAGCTATTTGCGGACGCAATTCCGACAAGCGCATAACCGGCATGGGCGATACTCGAATACGCCAGCATTCGCTTGATATTCTGCTGGACAAGAGCGATGAGATTTCCTAAAACCATAGTAAACGCCGCGAGATACGCAATCACCAATTGAAACTGCCATGTCGGGCGAATTGAATAGCTGAACACGATCACCAGTGCCGCAAATCCGGCCGCCTTGCCTCCTGTTGACATGAAACCAGAAATAGTTGTCGGTGAACCCTCATAGACGTCAGGAACCCACATGTGAAAAGGTACGGCGGAAATCTTGAAACTCAGTCCGACCAGGATCAACGCGGCTCCGATCCAGAGAAGCGGGTCGCCTTGAATTGAAGCGAACTCACCGAAAATTACCGCAAGATTCGTTGTGCCGCTCGCGCCATAGACAAGAGAAATTCCGTATAGAAAAAATCCTGTCGCGAACGCGCCAAGCAGAAAATATTTCAATGAAGCCTCGTTGGACTTTGTGTCGCGGCGAACAAATCCGGCAAGGACGTAGAGGCTGATCGACATCAGCTCAAGGCCGAGGAAAAGCACCATCAAGTCCCGCGCGCTTGCCATGAGCATCATACCGACTGTCGCAAACACAACAAGTGAATAATATTCGCCGTAATGAACTTCTTCCTTCTCAAGATACGGCTTCGACAGAAGCACGCTCAACCCCGCGCTGAGCACGAATACAACTTCGAAGAAAGCCGGAAATCTCCCCGTGAAAACCATTCCGTTGAACGCATCGCCCGAAGCAAAATATGTATTCACCGTCAAAGCGCCTGTTACTACCAAGCCAAGAAGCGTCAGCCAGTAGACGACATTTGCGGGCTTCTTCAAAGTCGCGTCGACAACAAGCAGGAGTAGAGAATAAACACTCAGAAAAATAATCGGACTAGCAGCAATTAGATCATTGTAATTAAAAAACATTGTCTTCCTCGAAGATTACTCCGTCCATTCTCTAGAAGGACGGACTCACTTTAGGTTCTCTTTCAGCCAATCTATGACGAGCTTTTTTGCTTCAGGCTTTTTATTCAAAAGAAAGATTCCGTGCTCGGATGCGTCGTCGAAGACTTTCACTTTCTTTGGAGCGTCGGTATAGTTTGCGGCAAGCTCTTCTGCATCCTTCGCGTGTGTCCCATCTCCTTTTGCGGCAATATAAAAGACCGAACGCATTCGATGCTTGCCCGGTTTATGTTTCAGGAAATCGAGAACGCCTTTCTTTGAACTCGAAATCGCAACGGCGGTTTTGACGTTCTCCGGATAAATCGCATTCGCTCCGCAAGCGATGTAACCGCCAATCGATGTTCCGACGACAGCTAACCTGTGCACATCAACGCCCTTCTGTTCCTCCTCCGAAGGAGTCCGTGTGACTCTTAGGAGTCCATCGGACAACCAGTTCAAAGCTCCGTCGAAATCGAATGGAGCCTGCTGGGGATCGATGAGAAGCGACGTCATATCTTTTACTTTGTCCGAAGCGCCGTGACCGCGAATATCATAAGCCAACACTTTGTAGCCGGCATTGACAAGCTCATCGGGAAAAGTCCCCCACTGTTCTTTGCTCTGGTAAAATTGATGTACGAGCACGACACATGGCTGGGACACATCTTTCTTTGCCGCGTCGAAATAGAAATCTGCAGCGATATTGAAGTGGTCGGGAGTCGTGAACTTGAGCGTTTCCTTTTCAACCTTACCCATAGCTGCTCCTCTCCAAAGGATCCTTCGGACACTCATTCCAAGAACCAAAAATGAAGCCGCTGACCAAAGGAAGAAAAACGATGGACGTAATCTACCGGGAGGTAATTTCTCACGCCGATTTGCCATCGCATCTGCATTTCCTTCAAGTCTCCTTTCTTCAGAATAAACCACTACAGCGCCGCTCTCAGCCTTAGGCTGAAATCGTCTCACCACGTTGACGCGGAAAGTGCGCCAATTCTAGCCTTGGTCATAGTATCAACCAAAGCTCTGACCGCCGGCTCACTTTTGGACAAAAATGTCATCGGATGAACGCCGATCCAGACTACGAACAACACCATTACTGCGAGAACCGCTATTTCGCGGACGTTCAAATCCTTCATTTGCTCATTCTCCGGCTTGTCCACAGTCTTGAAAAACACCCGCTGGTACATCCAGAGCAAGTAAACTGCCGCAAGAATAACTCCGCTTGTTGCCATGATCGCAAAAGCAGGACTGCCGAGGAAATCGCTCTTGAATGAGCCGACAAGAATTAGAAACTCCCCGACGAATCCATTTAATCCCGGAAGGCCGACCGAGCCTAACATGGCAATCATGAAAAATGTCGCCAAAATCGGAACGACTCTCGCCAACCCTCCGAAGTCACTGATTAGTCTCGTATGTCTCTTGTCGTACATTATTCCGACCAGAAGAAAAAGCATGCCTGTCGTAAGTCCATGGTTGACCATCTGGATAACGGAACCCTGTATTGACTCGACCGTAATGGCAAAAATTCCAAGCACGACAAAACCGAGGTGCGCTACAGAGGAATAGGCAACCAATTTCTTCAAATCTTTTTGCACCATCGACACAAGCGCACCGTAAATAATTCCGATGATTGCAAGTATCGCCATGAGCGGCAGGAATTTAAATGCAGCCTGCGGGAAAAGTGGAAGCGAAAATCGCAGGAGTCCGTATGTTCCCATCTTCAAAAGCACGCCTGCCAGCAAAACGCTGCCCGCCATCGGCGCTTCTGTATGCGCGTCGGGAAGCCAAGTGTGCAGCGGGAAGATCGGAACTTTGATCGCAAAGCTGAGAGTGAATGCAAGGAACATCCATGTCTGTATTGAAATCGGAATTGTCGGGCCGATCTTATATAACTCTACCAAATCCGTCGTGAACTTTCCGCCCGGCAGTGTCCCGGCATAATAACCGAGCCAGATAATCGCCACCAGCATCAGCAGACTGCCGAACATCGTGTAAATGAAAAACTTTATCGCCGCATAAATCCTTCTCTCATGCCCCCAAATGCCGATGATGAAATACATTGGGATAAGCATCGCTTCCCAGAAAATATAGAACAGGAACAGATCGAGCGATGAGAACACTCCTAGCATTCCAACTTCGAGAAGGAGAACGAAGAAGTTAAAAGCCTTTATTTTTTTTGTGATCGAGGACCACGACGCAACCAATGAAATAAGCGTGAGGAATGTCGTGAGAACGATAAGCAGAAGCGAAATGCCGTCGATGCCAAGATGGTACGACACATTCAGGCTGTAAATCCACGGCACCTTCTCAACAAACTGGAAGCCCGGTTTAGAAGCATCGAAGTTGAGGTAAAGAAGCACAGAAAAGACAAATGTAATTGCCGCAAACAAAATCGATAAACTCTTAACCAGCTTCTCGCTCCCGACCAACAGGAGAATTATAGCTCCAACGAGCGGTGTGAAAATTATGTAAGTCAAAAAATGAGTTTCGAACATTTTGTTGTTCTCAGATTACTTCAAGATTAAGTATCCAACCACGAAAATTATTCCAATCACGAAAGCCAAAGCATAGTTCTGAACAAATCCCGTTTGGATTTTGCGCAGGGCCCTGCCGAAGAATCTCACGGTTTTTCCCGTCCCGTTGACGGAGCCGTCGATCAAAATCTCATCAACGCCGCGCCACAAGTACCTGTCACTGACGTAGAGCATCGGCTTAACGATTATCGCCTGATAAATCTCGTCGATGTAATACTTGTTGAGCATGATCTCGTAAAAATCTCCGGCGGCCTTCTTGAGCTTAGCAGAAAGTTCGGGCCGTTTAAGGTACGCAACATACGCCAGATAGATTCCGCCGATGCCGAGAAGCACAGAGATTGTCATAAGAATATATTCAGTCGAGTGCTCGAGGAAGAAAAGCGAAGGCATCTTTGCTTCCGCATTCGCGAAGACCGGCTCGAGGAATTTGTCGAAAGTTTCGCCGCCGCCGAGCGCCGCAGGAATTCCTATCCATCCGCCGACGACCGAAAGGATTCCAAGCACCCAAAGCGGAATCAGCATCGTCTTAGGCGCGTCATGCACATGAATGTGGTGCACATCGAAGCGCGGCTTTCCCTCGAAAGCCATGATGAAAAGTCTGAATATATAAAATGCCGTCAGGAACGCCGTGATGGCGCCGATCAGCCACAGCAAAAACGAACTCGCATACGCATGAGCAAGTATCTCGTCTTTGCTGAAGAAACCCGCAAGCGGCGGAATACCGGAAATTGCAAGACTCGCCAATAGAAAAGTCTTGTAAGTCCCCGGCATCAATTTCTTTAAGCCGCCCATGTTGCGCAAATCCTGATTCTCATGGAGCGCGTGTATGATCGCGCCGGCTCCGAGGAAGAGCAGCGCCTTGAAGAATGCGTGCGTCATAAGATGGAATATCCCAGCACCGAATGCGCCAACGCCCATTGCAAGGAACATGTAACCGAGCTGACTTATTGTCGAGTATGCTAAAACTTTCTTGATGTCATTCTGTACAAGACCCATGCTCGCAGCGTAAATCGCGGTAACAGCGCCGACGATTGCAACTATCAACATGGCAGTTGGAGCAAGCGCATAAAGAACGGCGCTTCGCGCGATCATGTAAACACCGGCGGTGACCATCGTCGCGGCGTGGATCAA
Organism: Bacteroidota bacterium; assembly: GCA_023381615.1. GTDB lineage: Bacteria > Bacteroidota > Ignavibacteria > Kryptoniales > JAKASW01 > JAKASW01. The sequence continues at coordinate 87,010 of JAMCQL010000065.1, forward strand.
CGCCGAAACCGGCGTCGGACCTGCCATGGCATCGGGAAGCCAAATGTACAAAGGTATCTGTGCGCTCTTTCCTGTTGCACCGATGAAGAAAAGAATTGCGATCCATGTTACGGTTGCGTCTCCGGTAGCGAAACGCGATGCGGCTCCCTGAAATATTGTATCGTAGTTGAAAGTGCCGAAGTTCGTGAATATCAGGAACATTCCAATCAGGAAAGCAAAGTCACCGATTCGGTTGACGATGAAAGCTTTCATTCCAGCATCGCCCGTCCACTTTATGTTGACGCCCTCGAACTTCCTGTCGTACCAGAATCCGATCAGCAAATACGAACACAGTCCGACGCCTTCCCAACCTAAGAACATCAACAAGTAATTGTCGGCGAGGATCAGATTGAGCATCGCGAAGACGAATAGGTTCAGGTAAGTGAAGAACCTGAAGACACCTCTGTCTCCGTGCATGTAGCCGATGGAATAGATGTGGATGAAGAAACTCACTCCGGTAACGATGAGAAGCATCACAATCGAAAGCGGGTCTATCAAATACGAAACGCTCACCGCAAGATTTCCCGCCGCGATCCATTTGTAAACGTCGACGACGTGACTGCGTGCATCGGCAGGTTCGCCGAGCATGTTGACAAGAATAAAAATCGCAGTGAGAAATGAGAGACCAATCGTCGCGCTTCCGATTACGCCGACAACCTTTTCGCCCAGCTTCTTTTGTATCAGACTCCCGAAGAGTCCGTTAATTAATACACCGATTATAGGAAATGCGACAACGTAGACAATCAAATTTTGCATAATGTATCCTTATTAGGAAGGTACCGTGCCCTCTTTTCCGGAGAATCCTTAGGATTAGGAATTACCATTTCAGAACGTTGACTTCGTCTATATTTACAGTTAGCCTGTTGCGGAAAAGCGCAATGATGATCGCAAGCCCTACGGCAGATTCAGCTGCGGCAACCGCAATGACAAAGAATACGAGAATCTGTCCTGCCGGATTACCAGAGTAAGCCGAGAAGGCAATCAGCGAAAGGTTCACCGAATTAAGCATCAGTTCAATTGACATGAAGATCACAATCGCATTGCGGAGAGTCAACACTCCGACGACGCCGATAGTGAAAAGTATTGCGCTGAGTCCGATGTAATAACTTAATGGTATCATTTCATTCAAATTTTTTCTTTGCGAGGAAAATTGCTCCGACGATAGCGGCTAAGAGCAGGATTGAAGTTATCTCAAACGGAAAGAGATAACTACTGTAGAGAACCTTGCCAATTGCTTCGACGGTTCCCATCGAATCCGCCTTCGGAGATAACTCTGAGGTCGAAGTGAAATTCATTACGAAGTAGAGAATCTCGACAAGCAGTGCGATCGCAAGCAATGCGGCAATCGACTTTCCCGAATTGAGTTTCCATTTGAGGAGCTTATCATCGCCCAAGTTGAGGAGCATTATCACGAACAGGAAAAGGACCATGATAGCGCCGGCATAGACGGTTATCTGGATGATCGCGATGAACTGCGCTCGAAGGAAGAGATAGAGAACTGCAATGATAAAGAAATTAAAGACGAGATAAAGCGCGCTGGTGACGGGATTTTTGCGGGTTATCATCAAGATGGCGGAGGCAATGGCAGCCGCGGCAAGGACAAGAAAGACAATCAGTTCAAAATTCAACCGTATTACCTCCGATATATTTTCAGAACGGAAAAAATATAAAATAAGAGAGAAAAACAATCAACGTTAAAAGAAAAAACGCTTCTGTGGTCGTTATTCGTCATGCTGAATTTATTCCAACACTTTCTCTGCAATCACATTCGATTCCTCGGATGCCGAAACGAGTGGCGCAAAGCGCAATGGCGCTTGAAGTGCTCATTCGGGATGACGGGGGTTAGCTTGACTTTTTGGAAGTGCATTCATAATATTTTCAGACTTAGAGTTTGTGAAAAGCATCAGTGTGCTATTGGTTCCGGCTTGTCCGGGTTAGGTAATCAATTTAATGTTTAAAGGAAAGTGGGAAACTTGCTAATTTCAATTAACTTGTAGTGGTTTTGTAAATGTCTGATAAATCGAAAAAAGATAAATCCCAAACGAATCTAAAAGGAGCACGTCATTATTTTTTCTTGAATCCTTACGGTTATATGGCTTTTAGCCGGTGTCCAAAATGTGAAGAAAAAACGAAAATTAGAAAGTGTTGCTTACTTATTCATGTTGAACCTAACTTTTTATTATCTCTCAACAAGTCTTGTGGATATTGTCCCACGTGTGATTTGATTATTGTCAAGCAAGCAGACTTAGAAAGGCTTCTAATCGCCATCTGCGAACAAAATGCACCAGATATTATAGGTAATGAATATTTTGTTTATGGTACAATGGATAGAAAAGCTTGGAGAAATGGACAAACAGAAAAGGTAAGTCACCAAGAGGCAATAAAATGTTCTTATCCTTTTAAGGATATTTGGAAGTTCGAAGTAAGTCCAGCAGGGTGGTATCCCGAAAAGCAGGTGAAAGCGGAAATTGAGAAATACCCCGACAGCGTATGACAATGCATATCTGGCTTCGTGCTTTTCCATCTTTAGTGCCCAAGCCTGCCACCCCTTCAACTTGCAACTTTCCCACTTTACAAATAATTTCGCTTATGAATTTATTTCAGGATTTTCTCTATTGCTTCATACCTCTCTTTATCTTTAGGGCGATTGACATCTTCGGCGTCTTGCCGATCTTTGTCTCGTTTACCGGAGGAATGAAAAAGTCAGGAAGACGTAAACTCGTATTAGAAGCTTCCCTCTCGGCAATCGCGGTAATGATGATCCGCGTCGGTATCACGGATGCAATCTTAAAACATTAGGAGACTAAAATGGATTTGGGACTGAAAGACAAAACCGCAATCGTCGCCGCATCAACGAAAGGATTGGGAAAGGCAACGGCAATTGCACTCGCCTTGGAAGGCGCGAATGTCGTGATCAACGGGCGGCATAAACAAAATCTTAACGACACGGTTGATGAAATAAAAAGCAAGACCGGCAAGACTCCGCTCGCAATTCAAGGAGACGTTACGCAGGCAGAAGATATCGACAGGCTCTTTGATGAGGTAGTAAAACATTTCGGCACAGTTCATATCTTGGTTTCTAATGCCGGAGGGCCGCCCGCAGGAAGTTTTTCCGACTTCAACGACGAGCAATGGCTGAACGCCGTAGAGCTGAATTTGATGAGCACCGTTCGTCTTATAAGAAAAGCAACTCCGATAATGCAAAAACAAAAATGGGGCCGCATAGTAAACATCACATCGCTTACGGTGAAGCAGCCTGCCGACAATCTTCTGCTTTCCAATTCTGTCCGCGCAGCCATCATCGGATTTGCGAAGACGATTTCTCGCGATCTTGCGCCGCACAACGTTCTCATAAATAACATCGCGCCATATTACGTGGCGACGAAAAGGATAGACTACCTGATGGAAGAAACCGCCGCAAAAAGAGGAATTACGAAAGAAGCCGCGCTTAAAAACATCATCAAAGAAATCCCGATGGGAAGGCTCGGCACCCCTGAAGAGTTCGGCGATTTCGTCACTTTCCTTTGCTCGGAAAAGAACAGTTACGTTACCGGCGCGACGATCCAGTTCGACGGCGGAGCTTACAGAGGAATGTTATGAATCGCAACTCAAAAGGCTTGTCCCGACCCAGTCAGGATAATGAGCCTATGGCTCAAAATCTCAAATGCCAAACCCACAGCTCAAAGCACAAAACTAAGTACAAACACTATATAAAGTAGTCTCACCACAAACGAGAATCAGTTTTGAACTTCGAGTTTCAATTTTTCCCGAATGTCCGAAGGACCTCTTCGGGAGACTTTTGAATTTTGAGTCTTGACTTTTTAATATCCTATCTTCCCGCTCGGCTGTGAACCTGCTTGCTGGTTCGGAGAAGTGTGGACGTTGCAGACCGGCGGCAAATACTTTGAGTTGAAAATCTCGGTGATCTTCTGCGGGCAGAACTCTGTAGCAAGCATTCCCGTCTGTGCACAAATCGTTGCGGTAACGACTCCATCCGGCTGGACAAATGACGAAATCGGGAGTCCGATGTCTTTGTCGTCGTAAACATCTTTCATGAATATTCCCCAGATAGGCGCCGCGGCTCTCCCGCCCTGCCCGTCCCAGTCTGTGAAGTGCACCCGGTCATCGTCAAAGCCGACCCAAGCTCCTGCTACGAGCTGAGGTGTATATCCGACGAACCATGCGTCGGCAAAATTCTGAGTCGTTCCCGTTTTCCCCGCCGCATCGAGATAAAAATAATTCCTGATCCTCGATCCGGTTCCGCCGTTTATTACGCCGCGAAGCATGTCGGTCATTAAATAGGCCGTCTGCTTGCTCAGAACTTCAGTGGCTTGCATATGATTTTGTTCAATGACATTTCCGTTCTTGTCCTCGATTCGCAAAATCGAGATCGGCTTTGTAAGCACACCTTCATTTGCAAACACGCCGTAAGCGGAAACAAGTTGAATGGGTACAACCGAAGCCGTTCCAATCGCTATGGAAGCATAAGGAGGGATGTAAGTAGTGATCCCCATTCGGTGTGCATATTCGATCACCTGGTTTATCGGAGCAATTTCCTGGATCGCGCGCACGGCAACAACATTGATGGAATACTTCAGAGCATTACGTAGAGTCACCTCGCCGTCGAATTCACCGTCAGCATTTCGAGGCGACCAGCGAGTGCCGTCAGGCATGATGACTGTCACTGGCTGATTGAGCAGTTTGTATGACGGGGCATATCCATTATCGATTGCCACAGTATAAACAAAAGGCTTGAATGCGGAACCGGGCTGGCGTTCGATTTGAGTTACGTGATTGAGCCCATAGCGGAACTGCCTGTAATTCGACGCGCCGACAAGAGCTTTTATGTAACCTGTTTTCGGATCGATGCAAACAAACCCGACCTGAATGGTCTGCTCCGCTTTCTTCACGGAATCCACAAAGGCAGGACTCGAACGAAGACTTTTGTAAATGGCTTTGCGCTCTGCTTCATTTGCCGCATCGTGGTACTGCGGAGTGTCTTTTATCGCTTTGTCAACCGCCGACCACAAAGTCGCCTGATTCGCTTTCCAATTCCATCTTGAGTCGAACATCTTCTGATATTCTTGTATATGCTGGTCAACAGCTTGATCTGCGTACTGCTGCATTCGTGAATCAAGAGTCGTGTAAACCGTCAATCCGTCGCGGTAAATATCGAAGCCGTACTTTTCCGCTTTCCTCTCAAGTTCCTGCCTGACCATTTCAACAAAATGCGGAGCCAAGCCTGTCGACGGGCCGTGATACTTGATGTCAAGCGGCGCCTTCCTCGCCTCTTTATAGGTCGCTTCCGAAATTTTTTCGTCATCAAGCAAATTCTTCAGCACGATATTGCGAACCGCCATAGCACGCGACGGATGATCGAGAGGATCGTATCTTCCGGGCGACCTCAGCATTCCGATAAGGAGCGCTGCCTGCGGCAAAGTGAGGTCAGAAGACGACTCATCAAAATAAAGCTGGGATGCCGACTCAATCCCGTAAGAGCCTCGCCCGAAATAGACGTCGTTAAGATACATGGCGAGAATTTCCTGCTTCGTATAAGTCCGTTCTATCTGGACAGCAGTTATCGCCTCGCGTATTTTCCTTGTCAGCGTTACGTCCTGGTTCAAATAAAGATTTCTTGCTAATTGCTGCGTGATCGTGCTCGCACCTTCCTTCGCGCGCATGTGAATAATGTCTATCGCCATCGCGCTCATGATTCTCAGCGGGTCTAATCCCCAGTGCGAATAAAACTTCTTGTCCTCCGTGGAAATCAGGGCTTGTACCACATAGTGCGGAACTTCCTTCAGGTCTGCAAGCGCACGATTCTTCATGAAGAATTGGTCGATGATCTGCCCGTCTGCCGAAAGAACTCTGGTCGCCAATTCCGGCTTGGGATTCTCGAGTTCTTCAAGAGAAGGCAATCCGCTGATTACATAAAAAACATATCCTGTGAGCAGAACGACGAGCGCGGTTATTATACCGAACCTGAAAGCTCGTTTGTTTCTGGTAGTGCGCTTTTTCTTTTTGCGCGCTGACTTCCTGTATTCAGGATCATTGAAATATCGCTCCATAACTTCCCTTGAATAACGCCACTTCATCTTTCGAATTCCCATGTTAATAGTTGCATCGCCTCGCCGTCAAAGATTCCATACGTGAAATTGCGCAGCCAGTCACCCAAATTGACGTAAATTCCTTTTCCAAAACGCTCGAACTTCGGAATGTGGTTGTGTCCCATGATAACAAAGTCATAGCCTTCGTTGGTCTTCTTCTCTGCGAGGTGCATCATTCCGTCGGTCTCTCCGAAGTCTTTGTTCGAAGTGTACTCGCGGCTCTTCTTTGAAAAAGCCTTCGCAAGCGAGAAACCGACATCAGGATGAATCCATCTGATGACTGAGCGGACAAAACCTTTTCTCAAAATCTTTTTCAACATCCTATATCCTGAATCTTTCAAAGCCAAGCCGTCGCCGTGTATCACCAAAAACTTCTTCCCGTTGATCTCTTCAGAAAATCCATCCTGATACACTCGAAGTCCGACCGATTTAGAAAAAAACTCGCCAAGGAAAAAATCATGGTTCCCGGCAACGTAATCTATGACGATGCCGTTGTCTACCATCTCTTTTAACTTCGCGTATAGCCAGAAATAATTCTTCGGGACAACGTATTTGTATTCATACCAGAAATCAAAAAGGTCTCCAACAATTATCAACCTGCTTCCATTTTCAATTACAGTATCGAAAAACTTCAATAGCTCGGTTTTTCTCTTAGCCTCAAATTCGACATGGAGCGAGGGCGCGCCCAAATGTATGTCGGAAATAAAATAGACAGGTTTCAACTACTTCTTCACTTTTATCTCGATTGAAGATTCATCTTTTCCCATCCGGCACCACCCTTCCGTCTCCGAGCAATAAGTGTAGCCAACAACGAAGTTCAGCTTGTGCACACCGGCTTTCATTCCGGTTACTTTGCATTCAACTTTGATCGGCTTTGATGAATCAAGATACTCGCCGGCTTTGGGAATCTCTGTAACGGTCAGACTCGCCCCTTCGGTTTCGGACTTCACGGAAACAGGCGGCTGCGCATTTATGTGAACGCCGGCAACAGATTTTAATCTCACGAAGAACGAAAAAGATTGCCCGTTTTTGACTTCTACACTTGCGGGCTTAACCTCGACACTCACTTCCTTTTTTGAATTAAATGCAAAACTCATCGCCATCACCATGATTAACAAAAATAACCTCAATTTCATTCTCCTCAAGTTTCGGTTGTTCGACTTTGCCACTGGACTTTGACTTGCTGGAGCAATATAAGACCGCCAATAAAAAATATCAGCACCGAGAGGACGGCTATCCGCTGGCTCCCGGTGAAACTCGAAATCGCGCCAAAGGTCAAAGGCCCCATGATGGCAGAAGCGTTCCCGGCTATGCCGTCGTAGAACCCAAAGAATTCCGCCGCGTGTGCCGGCGGCGTCAGCAGAGCCATCAGGCTTCTGCTTGAAGATTGAGACGATCCGATTGCCACTCCTGCAAAAAGCCCGACGATGTAAAACTCCGTTTTGGTCTGAATGAAAAACGCAGAAAGCACAACACCGATCCAGATCAACAGAGTGATATTTATGCTGCGCTTTGGGCCCCAGTGGTCTGTCAAAATTCCGAACACTACGGAGCCTAAGATTGCAGTTGTCTGTGCCACGATGAAAAATATTATCACCTCAACCGGCGTGAACCCGAGTGTTCCGCGGGCGTAGAGCGCAGAGAAAAATATTACCGTGTTCACACCATCAATGTACAGGAAAAACGCGAGGAGAAATCTCGAGAGAGATTTGTATTGCCCAAGCCTTTTAAAAGTTCTGACGGCGCGGCGAAAACCCAGCCGGAAATACGGGAGTTTGGGGTGATAAATGCCCGTGTGGTCGCGAAGCCTGAGGAATGCGGGTATTGAAAACACAGCAAAGAAGCCCGCCGCAATCAGAAAACTTTTTCTAAAATTATCAATGTTGGATGGCTCGAACCCGCCTTTAATAAATGGAAACGTAATTGCGAGTATCGAAAGAGCGCCAAGGTATCCCATCGCAAAACCGTAGCCCGACGCGCGTCCGTAAACATGTTTCGGCGCAATTTCCGGAAGGAATGCATCATAGAAAGTATAGCCGCCTTGGAAACCGACATTCGCCGCGATGAAGACCAGCATGCCGGGAAGAACCATTCCTCTTTGGATCCAATAGAGGAAAGCCGTTCCAAATATGCAAAGCGCCGAAAAGGCGAGAAGAAATCTTTTTCTACGGTGCGAGTAATCGCTCGCGGCGCCTAAGACGGGCGAAAGTCCAGCCGCGATGATCATCGAGATGCTGTCGGCAAGCCCCCAATAAAAATCACCGCGCGAAGTTCCGGCAGCCACGATCTCTCTGAAGTACAATGCAAAGCCGACGGTTTTTACCATCACGGAAAATGAAGTGCGGGCATAATCAAAAAGCGCCCACGAGAAAATTGTGTAGCGCGAATAACGTTCGCCGATCATGGCTTTTTCTTTGACGAAGTGTTGATGAGTCCCCTTCCACTCTTATTAACTCTGCCTTCGCCGACAAGCTGTTTCAGTGCCGCGTCGATAATGCCGTTCACAAACTTTGGACTTTCTTCAGTGCTGTATCGCTTCGCCAATTCGATAATTTCATTTATCGTGACTTTCGTCGGAATTTCCGAGGAATAAAGAATTTCGGCGATCCCCATTCTAAGCAAAGCGCGATCAATCGGATTGACTCTTGAAATGTCCCAGTGCTCGAGATGTTTCTGAAGAATGGAATCTAGATCAGTCAAGTTTTCAAGCGTATCACGATAAAGTTTCTTCGCGAATTCCAATGCCGGTCCATTTTCAATATCCTTGAAAATGTCCGCGCTCAAAAAATCCGGCGCTGAACGTGAAATATCATACGCATAAAGCGCTTGAAGAACACGTTCGCGGGCAAGCCTGCGCTGCGACGTCATGACTCACACTGCTCTGTTAAAGTTAAAGACAGGTTTAAAACTTGTCTCAACATATACATATACATCTTAGACTCCAAAAAGTAAGTAAACTTGCATCGCCGCCGATTCACGCACGCGATAATATAACTCGCCTGGTATCGACATCCTGTAATCGCTCGCCATCCCCTTCACACTAGCGTTATCCCATCCACACATCAACAATACACGCGGCAAATGCCACTTGTCGCTCACGATCACTATTCGTTTCATCCCGAGAGAATCGATCAGCACATCCTTGACAAATCTCGCCTGATCCGCCGTGCTGAGAGTGCTATGCTCTTTGATTATGTCGGAGTCGGGAATACCATTTTCCTGAAGATACGCCGCTTCAACCTCAGACTCGACAGTGCCGAAACGCTTGGTTCCTCCCGTAACGACTATCTTCTTTGCTCGTCCGGATTTAAAAATCTTGACAGCGCCGTCGAGCCTGCCGCGAAGCAGCGGACTGGGCCTCTGCTTTCCCCAAACAGATGCGCCAAGCACCACGGCAGCATCTGTCTTCGAATTGCGGTTGAAAGCCTCACCATCTGAAAAAGTATAAATGAACCCGATGAACGTACAAACGATGAAAATGAGAAACGCAGTCGAAAGAATTTTGCTGAACCCGGCTCGCTTAGAGGCTGCCGTGACGAATGCAGTAGAAAGCATGAGCAGCAGTGCCGCGTAAGCCACAACAGAAGCTTCGTCTTTGAATTGGCTCTCTGGCGAGAGGTAAAATGAACTGACAAAAAACACCGCGGCAAAGAATGCGAATAGAAACATCCGGGCGTTGGTAAATTTTCTCGATGAAAGTTCGGCAAGCAGAATTGCAGCCAAAACAAGCGCGGCAAGAGGCAAGTTGTGCGGGCTGAGTATTCCGTCTTTTGTGTTTTCCGCAACGGCTCGATGCACGAATATCTTCAGCGCTGCTATGACGCTCAAAAATACGGCTGTGTGCAAAAGAACTTTAAATCTCAAGTGTCAAAAGAAAATTGTTTATCTCTGGTTTCTGCAACCAAATTTAAGACAACGGGGCGGGAATTAAAAGACGTGGTGAGTATTTATCAGCGCGGGCGTCCTTTCATCCTTTGCTGCATTATCATTTTGATTCTGTCGCGAATCTCACGCTGGAATTTCTGCTCAAACACCAGGTATCTCGCGATTTCAGTGGGCGTTAGTATTTGGCCCAACGATTGAAGAAATTGCCTGTGAGCGCCGACAAGTTGATTGTCCAGCTCGATCACTTGCTGTATCTGATTCTTCATATCTGCGTCACTCACACTGTCTTTCAATGCAGTGCCAAGTCCGCTAACAAGTTGCCTTCTTTCCGTGGTAATCTTCTTCAACTCATCATTATATTTGTTGTACAATGGAAAGAACTTTTCCGCTTTCTCTGTCGGAAGGTCCATCTCCTTCGTCATCTGCCAGATTTTTATTTGCTCAAGCTGCCTTCTCACTTCGGGATTCCCCATTCCCATCCCCTGAGCAAACACGAAAGACAAAGGAATCAGAAAAACTAAAAACAAGACTACGATTCTTTTCATGGTGTTCCTCTTAGTTGGAAATACTATTTCCGGTAAAATCGAAATTATCAAGGGACTTGGACGAATCTGCAACGGATACCCACATTGATTTAACCACTTCTTCCTGCACCGAATCATCGACAGAGCTTATCTCGTCGACCTCGTCTACCTGTGGAGAAGCTGCATCAACATAATTTACATTTAAAGTCGGAAGCGTAACCGCCTGATCGAGAGGCAGTGAAGTGGCGAGCGCCGCGACGCTCTGCACTTGAGGAGCCGGCTTGAGCGCAAACTCATAAACACCGACGCCGATAATCAACAAGAACACTGCCAGTCCGCCCGCAAGAGCCGGAACTCTCCATCTCGCCGAGTGCGGCTCAGAGACTCTCTCCATAATCAAAACGCGCAGCTCCTGCCAAAATGCGTCGGGATATTCTTCAATCCCCACTCCTTCAAGAGCCTTGATAGGCACCCGCATTGCTTCGAGTTCGGCTTTGCACTTCGCGCAAGCCTCAAGATGATTCTCAATATATTTTTTGAGGTTCGGTTCAATCTTGCCGAGCAGATAGTCCGGCAAATTTACCATCACATCATCACATCGCATTTTTCAAATACTCCCCTATTTTCTTCATCGCATGAAAATAATTTGCTTTCATCGCTCCGAGCGACCTGTGCATCATCTGCGCAATCTCTTCATATGAAAGTTCCTCGTAAAATCTCAAAATAAAAACTTGTCTCTGCTGAACCGGCAACGCCGCGACTGCTTCCGAAACAAGTTTTTTCAATTCAGCCCGATCAGCTTCACGCTGAGGCTCATTACCACCTGTCAACATATTCGATACCAACTCGTCCAGTCTCACGACTGCTCTTACTTTTCTTTTTCTCAAGTAACTTATTGCGACATTCGTTGCGATCCTGTAAACGTAAGTGTAGAGATTCGAATCGCCGCGGAATTTCTTCAACGAGGCATGAAGTTTTATGAAGACTTCCTGAGTCGCATCTGCAGCTTCGTCGTCGTCATTTATCATTCTCTTCACAACGAAGAACACTTTCTTCTCATAGCGACTTACCAGTTCGCCGAACGCACGGTCGTTCCCATTCTTTACTTGTTCAACGAGCTCTGAATCGCTTAGACTCTGCATTCAAAGAACTTCAGTTATTGTTCTGCTTCGTGAAATATTGCGAACACCGATATCTCTAATCCTCCGACTCGTTTTGAATCATACATCTTAGTTCTGAAGAGACATCTTTCTTCGTGATTTTCAAATTAGATTCGCTAATGTGACGCGAAATCGGAGGGTTTGGTTTAAGTCAGATTTCAATGACGACAACCGCCACGACATAGTCCCCGGAATGCGAAAGCGACAGAAATATCCTTTTATTTCCAAAGCTCTTGAGAGCAAGCCCGCCCAGTCGGAAAAAAGGCTTGCCGCTTTTTTCGTTTATGACCTCGACCTCCTGCCAGGAAAAATCGCTGTTCCAACCTGTGCCAGTCGCCTTGCTGAAAGCCTCCTTCGCGGCAAACCGAGCGGCGTAATGCTGAAACGGATTTGGCTTCGCCGAACAGTAAGCTTTCTCTTCGCTCGTGAAAATCTTGTCCATGAAAAGGGCGCCGTAGTCTTCAATGCTCTTTTGTATCCGGCTGACTTCAATTATGTCGACGCCGACTCCCTCAACCATCGGAATTTTCCTTTTTGATGAAGCCGATCAACTCTTGAATATCGTTCGCCTCATAATCACCGCCGGAGACTCCTGTGTTGAACGTATCACCGTAACGCGCAAAGACCGTCTTCATCCCGACTTGTTTTGCGCCGATGATATCGCGCTCAGCCCAATCGCCGACCATCAAAGCCTCCTGCGGCTTGATATCAAGCCTGTTCAGCGCAAGTATGAACGGCGCGGGGTGCGGCTTGCGCTCATTCGTGTCGTCGAATGTAATGACGACATCAAAGATGTGGTGCATGTTGAGGTAAGTCAAACGAAGCCAGGCTTCCTTCGACGGCGCATCTGAAATCACCGCGAGTTTCATCCCCATCTTTAACAACTCATAAAGCGTGATGTAGACATGCGGGTAAGGTACAAGAGCCGCTTCACGTGCGCGACGGTAAGCGACAACTCCGGCAGATAGAATTTTGTGATTTACTTTGTCAAAAATATCTGCGAGAAGCGAATCGAAGACATATTGAAACTCGATTCCCTTTTCCTTGTAGATGGCATCTATCCGCTGTTTGACCTCATCATAAGAAAGCTCAAGTCCGGCATCGATCATTGCTCTTATCGCCGCATCTATCGCCTCACCCTTCATCTTCATGAAGTCAACAAGTGTATTATCAAGATCGAATATTACAGCTTTGATCACTTCTTGTCCCGACGAAGGTCAGGATCCTTCAGAAGAAGCTCAGAAAGCGCAAAAGCCGCGGCAAAGTATGAAAATTTTCCGAAACCGGTTACGGTCCCCTTGCATACTTCGGATATTGCGCTCTTTCTTCGAAATTCTTCACGGGCGAATACTTGAGAGAGGTGCACTTCGACGACAGGCTTCTTGATAGCGGCAATGGCATCTCTCAAAGCGTAACTGTAATGAGACAACGCGCCTGCGTTTAGAATAACACCGTCAAATCCATCTCGCTCGACAGATTGAATTTTGTCTACCAGCTCGCCCTCGCTGTTCGTTTGAAAAAACTCAAACGTGACATCGGGAAACCGGTTCATCAACTCTGAATTTATCATCGCAAGCGTATCGCTGCCGTAGATCTGCGGCTCGCGCAAGCCTGTGAGATTAAGATTAGGTCCGTTGGCTGCGAGAAGTTTCATCATGTGGCTCCATCTGTTCTTCGATGTACTCGCGCACCGCAGGCTTCAAGAAAAGGTTTTCGATTCCGACTTCAGATAGACTTTTCGCCAGCGTAGACGCGCGGTGTTTTGGTTCGAATCTTTTATTTATGACAATGAGTTTCTCTTCCTTCAAAATACAATATCCGCCGCTAAAATCTCCCTTCTCGTAAATCACCTTTAACCCGAGTTGCAAGGCGGCTTCTTCTAATTCAGCTATTAACGCTTCTGTCTTCAGCTTCGGCATTTTCTAAAATTATCTTTTCTGATTTTTTCTTTTTTATCGGACGAAAGACGATGGCTCCAATCGCACTATAATACGAAAGTATCGCAATTACTGATAATCCACCAAGTCCGCGGACGCGCTCCGCAAATAATCTCCGCATCTCTTCGCGCAGCGGGCCGGGATCGGCGCCAAGGAAAAGCTGTAATTGGAAGTCAACGTATGAAACGAAGAATTTGAAATCGAGATAGGAAGTGTACATCTCGACAGGAATAAACATGGCAAACAGAATCACTGCCATCAGCGCGTTCGGATGCTCCTTCATTTTTAGGTTGGATTTCAAAAGGAAGACCACAAAACCGACGAGCGCCATCGCGTATCCGAAGACTATCAGCAGCGAAGTCCTCGCGAGGAGATTGTAGATCTCCTTTTCCGCATCGAACGGAATGTCCTGCCGGAATTTCAGCGTCCCTATTTCGACGAGATCGTTTCCGATTATTGCGCGAGCCGTCGAACCACCTAGGTAGAATATTCCGCCAACAATCATAATAAAAAGCGCAATCCTCGCACCTCTTGGGAGGCGTTCCTCGCTAAAAATATTGTCCTCCGCTATCGTTTCGACAGTCATTTTGCCGCAATATCCGTTAATATGTTTATCACAATTTTTCCGGCGTCTCGATGAACTCGGCGGAACATCTTTCCGGCAAAAGAGAGCGCTCAAAAGCCAAATCGAGAAAGAGCTGAATAGCTTCCTTTCCCTTTTTTCCATAATCGAGCGTCCAATCGTTCACGTACATTCCGACAAATTTGTCCGCAAGATTCGTGTCCATTCCGCGCGCAAAACTCAAGGCATATTCCAAAGCTTCTTCGCGATGCTCAAGAGAATAGGCGATACTCTTCTTTAAATAGTAAGCAGCTTTCTTCTTAACATCGAGTGGTAAATCGCGGCGGATCACATTTCCGCCCAAAGGCAGAGGCAATTTGAATTTTTCTTTAAACCAGGCACCGAGGTCAACAATGTTATGAAGTCCGCTCGTTCCGTAAGTAAGTTGACCTTCATGTATGATCAGTCCTGCCTCGAACTCACCGGCGATCACTTTGTCGGTTATCTGGTCGAACGGGACGACCTCATATTCAAATTTCCCCGCGAATATACTCAGCGCAAGATACGCTGAAGTTCTTTTGCCCGGAATCGCGATCTTGAGATTGTTGATGTCTTCAACTCTGTACGGCTTCCTGCTGACAACCACCGGTCCGTAGCCGTCTCCCATGCTCGCGCCGCTGCTCAGCATCTGATACTTGTCGGCGACATAGGGGTATGCGTGAATGGAAACCGCGCTCACCTCGTATTCACCTTTCATCGCTTTCTGGTTCAACGTTTCGATGTCGCTTAAAATATTCTCAAATTCAATTTCGTCAGTGTCAAACTTATTGTTTGCAAGTGCATAAAACATGAACGCATCGTCCGAATCCGGACTGTGAGCAACTCTAATTTTCACTCTTCTTTCCTTTCTTCTTTTCCACAGGATTCCGACTCTTGCCGGAAGAAAAACTAAATGCTGAAGGGCACAATTCATTTAAGATGCATTCTTCGCACTTCGGAGCGCGCGCGATACAAATTTTCCTTCCGTGCGACATCAAAAGATGATTGAGCGTTGTCCAATTATTTTTGGGAAACAATCCCATCAAATCAAATTCTATCTTCGTCGGATCGTCTGTCTTGCTGAAACCGAGTCTCTGCGCCAGTCTCCGAACGTGTGTATCGACAGCAATTCCCGGAACACCGAACGCATTACCCAACAGAACATTTGCAGTTTTCCTTCCGACGCCGTCGAGCGTCAAGAGTTCTTCCATCGTGCGTGGAACTTCTCCGCCAAATTTCTCAACGATAGCTCTACTGCAGTTCATCACCGCTTTTGCTTTTTGCCTGAAAAATCCCGTCGACTTGATGTCTTTTTCAAGCTCGCGCCTATCAGCTTCCGCAAAACTTTTCAGCGTAGGGTATTTTCTAAACAGATCAGGAGTCACGATGTTGACACGAGCATCGGTACATTGCGCAGACAAAATTGTCGCAACCAACAGCTCAAACGGAGTATTGAAGTCGAGCGCGATCTTTGCTTCTGGATAATTTTTCTTCAGCAGCGCAAATACTTTTTTCGCGCGATCCTTTTCGATACGTTTCCGGTCTTGTGATATTTCTTGTGCAGGCACTTTCACAGTTTTTCGAGTTATTGACACGTTAATTTAGTCAACTGAACCTGCTTAGGCAAACTCTGCGAGGACATGGCCGACTCCCCGCTCAGTCACCTTTGCGCCTTCGCGGTGAAGAAAACCGCTAAGGCGCAGAGACGCTAAGTAATCAATTCCTTGACCTTGCGATGAGAATCAGACCGACTCTTCCAACCCGGTTTCAAGTGGCGGGTATTTCAGGCGATCGGGGGCATAACGAGGACCTTTGATCAATAACCGTTCAATAACTTCCCCGCCAATTATGTGTCTCTCAATTATTTCGGCGACATCTTCCTCCTTCACGCTGCCGTACCATACACCTTCGGGATAAATGACGACATTCGGACCATGTGAACATGCGTCGAGGCATCCGGAAGCATTTGCTCTCACTTTTGCCTTCAAACCTCGTGCTTTCAGTTCCTTTTTAAATAACTCACGAATAGACTCGCTCCCCTTTTGCGCACACGAGCCTTTGGGATCGTCGTCTCTCCTCCTGTTCGTGCAAATGAAAATGTGTCTTACGTATCTCATGTCATTAACATGCTGGAAAGCTGTTTGAATTCACAAGCAAGAGAAGGTCGTTCTCGAAAGTATTGTTCCCAAAAGTCTCGTCCGAAGGATACTCGAAGCCCCTCGTTACATTGAAGAGCACGAAGGAACCGTCGGCGGCATTTTCACCGAAAAGTTTGTAAACAAAACTTGGTACCTGATTTCCCGGGGAACTTCCCGGATCGATTTCAAATTTCACAATTTCACCCGAGAATCCCTTGCTCATGAAAACTTGCATCACCAATACCCTGTAGTTATGCTGACATCTCCGAAGACTCTCGCACTACAAGCGACTCTCTCACTCTTACCGTAATCTCTGGTCTTCATCAATTTCTTCTCGCAATCTCCCGGTTGGGATAAGTTTTCAATTCCTGCGACCACTTCCACTTTGCACCAACCACACACACAGTCTCCTCTGCAGGAGCTTCCGATCGGAACTCCGTTGACTCGCGCAGCTTTGAAGAGTGTCTCTCCGTTTTTTATCTCGACTTCTCTATTAAGCGGAACGAATTTAACCTTTGGCATTCTTTCCGAAGGATCTCGACGAGTCGTCCACGACCCTACTGGGTCGAAGACCCGTAGGTTTACAACTCTTCGAGTTCATAAACTCGTAGAGGAGTCGTCGACCTGTGGACAGAAATTTCTTCACTTCATCGACGTCCATCGTGTTTACCAAATCGTCTTTTGTAAGCCAGCCCTTTCTTGCGATGAAAACTCCGTAAATGAAATCGGACAATCCATCTTTCGAATGTGCATCAGGATTGATCGAAAATTTTATTCCGGCTTCCTTCGCTTTCTTTATTTCCCGCCAATCGATATCGAGGCGATGCGGGTTGGCATTTATCTCGATGACTTTCTTATTGCGGGCAGCGGTTTTTATAATTTCATCCATATCGACTTCGTAGCCGCTCCTTCCTAAGAGCAATCTTCCCGTCATGTGGCCGAGGAAAGTAACAAATGGATTCTTCAATGCTGTAGTAAGACGTTTTGTCGCTTCGTCTTTCTTCATGCTAAGCTTGCTGTGAACTGAACCCACCGAGAAATCGAGTTTCTTCAGCACCGCATCACTGAAGTCAAGTTTTCCATCGGAGAGTATATCGACTTCGCTCCCTTTGAAAACGAAGAAGCCTTTTCCCTCTTTATTGAGTATATCGACGGCATCGGACTGCTCTTTCAGCCTTTTCTCGTCAAGGCCGTTTGCATAGAATGCAGTCTTGCTGTGATCGCTCAGACCGAAGTATTGGAATCCCAACTTGCGGGCAGCTTTGACCATATCTTCGATTGAATCCGCGCCGTCGCTCCAGTTTGTGTGCACGTGGAACAGGCCGAGAATATCTTCCGGCTCAACAAGTTTCGGTATATCTCCCTTTGCGGCGGCATTCACAGCTTCCTCATTTTCGCGAAGTTCCGGCGGAATAAACTGGAGCCCGATCTCACCGAATATTTCCTCTTCGGACTCGAAATGAATTTTGTCTTTTCCCTTTTTGAGTTCCCGCATGCCCAGATTATATCCGCGCGACGAAGCATACTCTTTAAAACTCGCAAAGAATTCCTTGCTGCCGGTCGAATGCAGAATAGCAAATGGATACTCGGCCTTATTTACGATAAAAAATTCAATTGGGATTCCATTTTCCCAAACCACGGAGACAAGGTCGCTTTGGACATCCTTGACTTTCTTGACACCTTTGAGTTTCTGCAGTGCCGCAAACAGTTTATCGCGCTCACCCGATCTGAATTTTATAACACAGTCGATGTCGCGGATTATTTCACGTCTTCGTCGGTAGCTTCCTGTGAACTGGTAATGCTCAACTCCGGAAAGTTTCTCAAGTTCGCCGGAAATTTGCAGCGCTGTTTCGTGAACGAGGTCGAGCAAGTGGTATTCGCTGTTTGCTTTCAATTGCTGGATCGCCGCGAAGACCTTGTCCTGCGTCTTTTTTCCGAAGCCTTTGAGTGTTACGAGACGGTTTTCGTTACAGGCATATTCAAGCTCGGAAATGGATTTTATGTCAAGCTGTTCATAAAGCGCGCGTACTTTGTTCGGCCCGAGTCCCTGAATTTTGAAAAGTTCAAGGAGCCCATCCGGAAAAGAACTCCGGAGGTCTTCCAAATAAGAGAGCTTGTCTGTCTCGACGAGTTCAGTCAGTTTCTTCGAAAGCGCCTCGCCGACACCCGGGATTTTTCTCGCTTCACCTTTTTTTATCAGCTCGACCACATCGGAAGTTGTCTGCGCGATCGAACGGGCCGCACGGGAATAAGCACTGATTTTGAATTGGTCCTCGCCCTTCAGTTCGAGGAGCGAGGAAATTTCTTGGAGAACTCCGATGATTTCCTTTTTATCCACTACCTTCCCCCCGCAAATTTATAAAAAGCCTCGACCTGAACAGCGGTAAGAAAAATACCCAATAAAGCTCCGGCGGTCACCTGCGCTTTCGTGTGCGCCTTCAATTCAACTCTTGCCCAGGATACGATTATGATTAGCAAAAATGCCGGTAAAATCTTCCAGCCAAATACGATCGCAAGTACTGTGAGCGGACCGGCGGCGCCCATCGCATGTGCGCTTATCTTCCACTGAGTGTTTATCAAAGAGATTATGAAAGTGTTTGTCGCATAACAAAACATCAATGCATAAATAGACACCGACGCGTTCAGAATGTAAAGCACCAAGAATCCAACAAAGTAAAAGAGCACCGAGACCAGATACGGAATTGTTCTTTGCTCGCGAATAGGAACATCGATATCGGAGACTTTCTGCCTGCGAAACAGAAAGAACAAATAAGAGAATGGAATGGCCGTTCCAAAGAGCACCGAAATACCTGCGATAAGAAGCCTATTTGTTTCTTGCCCGGTGAAATAAGTAAGCAAGACAAAGGCAACCAGAGCAAATGTTGTTGGCATAAAAACGTAAGATATGACTTCAGCCGCCTTCTGTTTCACCAATGAATTTAGTTTGGCTTGCCCAAATTCGCAATAAACCCCGCAAGAGGAGAAGTTATTCCAATACTTCTATGATTTTACCGCGAGACATCCCGCCTTTGACCAAACGAATTTTCGAACGTGGTTTTTTCAAAAATTCGCTGAGCAAGTCCAGAACGGCTTCGTTAGCCTTCCCGTCAACCGGCTTGGCTCGCACGAATATCTCGAAACTATCGGGACTCTTTGGGATCACTTTATTTTGCTTTGAGGATGGATGGACTTTGACTTTCAAATACATTCGACTCTCAAGTGTCGGGGCGGTGGGATTCGAACCCACGACCTCTTGGTCCCGAACCAAGCGCTCTAACCGGGCTGAGCCACGCCCCGCAGATGTTAAGTTAACTTATCTGGGGTAAGAACTGCAAGAATTGGATGAGATATTTTTGAGTCGAGGAAGCTTCGGCTATACCCTATGGCAGCGAGCTGTTGAACTTCTTTCTGCGGTTGCTGATGTAATCGACGAAAATGTATTCACCAAGTTTATTCAAAGACGAATAGTAGGCGCGCCCCTTGTTAGCTTGAGTCAGTTCTTCCACGAAGTTTATCAGATACGGATCCTTCGCTACCATGAAAGTGCTAATGACGATTTTCTCTCTACGACACGCAACCGCTTCATCAAGTGTCTTATTGACTATCCTCGGGTCGAGTCCGAACGAGTTTCTGTATAGCCTGCCGGAATCATCGAAAATTGCCGAAGGCTTCCCGTCCGTTACATGAAAGATTTGTTTGTTTATGTTCCCTTTCCTCCGCAAGATACTACGCGCAAGTCTAAGGGCAGCAAGTGTGTTTGTGTGGTACGGGCCGACCGTCACGAAAGGAAGTTCAGCCAGAGTTATTTCCTTCGCGTCGTCGCCAAAGACAACTATGTTTAAGTGATCTTTCGGGAACTTAGTTCGTATCAGCTCGGCAAGCGCAAGAGAAACCTGCTTCGCCGGAGTGATTCTGTCCTCGCCGTACAAAATCATCGAATGGCTGATATCGAGAAGCACGACAGTTGCGCAGTTTGTAAGATGCTCGGTCTCGTAAATTTCTATGTCGTCTTCTTCGAGTCGGAAATTGTCAATACTGTCATGTCTCAAAGCATTAGTGAGAGTCGAAGTAAGGTCGATGTTTGTTGGCAAATCACCGAACGTATATTTCTTCGTTTCGCTGAGCCGGTCTACTCCCTGTCCGGTGTGCGGCGATTCATGCGACCCTTCCGGGCTTTTCTTAAGGTTGGAGAAGACTTCGCGTAGGGCATCTTCGCGTATCCGCTGAACGCCTTTCGAAGTCAGAATGACAACATCCTTGGCGTCTTCGATATATCCGAGTTCTTTCAATTTGTTTATGAATTCCTCGAGCGTCATTTCCTGATCGAAGAGCTCATATTCCTGACCAAGCTGGCGCATCCATTCGAGAGCCTCCTCCGGATCGCCGCTCGTCTGCAGAAGAAGATAGCTGAACATCGAAAGCATATTTTGCAGGCGCTGTTCATCCGTCATCGAATTTTCCGTCCACTTCGAATATCTAAACTTCATCGCTCACCTCACCTTTGTGCTCCTGCAGAGAACACCGCAAAGGCGCGACGGCGCAAGGAAACAAGAAGCTATACTAATCTCTGTGCGAAACGTCGGCACACTTCTTTGCGTCATTGCACCTCAGCGGTTTTTCATTTGTTTGAAATCATCTTTCTGCAAACATCATTTGGACAAACGGATTATCCGATTTTTCTTTCTTCAGCGTGCTCTCGGGTCCATGCCCTGGAAATATTTTCACGTTTTCGGGAAGTGCTAATATTTTTGTCGAAATGCTTTTCGAAATTTCGTCATATGAACCTGAGGGCAAATCGGTTCTTCCAATTGAACCTGCAAACAAAGTATCTCCGGTAAACAAAACGCCTTCGCGTTCTTCGTATAAACAAACTGAGCCGGCAGAATGTCCGGGAGTGTGAATGACTTTGAAAGTTATATCTCCAATTTGAAGTGTTGTTCCTTCCTCGAGCGGGATGTCTATGCTGACAGGCTCAACCGGAACCGGCGGTTTAATTACAGTCCCCTTTGGATCGCACATCATCCAATCGTCCGCAGAATGTGCGCAAACACGAGCTTCAGTCAAGGATTTTAACTTTCTCATTTCGCCAATGTGATCCCAATGCCCATGAGTTGCTATTATGTACCGCATCTTGAGATTTAGCTCTTTAACTCGTTTGTAGATCTTGTCGGACGACCAAAGTGGCACATCAATCACGACACATTCCCGCCATTCCGGATCATAGACCAGATAGCCGATTGTCCAGATCGGGCCGTCTTCGAATTTCTCAATCAGTCCCGCGAAGCGGGATACTGCGGACAAATTCAGTCCTCCTCGTATCTTCTCTTCGGCGGAAAAATGCTTCCAACTAAATCTTTGTATGAAACAACATTGTCGGCATCATCTTTCGCTATACGAGAAAACTGGTGAAGTCCATCGAGAACAAACTCCATTGAAGTCGCCAGTTCGTATTTCTTTGATTCGTCAACCTTCAGGTGTTTCTTCGCGACTTCCTTGAGGTTCGCCACTTTGCTCAATTCCGAATAATAATCGTCGAACGGCATGTCGTCCGCTACTTCGATTTTATTTCCCGACTCGAACCATAAAATGATCGAAGTGTACTCGTCGTCCCGCTTCTTCGGTTCTTCACTTTGCGTACTACGGACTTTTTTCTGTAACGGATCCGGAAAATGTTTTTTGAAAGTTTCTCTGACCGCTTTGCCGATAAGCGCGCGGCTTACTTTCACAGAACCTTCCTGTTCTCCTTCGAATACCAATTCAAGTTTCCCGGTCATTCCCGGAAGAACCTGCTGTAAGTCGCATATCCGCGGGACAATGACTTTCTCGCTGTTCATGATCGCTCGGCGCTCGGCGCTGCTTATTAAATTTTCCATGACGGAAATCGTCATCCTGACGCTGACGCCGCTTTTCTGATCGACGAACTCACTTCCGCGCGCCTGAAATGCAATCTCTTCGACGACTTCTTTCAAATAATGCGGCATGACAACTTCGCGGCCGCCATCTCTTGTGAGCCACGCCTCCTGTTCCGTAATCTTCATTGCCTCTTCTATAGTGCGGGGATAATGCGTCAATATCTGCGAATCAATTCTGTCTTTGAGTGGAGTTATGATGTTCCCGCGGTTCGTGTAATCTTCAGGATTTGCGGTGAAGACCATCAGCACGTCCAAAGGAATCCTCACATTGAATCCGCGTATCTGAATATCCTTTTCCTGCATGATGTTGAAGAGTCCGACCTGTATCCGAGGCTGCAAATCCGGCAGCTCGTTTATCGTAAACACTCCGCGATTCGTCCGCGGGATAATTCCGAAATGAATAGCTCCTTCGTGAGAATAGTGAAGTTTCTGAACCGCCGCTTTGATGGGATCGATGTCGCCAATCAGATCGGCAATCGTTACATCCGGCGTGGCAAGCTTTTCGCCATAACGCTGTTCTGGAGCGAGCCAGTCTATCTCGACATCGCCGCCATGTTCCGCGACGAGATCGACACAGCGTTTGCAGACCGGATTATACGGGTTGTCATTTATCTCGCAGCCCTTTGTAACCGGAATAAAATCATCGAGAAGACCGATTAGGCTTCTTGCAATTCGCGTTTTCGCCTGCCCGCGCAAGCCGAGCAGAATCATGTCGTGCTTGGCAAGTATCGCATTCACTACCGACGGTATTACCGTTTTATCGTAACCAATTATACCCGGGAAAAGCGTCTCGCCCTTATTGAGTTTTGCAATCAGGTTCTTTCTCATCTCATCCTTAACAGAAAGGACTTTGTAGCCACTCTTCCTGAGTTCATCAATCGTTCGCGGCAGCTGCTTCATGTTTCTCTCTTCTCCATGCTGTGAATATATTTTCGCACTCACCAAAATGCAAACCAACTTATTAGTACTGACACCATAATTGAAACTACTTCATTAAATTCATATTTTCTAACAATGTCAAGGTCAAAAAAGCTCCTGATAAGATTGAGCTCAGCCGGAGACGTGCTGCTAACTTCCCCGCTTTTGAAGATGATAAAAGAAAGAGAACCGGATTCCGAAATTCATTTTGTCATAAAGGCACAGTACGCTGACCTCATTCGTTCTAATCCCAACGTAAATTATGTCCATTTAGTTCAGGATCACGCGAATTTTCATCAGCTTGAAAACCTTCGCCGGGAATTACTCCACGAAAATTTTGATACCACTCTCGATCTTCACAACAACTTCAGAAGCATCTACATAAGGAAAGAAACGGCAAAGGAAATTCGTGTCGTTGAAAAGGAAATTTTCAAAAGAGCACTGCTCGTAAAGACAAAGTTGAATTTGTTTTCAAACTCGCGATCGGTTGCATTGAAATACGCACAGACCTATCAGAAATCGATCATGGAAGTGCCGAAGCCGGAGATATTCCTTCCAGAAGAAGTTATAGAAAAAATTGACTCACTTTGGAATAAAGTAAAAAAAGAAAATAGAAAGTCTGTATTCCTTTGCCCGGGAGCGAAGCACTTCACAAAGCGCTGGCCTGTCGAATACTGGACAGAGCTTGCGAAAAGAATCTCGCAAGAACATCAAGTCGCGCTGATCGGCGGAGAAGCAGACGTCGAGGCTTGCAGTGAAATAGGAAGAAACATAGACGCGATTAATTTCTGCGGGACGTTGACCCTCATTGAAAGCACCGCGATGTTAAGCCATGCTTCGGTTGTCGTAACGAACGATTCTTATTTGATGCATGCAGCGAACGCTCTCGGGAAAAATCTAGTGGCAATATTCGGATCGAGCGTTAAAGAGTTTGGGTTTTTCCCGTACGGAGTGAATTACAAAGTACTCGAAGTGGATGGATTAGACTGCCGCCCCTGTTCACACATCGGACGCGAGTCATGTCCGAAGAAGCACTTCAAATGCATGATGGAGACAAAACCGACTGCGGTTTATGAAGCAACAACGGCTTTGTTAAAACCCTGAAACCTGGACATAGTTTCTTTTTGTCCTTGACAAGGTTGGAGCAGTGGACCGAACATGGAATACAAAGAAAACTCATATTATCACATCTACAATCGCGGGACACACAGGCAAAAGATCTTCTTTGAGGGAGAGAATTATAGATATCTTACTACGTTGTTCTTGAAGAATTCCGCAAGGTACAGTGTGACAGTGGCAGCATATTGCCTGATGCCGAATCATTATCACCTCGTGCTCAAACAGAAACAACTGGGTTCAATCGGCTCGTTTCTCAGGACGACGTTTAATACATACACACAAGCGGTAAACATGCGCTTGGGTATAAGTGGCACATTATTCCAAGGGCAAGCAAAAGGAAAGGAGATCACAACCGATACATATTGTCTCCGGGTCATTCGGTATGTACATCTGAACCCCGTCGCCGCCAAACTGGTCACCTCAGTGGAAGACTGGCCATTCTCGAATTATCTTGAGTGGGTTGATAAGCGAAGGAGTCCCCTCGTGGACACCGAGTTGCGGGCAAGCTACTTCCCAAATCCTGAAGAATATCGGGAGTTTGTCAAAGGGTATCGGATGGAAAAGGAGAGAAGCGACATGAGTGATTTCTTATTTGACGAAGAGTGATTATCGCCTACAACCTTGTCAAGGTTTCTTTTTGTCCTTGACAAGGTTGGCAGAGGCAATCACGAACCTTGTCAAGGTTTCTTTTTGTCCTTGACAAGGCTGGCAGAGGC
Organism: Bacteroidota bacterium; assembly: GCA_023381615.1. Classification (GTDB taxonomy): domain Bacteria; phylum Bacteroidota; class Ignavibacteria; order Kryptoniales; family JAKASW01; genus JAKASW01. Next base: position 112,066 of record JAMCQL010000065.1, read on the forward strand.
AATCACGAACCTTGTCAAGGCAAAGAGCATTTCAACCTTGACAGGGTTGGCAGATGCAGTCACGAACCTTGTCAAGGTTTCTTTTTGTCCTTGACAAGGTTGGAGCAGCGGCACCTCAAGAGAGGTCTACTCCCGCAAGTACCTTCAATGCTTGGAGATACTTCTCACTCGTTCCGAGAATGATTTCTTCGGGAAGATTCGGCGCCGGTGGTTTCTTATCCCATTTGATCGAGAGCAGATAATCGCGCACGTACTGCTTGTCGAAGCTCGGCTGGGACTTTCCGACTTCATATTTTGCCTTATCCCAGAATCGAGAAGAGTCCGGCGTCAAAAGTTCATCTATAATAATAAGCTCACCGTTTTCGTCAACGCCAAATTCCATCTTCGTGTCTGCTATGATAATCCCTTTGCTCTCCGCGTACGATGCCGCGGCTTTGTAAATCTCTATCGTATAATGACGGACTTTTTCAGCGAGTTCCTTTCCGATGAGTTTCACGGTTTCATCGAAACTTATGTTCTCATCGTGAACGCCGATTTCAGCTTTGGTCGACGGTGTAAAGATCGGCTCCGGCAATTTTTCCGATTCGCGAAGTCCTTTCGGCAAGGAGATACCACAGACTGCGCCTGTCCGCTGGTAATCGTTCCAACCTGTCCCGCTTATGTATCCGCGAACAATGCACTCGATCGGCAGAGGCTTTGTCTTTTTCACGATCATGCTTCGTCCCGCAAGTTCATCGGAATATGGTTTGCACTCAGCAGGATAACTTTTCACATCGGTCGAGACGACATGGTTATCAACAATCTTTTTGTTGAACTCAAACCAGAATTTCGAAATTTGATTCAGAACTTTTCCTTTGAACGGAATTCCGTTCGGCAACACAACGTCAAAAGCACTGATTCTGTCCGTGACCACAAACAATAATAATGATTCTCTCAGCTCGTAGACATCGCGGACTTTTCCCCGACGGAAAAGTTTCAGATGTTTGTAATCCGTTTGTGTAACTACTTTTTCCATCTTCCTCTCTCTGTTTTGAAGTCTTGCGTAGAGTCCAATTCGTAATTGGACCAGGAATCCGATTCCGAATCGGATTCTACATCGTTCCAATTGATCGCCGAATTACAAGATGAAGATAAAAACTCCGCGGCTATTTTCCGAATAGAAAGGTTTTCTTATTGTCAATAAAGGCAAAGAAAGTCCTAAGGTAAAGTCTGACTAGCAATCGCACGTCGTCACAGTCAAACCTCAATCCGGTTAAGAATCAAATTCTACCTCAATTTTTTGTCGCTGTCTATTTGACCATCAAGGATATGAACGAGCCGTTTCGTCTCCGACGCAAAATGCTCGTCGTGCGTCACGACAACGATGGTCTGGCCGGTTTCTTCATTCAACTTTGTAAACAATCTATAAATGACCTCGGCGCTTTTTGAATCGAGGTTGCCCGTCGGCTCGTCTGCCAGGATGACAATCGGATTATTTGCAAGCGCGCGGGCAACCGCAACGCGCTGCTGCTGGCCCCCGGAGAGCTGGTTCGGCTTGTTGTGGAGTTTGTCTGGCAAGCCGAGCTGGGTGAGAAGTTCAGCCGCCCGCTTCTTTGCCTCATTAACCGGCACACGTCCGCGCGCCAACATGGGCATCATAACATTTTCAAGAGCGTTAAATTCCGGCAAGAGGAAATGAAACTGATAAACGAAACCAAGTTTTGCATTACGAATTTCCGCAAGCTGTTCCTCATCCATACTGCTTATTTCCTCACCATCGAGGAAAGCATTTCCGGAAGTTGGCTTATCGAGTCCACCTATCAAATACAGCAAGGTGGTTTTTCCTGAACCGCTTGGTCCGGTGATCGATGTGAACTCACCTCGTCTAATGTCAAGACTTATATCAGGAAGAATTGTCGTAACAATTTCCTCTCGACCATTCTTCATTATGAGTTCCTTGCTGACGTGTTCAAGCTTGATTATTGGATCGTCCATTATCTTTCACCACGGAGAATTTCTACCGGATTTACTTTTGCAGCATTGCGCGAGGGACCGACTGCCGCGATTAGACTGACTATAAGCGCGAATAAAGACGCCGCGACAAAATACACTGGATTTTTTCCCATAAGAAGTCTGTCGGTGCGTATCGCGCTCGCACTGGAAGACACCATCGGGATTGAAGAGAGGATCTCTATCATTACAAAGCCGAGCAAGCACCCGATCGCCGCGCCAACAAGAGCGACCATCGTTCCCTGCAGCATGTAGATGAGTGTGATTTCACTTCTCTTGAACCCAAGCGATTTCATAATCGCGATGTCGCGCGCCTTCTCCAGCACGTTTGTGATCAAAACGTTTGCAACGCCAAAGCCCGCAACCAAGATGACAAAGAAAACGAGGAAGTACACTATTCCCGACATCATCTTGAATAGAGCGACAACGCTCGCCGCTTTTTGTTCCCAAGTTTCCGCTTTGTAGTTTGTCACCTGTTCGATCGTGCGTGCCACAATGCCGTCTTTAGGCAAATCTTTCACGCGAATATAAAGATTGCTCGTTTCGTCAGGCGAAAAGCCCCCGATGTTCTGGCCCAATCGCATGTTAACGTAACAGTTGTCGTCAATATCGTTTATCCCCGTCATGAAAATTCCCACCACGCGCACGCTGTAAACTTTTCCCGACGGCGAAACGAGCTGCATTCGATCTTCCGTCTTCGCAGTCAAGTCCTTTGCGACGGTGCTTCCGAGCAAAATTCCGTCCGGAGTTTTTTCCAGCTCATCAAATTTCCCGCTCACCATATTTTGGCTGAACTTCTCTATGCCGTTTTCGAGCGACGGAATGATTCCGAATAGTTGGATGGGCTGCGAGACCGTGCCAAACATTCCAATGACGTCAATTGAGACTGACGGTGAAACGAGTTCGACCAGAGAATCACTTTTGATCAGCGTCTCGACTCTCGGATAATTCTTTATGACTTCCTGATCGCTGCGGCTGACATTCTTTATCATTCGGACTTGTGTCGAAGAGTCCGAATCGACAAGCTGGTCGGGAACTGTCGGTTTGACTTTTTCCCCCGATACTATAACGTGCGGTGCGATCTCGACAATCTTCTGGATAAAACTCTGAAGCAATCCATCCATCAAAGAGACAGCAGTGATCAGCACCATAACACCGACACTTATTCCCAAAAGCGTCAGGAATGTTTGACGCTTTCGGTTGAAAAGCTGCCTGAAAGCTATCATCGCGAGGGGGTAATTGAATTTCACTGTCATGCCCTCAATATATCCACCGGCTTGAGCCTTGCAGCGCGCCGCGCCGGACCGTATCCTGAAATTGCGCTGACGACAATTGCGAAAAGTGTCGTCAAGACATAAAACATCGGCTTCTGAACAGTGACAATATGATCGCTTCTTATCATGGCGCTTTTTCCGAAGGAAATCGGAAGCGACGAAATGAAATTGGTCAGATAATGTCCTGCCACACAGCCGATGAGAGCGCCGATTATTCCGAGAGTCAATCCTTCAACAAGGAAAATTAACTCAACGCTTCCTCTGCTGACCCCCATTGACTTCATGACCGCGATGTCGCGGCGTTTCTGGAGAACGATCGTGATGAGAACATTTGCGATTCCAAAACCGGCAACGACAAAGACAAAGATGACGAGAAAAAATGTGATGTTATTGTTTCGCTGGAAAAGTGAAAGCAAATTCTGGTTGGCTTCTTCCCATGTTTCGGTCTTGTATCCGGTCAGTTCGCTGATCTGCTTCGAAACCTGATCGACGACATCGAGAGACGTCGTATGCACGCCCACCGCCGAGACAACGTTCTCGGGGAACCCGTTGATCGTCTGCGCAAGGCGGAGATTGATGTAGGCATTATTGTCATCGATCGCGCCAAAGCCGCTGGCAAATGTTCCAACGACAGTCAAATCATAAACTTTTCCGTTTTCTCCAGTGAACCTGACTAAATCGTGATATTGCGCTTCGATCTTTTTTGCCAGACCTGAGCCGAGCAATATTCCGTTCTTTGTGTAAACAAGTTCATCTAAACTTCCCGTGACGACGTTCTTCGCAAGCTTCGCAATTTTCGCTTCACGTCCCGGAACAACACCTTCCGCAACGCAGGAACGGGAAAGCGTTCCGCACCTCAAAACTCCGCGCGTGATCACAAAAGGAGAAACCGCGTCGATATTCGGAAGCGCGTCCACCAACGATACTATCTCAGTGTACGGCTTCACTTCCTTTTTTTCGTCAGGAACAATTCGCGAAACAACGTCGAAATAATTTTCCGAGTAAGGTGATGCGGCAAGAAGCAGACGCGCTTTGCCTTCAACTTTTTCGCCTTTGATAGTTATGAGCGGTGAAATGTCGATTATTTTATTTTTAATATCAGTCATAACGCCTTCCGCAAGACTGAAAGTCAGTATCATAACCATGGAACCGACAGCAACTCCCGCTATGACTAATATCGTCTGGCGCAGCTTAGCAGCGAGATGGCGAACGGCGATGTTGAAGACGAACCTGATTTTCCGAAGCATCAGTCTGCCACTTCGACTCGTATACCATCTTTCAGATTCGCATCAGGCTGAGAGATTATTTTCGCTCCCGGCTGGAGTTCGCCGCCGAGTATTTCCGCAAATTTGCCATCGGAAGCACCTAAAGTCACTTTGACCTCTTTGACTTTGCCGCCGTCGACCGCAAAGACGACGCTCGAGTTAGGCAATTGCATGACCGCGGTGCGGGGAACAAGAATTACATCTTTCAATTCCGACGAAATGATATTTACAGTTGCAGTCATTCCTACGGTCAGATTAGCAGGCGGGTTTTGAAGTTTTATGAAAACCTTCGAAGTCTTCGTAGCTTCATCTGTTTTCGGAACGATCCTGAATACATAACCGTCGAATCTTTGGGAGCCGAAAGCATCAAAGGCGACGACGCTTTTCTGCCCATTCTTTATCCTCGCAAAATCCTGTTCGTCAACTTGCGCTTCGACCACAATCGAGGACGGCGCGATCATCTGGAAGCATTCGCCGTTCGGCAAAAGATAGTCGCCCAACTTTGCGCTGGCGGAAATAACTATTCCGGAAAAAGGCGCGACCACTTTGGTCTTCGAGAGCTTCTCTTTCGAAATATCAAGCGCAATCTTGCGCTGCTGAAGATTTATCTTTGCCAGATCGACATCGCGCTGAGCATCGTCAAGAGATTTTTTTGTCACGCTCAATGTTTTGAAGAGCTTCTCCGCTCGTTCCAAATTTTGAATTTTGTCCTGCAGATCTATCCTCGCCGACTCGAGGTCCGCCTGCGCCTGATCGACTCTCAGCAAATCATCGCTCTGGTCAGTTCGAAGAAGAACCTCTCCACGTTCCACTTTCATCCCTTCGAGCGCGCCAACGTAGGTTGCGATTCCGCCCGACTCGGAACGGAGTGTTGCAGTCGAATCCGCGCTTACGTTTCCGGTAGCATAAACAACGGTTATCAGGTTTCCTCTCTGAACCGTGGTTACCTGCACCCGCTCGTGAACGAACAGCGACCGGTAGAGCAAGTAAGCAACGATAAGGACTGCTAAAGCAATGAGTACGATATATTTTCCTTTCATTTCGACTTTCCTTCCATACCGATGCCATCAAAAAACACGGAGACAAGGAAATCGACAGCTTCTTTCCTCATCTTCTCGTCGTGTTCGTAAAAAAGGTTATTCATGTGATATGCGTAAACCATGTGATTGAAAACCTGCGCCGCACGGAGCGCGTCAATTTTCTTGATTTGTTTTTGCTTTATCCCGCGGTTGAGTTCACGCGCGAGGATATCGTTGAGCTTGTCGTGGATTTCGGCATGCGGACTCCCCTTCCAGCCCGCCATATTGATTCTGCCAACTTCTCTCATAAGCAGCCGGAAGAAATCAGCATGGTCGGAAAAACGCGTGATGAGCCTGTCGATGAACAAAGCAAACTTATCACGAACGGGCAAATCTTCCATCATCGCCTTTTCAGCGATCTCGTTGATCTCACGGAAGACGTCCTCGACTACGCTCAGGTAGAGATCTTCTTTGTTCTTGAAAAATTTGTAGAGCGTTGCTTTCGCAAATTCGGCTCGCGCCGCCACATTGTCGATTGTCGTGCCGTTGTAACCCTTTTCGGAGAAGACTTCCCTTGCGGCTTCAACTATCGCCTTGCGCCGGAACTCGGTTTCGCGTTCTTTTCTTGATGTCATAATACCACTGTCTCATTAATTGAACTATGCAGTTCAAATTTAGAAATGATTAGTTTTCAATACAAGTTCCGAACAAGCTTTTGCGGTATGGGCTCAGTGATGAGGCTGCTCTATTGCCACGAGCTTTCCTGTCCGCCATCTTCCTGGCGGAAGCTCGTGGATGACAAAGCTAAACCAATCGGGTTTTAACCCTCAAACGCCTCGGATAGGGGGCTAAAGCCCGAAAGGGTCGGGGGGTGTTCCACGACCTAAAGGTCGTGGCTATTGGCTCAACCCCGTGAGTAAGGCATTACGCTTTTGCGCTCCGCAGCCGAGCGACGAAACGAGGAAAAAGGAAACGAGGGTCGCGTCCTTTTCCTGCTCCGATGGTCTAAGCCGGCGCTGTCGTTCACGAGTTTGCCATCCCGATAAACCGAGGTTTATCGGGATTCAACGAAGAATCAAAGAATGGGCTCCCGTAGAGTCCGATTCGCAATCGGACCGTGTTGCACCTATTCCGAATCGTACTCGATCAGCGAATAGACGTCTTTGTTTGGGATAACCTTTCTGCCGTTAAGAAAGGTCAGCTCGATCAGGAAACAAATTCCTTCCACTTTTCCCTGCAGCCGTTCGATCAGTTTGCACGCCGCCGATACTGTCCCGCCGGTGGCGAGCAGGTCGTCATGCACCAGGACCCTTTCGCCCGGCTGAATGGCGTCTTTGTGAATCTCCATCGAGTCGGTGCCGTACTCAAGCTGGTATTCCTGGCGGATCACTTCGGCCGGAAGCTTACCGGGTTTCCTTATCGGCACGAATCCCGCACCCAATTCGTCTGCAATGACGCCGCCGAAAATAAAACCACGGGATTCCACGGAGACAACCTTGTCGATATGCTTATCCTTGTAATGTTCATAAAATTTTTCTACGACGTAATCGAACGCTTCTTTGTCTTTAAGAAGCGTCGTGATGTCGCGAAACATAATTCCTTTTTTAGGAAAATCCGGAACGGTTCTGATTTTGCTCTTGATGTCCACTATTCCCACTCCACTTGTTGTTTTTTTAAAAATCCGTTAACGCCCTTTTGGAAATCGTCCGTCGAACGCGCGGCAACGTTCATCGCAGCGCTGTATCTCAAGGCTTCTTCAAGAGTCATGTCCCTCACGATAGAAAGGATTTCTTTTGTAAGAGCAATTGCCTTCTTGCTCGTCCCGGCGACGAACTCCTTCAAGAATTGTTCGGTGTAAGTTTCAATCTTGCTGTCCCCGACCACTTCCGAAATGAGTCCGATGCGCAGTGCTTCTTCCGCATCGACAATTTTTCCGGTCAGGATTAACCTTCTAACGTCCGATTCCCTCAGCTTTCTAAGCGCGAGGTTCAAAACGACGGCGGGCACAAATCCGATCTTCACTTCCGTGAAACCGAACTTCGCCTTGTCGGAAGCGATGATCATATCGCACGCGAGTATCAGACCAAACGCGCCAGCCAAAGCTGGGCCTCTGACGATCGCACAGACGAGTTTTTTGCTCCTGTAAATATCGAGCAAGAGATTCTTCAACGCGCATGAGTCTTCGAAATTTGCCGACGACGTATTCTGTGCAAGTCTCAAAAGATAATCGAGGTCGGCTCCGGCAGAGAACGCGCTTCCCTCGCCGCGGAACACGATCACGCGGACACCTTCATCCGTATTCGCCTGACCGAAGTAACCCATTATTTCTTCCACTGCAAGATCATCGATTGCGTTTCGCTTTTCGGGACGATTCATCGTCAGGTACGCAACCTTGTCTTTGATCTCAAAGTTTACTCTTTTTCCCATCTTTCACTCCTTTTCAGAAAGTGATTGAAACATAACGACAAATTGCAATGGCAATATGGTCAAATGAGAGGAAAGCATCAACCGAAGGGTCGGTTGACGAGACCTTGGATTGGACTTCGCTTCTGATTTGGAATGACTCTGGCGATTTCTAATCAGGCATTCGATGCGCAGGAGATGCGGATAGAAGCCCGGCCGAAAAGTCCCTTCCAAGAAAGATGGGACACAGGAATAAGAAATCCCCCTTTGTCCCCCTTTTTCAAAGGGGGATTTCTCTGTGTAACAAAGGTGAAACTTTTTGTTTTTTTGGCAAAGTTTTGTTTCCCGCAGATTTCGCTGATCTGCGCAGACTAGAGACGTGGACGAAAAGTCCCGCCATTGAATTTTTCTCTGTGGCTCTCTGTGTCTTCTCGGTGTCCCTCTGTGAAATTGCTCTTTTATTACACAGAGTTCCACTGAGAATCACGGAGTTCCACAGAGATAACAGGTTTTCG
>JAMCQL010000004.1 GCA_023381615.1 Bacteroidota bacterium
TCCAGAAATACTGTATTTCCCGCACTCGATCTCCTCTACTACCTTTCGTCTGAATGCCTCGCTGTATCGTATACATCTCGTTCTCTCCATAGGTTATTAACTCCTTATGTGGATAACTCCTCCACATTCTTTGAAGTGTCAACCTATTTCAGGACAAGACACTTCCCCCTCATATTCCCCTTTCATTTTTTCCCCCTTCTTGCTAATATTCAATAAGAAAAAACGATATGCGCATTCAATCCAACAAAATCCTACCTGCCAGCATTTTTTCGTTGGAAATGGTTTAATAATCTGAGGAGAAGAGTATGAAATTTTTCATAGACACAGCAAATCTTGACGAAATAAAGGAAGCATCCGAACTCGGAGTTCTCGACGGCGTAACCACAAATCCAAGCCTCGTTGCCAAGGAGAAATACGACATAAGCTTCAAGGAACTCATTACGGAAATCTGCAAGATCGTTCCGGGACCGGTCAGCGCCGAAGTCGTTTCGACCGACGTTGAAGGAATGATGAAAGAAGCGCACGATCTCGCTAAACTTGCGAACAATGTTGTTGTCAAGATCCCGCTCATAAAAGAGGGGCTCAAAGCCATCAAGCGTCTGAAGGCAGAAGGAATCAAGACGAACGTCACGCTTTGCTTCTCGCCGACACAAGCGCTTCTTGCCGCAAAAGCAGGCGCGGCATATATAAGTCCGTTTGTCGGAAGACTTGACGATATAAGCGAAGATGGAATGGAGCTTGTGGAAAAGATCATTGCGATTTACGACAATTATGGTTACGATACTGAGGTTCTTGTGGCAAGCGTGAGACATCCGATCCACGTTGTTCAAGCGGCATTGATGGGGGCCGATATCGCTACGATGCCGTTCAAAGTCATCGAGCAGCTTGCGAAACATCCACTGACAGACATCGGACTTGAAAAATTCTTAGCAGACTGGAAGAAAGTAAACGCTAAATGAAGAAGACACCGTTCAACGAAATCCATAAAAAGTTAGGAGCGAAGATGGTCGAGTTCGCCGGTTTTGAAATGCCGGTACAATACTCGAGCATCGTCACCGAGCACAAGGCAGTCCGCGAGAGCGTCGGCATCTTCGACGTTTCCCACATGGGAGAATTTTTCGTACGTGGAAAAGACGCAGAGGCATTTATCCAACGCAACACGCTTAACGACGTCACGAAACTGACTTACGGGAGAGCGCAGTACACGGCATTAGTAAATGAAAACGGTTTGCTTCTCGACGATTTAATCGTCTACAAGCTCAAAGACGGTTTCATGATAGTTGCGAACGCCTCAAACATCGACAAAGACTTCAAAGCATTCTCGTCGCGCATCACAGGAGATGTAAAACTCGAAGATGCGAGCGATAGGACGGCGCTTCTCTCCATCCAGGGACCGAAAGCTGCTGCAACCCTGTCCCGCAAAGCGGGATTGACCGAGGTTGACCTGAACGCAATCCAGTATTATCACTTCGTCGAAGGCAAGATAGCCGGAGTCGACGCCATAATCTCGCGAACAGGTTACACTGGAGAAGTCGGATTTGAAATTTTCTTCGAGGTGAAAGGAAACAATTACGAAAAATTGTGGAACTTGATTTTCGATGCCGGCAAAGAATTTGGCATTTTACCGATCGGGCTAGGCGCGAGAGACACACTTCGTCTCGAGATGGGTTACTGCCTCTACGGCAACGACATCGACGAGACAACGAATCCCATCGAAGCAGGACTCGGTTGGATAACGAAGATCGACAAAGGAGATTTCTTCGGTAAGGACGCGATTGTAAAAGCGAAACAAAATATCACTCGAAAGCTGGTGGGGTTTAGAATGGAAGAGAGCGCCATACCACGCCACGGCTACGGGATTCATTCGGAAAGTGAAAAAATTGGCGGCGTAACAAGCGGAACTTTCTCACCGTCGCTCGAGGTTGGTATCGGCATGGGTTACGTTGAAACCTCGTATGCGGCGGAGAATAGCCAGATATTTGTGGATATTCGCGGGAAGAAAGCGCGGGCGCACGTCGTAAAACTTCCATTTGTTGCAAAGAAGAACTGAGGGGGACAGATGAAGATTGAAGTTTTCTTTTCACCTGCGGGTGTTGACGAACTCAGCATGCGCGGCAGGAATGTCGTCATCATCGATGTTCTTCGCGCCTCGTCAACTATCTGCAACGCTTTGAATAGCGGCGCTCGCGAAGTAATACCGACTCCGGACATAGAGAACGCGACAAAGATTGCATCGAACTTAAGCGGCGATTCGCGTTTGCTTGGCGGAGAAAGACAGGGTAAAAAAATCGACGGTTTTGACCTGGGAAATTCCCCGCTCGAATACACTCCGGAAAAAGTCGGAGGTAAAACAATAATTTTCACAACGACCAACGGAGCCGGTGCAATTTACAAATGCAGATACGCGTCGATGGCACTTGTCGGAACTTTTGTCAATGTTTCCTCGATAGTTCAGACGATCGTCGGCATTGGCGGGACATGGACAATTCTCTGTGCGGGAAGACAGGGATCCTTCTCGGTGGAAGACGTGACCTGCGCAGGGATGATCATCTCGAAAGTCCAAGCCGCCGCCGAAGTGGAAACGGACGACGCGGGCTTGACGGCGGTAATCTTGTATAAGAATTTCAAAAGAAGTATTCTTGGGATGTTGAGGAGGTCCGAACACGGCAAGTATCTGACATCGATTGGGTTCTCGAAGGATCTGAAATTTTGCGCTGCAATTGACAGCATTCCGGTAGTTCCGGCAGTCGATGGCGTCGGCATCAAACTCAGGCATTCGCTCGCTGAAGCTTCGGCGAAGACGAGCCAAACAAGTTAGTGATAAATGGCTGAAGCAAAAGACAATTCCGAAAAGAACGAAAAGAAAAAGAAGCCTAAAAAGTCTCTTCGATCCGAAGTCATAAATTTCTCCCTGATCGTCATCTCTATCTTGGTCGGCTTGAGCATCGTCTCCTATTCGCCTGCTGACGACGCAAGCTCCGAGATCAGCTTCTTTGACACGTTCAAGCTTTTTCTTGGCGACGAGAGCATCCGTGCAAAAGCAGACACGATCCACAACTGGCTCGGAATTTTCGGTGCGTATATCGCAAACTTTTTCGTCAATTCGACATTCGGTTACTTCTCTATCGCATTCCCGCTGATCCTACTGATTTTCAGTTGGACGGCGCTGCTCAAGAAAGATTACAAGACTGCAGCTCGCGTCAGCACGATGGTGCTAATATATGCCATTGTCATCGCTGTCTTTTCCGGTTACCTGAAGACTTTGTTCGGGACGGACAAATTCGGTAAAGAATGGTACGGGCTGATCGGACAATTCTCAGCACTTGCACTAGTCCGCGCGCTCGGAGCAGTCGGCGGCGGCGCGGTAATTTTCCTAGCGATTTTTGCGCTCGTTGTCTTCACTTTGAAAATTTCTCCACAGGAACTTATCAGCGCAATCGGTTCGGCATTTGCCTGGCTGTTCAGTTCCATCAAGGCGCTTGTCGCATCCGTCGGATCGGGGAAGAAAATCGGCAATGCGGTGAAGATCGCAAAACCGGGTGACAAACCGAAGCAATCGAAAGATGAAGCCACGCCGGTAAAAATTGTCCGCGACGAGACGAAACTCAAGCAGGAATCGAATTTAATCGACGAAGCAAAAGCGTTGGTCAAGCGCACTCTCTCAAAACCGGATGAAGCCGAAGGAGAAGAGATCCCCGAGGAAGAAGTTGATGAGGATGAAGAGCGCGCTCAGTACTCAAGAAAAGTAGCGGCGGCAATGCCAGCGACAGGCGAGCCGATCCCGTCTCAGAATGAAGATGAAGAGATCGATTACACTCCGCCGCCTCTCGATCTCCTCGACATTCCAATTCAGGTTGACAAGATTCCCGACGAGGAATTGCGCGCGAACGCAGAGCTGCTTCGGTCGAAGTTGGAAGTCTTCGACATTCAAATCGAGAGTGTCAGCGTAATTCCCGGTCCGGTCGTAACACTTTACGAGCTTGTTCCGGCGAGCGGCGTAAAAATCAGCCGCATCACAAGTCTCGCGGACGATCTCGCGCTTGCTCTTCAGGCGCGCGGCATCAGGATCATCGCTCCGATTCCGGGCAAAGGTGCGGTGGGTGTTGAGATACCGAACCACAAACCGCAGCTCGTAAACTTCCGCAGCGTCGTTGCATCGAACAAGTTTCAGGATCTCCGGTTCAATCTCCCAATCGCAATGGGAAAGACAATCACGGGCGAAATCTTCGTGGATGATTTGTCAAGGATGCCACATCTTCTGATCGCTGGCGCCACCGGCTCCGGAAAGAGCGTCGGCATCAACACGATCATGATGAGCATAATCTACAAACTTCATCCGAGCGAAATAAAATTTGTCATTATTGACCCGAAGAAGATCGAGCTGTCGCTTTATCGAAAGTTGAACAGGCACTTCCTTGCGGTTTCGCCGGATGTTCCGGAAGAAATAATAACGGAGTCGGGCAACGCGGTTCTCGCGCTTAAATCCGCTGAAGCGGAAATGGATACGCGCTATTCTTTCCTCGCAAAGGCAGGCGTCAGAAATATACAGGACTATAATAAGAAGCTCGCGGAAGGAAAACTGTCCGCAGGTCAACGACTTGACTCGTCGAGATCCTACGGAAAAGAGATCGACGATGTGAAATTCATAAAGCTTCCTTATATCGTGATCGTCATCGACGAACTTGCCGATCTCATGTTGACTGCAGCGCATGAAATCGAAGACCCGATAACGCGTTTAGCTCAGCTTGCTCGCGCGGTCGGAATACATTTGGTTCTCGCCACACAGCGTCCATCGGTGGACGTGATCACGGGACTCATCAAGGCAAACTTCCCCGCCAGAATTGCTTATCAAGTTGCGTCGCGAATCGACTCACGTACAATTCTCGACCAGAACGGCGCCGAACAGCTTCTCGGCAACGGCGACATGCTTTACCTTCCCGCAGGAAGTTCGAAACCGGAGAGAATGCAGAACTCGTTCCTCTCTACCGAGGAGATTGAGAAAGTTGTGGATTTCATCTCATCGCAGAAGGGCTATTCCCGGCCGTACCAGCTTCCATCTGTCCTCGCGAGGAAGAGGAACGGTGGAGCGGCAGCGGCAGAGTTTGACGAAATGTTCGAAGAGGCAGCGATCCTCGTCGTGAGACATCAGCAAGCATCGACATCGTTCCTGCAACGAAGACTGAAGTTAGGTTACGGGCGAGCCGCGCGGGTTATTGACGAGCTCGAAGCCGCAGGAATTGTCGGACCATTCGAGGGCAGCAAAGGAAGAGAAGTTTTGCTCGAGAACGAGGAAGCGCTGAACGATAAGCTTCGAGAGTTAGGAATGTAGTCCCGCGAAGCGGGATCCTTTGGCCAGGAAGGCAAAGGTCAAAAGTCAAAATTATAGGACTTGACAGTGCAGGAAAACCACGTAGCTTTGAATTGTGGTTTTTCCGAAGGATCCTGTGGAGACTTTTGAGTTTTGAATTTGCATAGGATGGAGACCATGTTAATGAAAAAATTATTGCTCACAGTTTCCCTTTTACTGGCTGCCGGAGTCACGGCACTCGCCGGCACCCCAACCGCGTCGGAAATAATCAAGAACGTCCAGAACAATTACAATCAGACGAACGATGCGGTAATACAATTCACGCAAACGGTGGTTTACCCGCTCTCAAAAATTTCGAAGACAATCAAGGGAACGCTTTACCTCAAGAAAGGAAATAAATACAGGATCGAAACCGGCGACAAGGTGATGGTTACCGATGGAAAGACATCGTGGATTTACATGCCGGGTTCTAAGCAAGTCATAATCGACAACTTCCGCGATGACAAGAACACTGTCACACCTGACAAGTTTTTGCTCGATGTTCCTTCCGATTATTTCGCGGTTCTGCTTTCCACACAAAAGAGCGACAAAGGTAATGTTTACACTCTGCGGCTCACTCCAAAAAGCGACAACTCGTTCATCCGTTCAATTAAGATCGTTGTCAACGCTGATTGGACGGTTCACAGCGCAGAAGTATCGGACATGAACGACATGCGATACACATACATCGTCGACAATCTGAAAACCAATTCGGATCTTCCGGACTCGGAGTTTGAGTTTACTCCGCCAAAGGGTACACAGGTGGTTGACCTACGTCAGCGCTAATTGAAATCGTCATTCTGAAATGTTGATTTTTGGGTAGATTTTGAGGCAATCCAAGTTACTTCGTATGATCGTAGGGCTTCTCATTGCGGCTCTGTTCGTCTTTTTTGCATTCCGCGGAATTTCTTTTCACTCGCTTCTCCACGATGCGCTTCGCGCAAATTTCTATATTCTCCTCGCCGCCACGGTTGTCGTTTTGTTCAGCCACTTTCTCCGCGCACTCCGCTGGCGTGTGATACTCCAGGAAATCAAGCAGGACATTTCCATCGTCGACACTTGGGGAAGCATCATGGTCGGTTATCTCCTGAACAATTTTGTTCCAAGGCTTGGAGAAATTGTGCGAGCTTACACGACGGGAAGACTCGAAGAGATAAGCGTCAGCGGTGTTTTGGGAACAATCGTTCTGGAAAGACTTTTCGATATGCTTTCGGCAGGAGTGCTCTTTGGCTTGGCGCTTTTTCTATATCACGGAAATCTCATTGGATCGTTTCCCTTTCTCCGCGCTGCCGGATTGATACTTATCGTCGGTTCCCTTGTGCTCGGCGCCGTGCTCTATGTCGCGTCTGTCTCAGAAAAATTTCAGAATCTGATACTGCGCGTCCTTGAGTTCGTGCTTCCGAAGAAACTTGCAAAGAGAGCAGAATCAATTTTGCTGTCGTTTCTGGAGTCTTTCAAAATTCTCCGCTCCGGGAAACGTCTTGGCGTCATCACTATTTACACGGCCCTTATTTGGATTGTATATATTTACTCGATGTACATTCCGTTCTTCGCATTCAAGTTCGGAACAAATCTGCACCTGACTTTCTACGATGCTTTCCTGTTGATTCTTGTTACCACAATCGCGTGGATTGTTCCAAGCCCGGGCGCGACAGGAGTCTATCATCTTTTCGTTTCACAGGCGCTCATAAATATTGCAAATGTCCCGAAGGATGAAGCCCTCGCATATGCGACACTCACGCATCTTTTCAGCTACATCGCGATAACAATTGTCGGAGCGATCTTCGCTATCATATTCACACAGAGACTGCGCATAAAATCGGTCGGGAAACTCTTCAAGACGGAAGAAGAAACAAAGAACGAGCATTAGATCGCCAGGGAAAAACTCGTTTCCAGCCGTAACCCCTTCTTGACTTAATTAGATCTCTCTTCTAAATTGCCTCTGTCTATCGGGAGGGTTATATGATGGGAAAATTTATTTTTGTTTCAATTATTCTTTTGGTCTCAAATTGTGTCTACAGCCAAACCTATGACCATTGGCAGAAAGTGGATACGGTCACGAGCGGAGACTTCGACGACTACAATGTTCAAATCGATCATGAAGGAATGCTTCCTAATTCTTGGTCACCTAACGGCATAATCGGGTGGATTGTTTTTGAGAGGTGGCAAAATGGAGTCAGCTCCATCGCCGGAAAACAGTTCTCATCGAATCAGGCGGGTTGGAATTCAATTGTCACGACGATTTCGCCTACAATCCCCGGTATCTTTCAGAAATACCCGGATGTTTGCACCATTCCGGAATCAATCTCTGTTGCTGCATGGCAGCAAAAGAAAGACAGCGTGTGGAATATCTATTTCAGCTACCGTTACGCCGACAGTGCAAACTGGGCGTCTCCCATTGCGCTCACTAATGATACAGTTAGCAACACTAACGTGAAAGTCAGAACACTTACAGACTCCAGAATCATTCTTATATGGAGAAGAGACGCATCCGTTCTCTACTCAGTTGTGGGACCAACCCAATTCTCAAATCCCAAGCCGCTTGCAACTTCAAATTTCGATAGTTCCGACTATGATTTTGGCATTGGAGAAAACTACGCCCCTACCAACACCTTTGTATGGACCAGAGTAGGGGATTCTGGTAACAAAATTTGTCTTATCAGCGCAATACAAGACCTTAATACGATGTCTTTGGCACCTTCCGACACCGTCGCTTGTGATGGCGACATAAGCAATCCGCGATTCATATCATTCGCGAGGTATATGGTCGCATTCACATTTGATCTCAAGTTAAACAACAGATACGAGGCACGAATAGCTGTCCCAAATTACTACACAGGCAGGGACACTGTATTTAATATTGAGGACGATACGACTTCCAGCAATCTACACGCTGTTTCCTTTGTCCCAATCCAGCTTACCGGTATCCATGAGCCGCTGAGAAAGACCAACCAAGCGGTACCTTGGGGATTCTATGCGTGGGAGCACCGGACTGGGAATGATACAGCGATTGTGTTCTCTGACCGTTACGGGCTCGATACGATGGCAGGCGGCCGCAATCCATCGATTTCGAATCTCTCCCGTCAGCTTTGGAACTTCGCCGCTTGGGAAAGTAATCAAACAGGAAGATCCCACATTTACAGCAGAAGTTTCAATTGGACAACCGGCGCAATCGATGAATCTTCATCTTCGCCATCCACTTTCGAATTGCACCAGAACTATCCTAACCCATTCAACCCGACGACGAAGATCAGCTATCGGCTATCAGCATTCAGCAATGTGACACTCAAAGTGTATGATGTCTTGGGTAGATTAGTTGAGACGCTTGTAGATGGCAAGCAAACGCCCGGCGAACATTCGGTAACGTTCGACAGCGGCGGTCTCACCAGTGGAGTCTACTTTTATAGTTTGCGGGCAAACGGATTTACAGACGTTGGGAAGATGCTGCTAATCAAATAAGGATGCTCAATACTATCTTGAGGCTATCTCTACCGAAATAAGAAAGGTGATGATTCGATGAAGCGATTGTTCTTCTCCTTTTCATTAATTCTTGCTGCTGTGTCAGCTTCGTACTCCCAGGGAACCCGGTTCTCTGTTCGCGCGAACGTAGGGGCGGCTTATTTGCCGCTGACCGCCTGGAACGATTTCGTAGGAAAGACAGACCTTCAGACCGATCTTTATGAGACCTGTAATCCGATCGTTTACGGCGGCGCATCTGTCATTTACAGAATCAGCGAAGAGCATTTTGTAAGTATTGCATCGGAAGTCCTCAGACCCCAAAGAAAATTTGTCGGATCGCTCCTCAGCGTTACTAGCAATTCGGATACGATCGGTTTTTTCCCGCTAAGAATCGACTGGAATTTCACCGGCATCCCGCTGACACTCGGTTATGAATATCACACAGGCTTCCTCAAAGACAGGTTTGAACCCGTGGTTGGCATCGGAGTATCATACTTTTTCAGCGAAGTAACGGCGAAGTCAATCGTCATTGACTCTCCACGGTCCAGCTACTTCAAGCAAAACCTAAAAAGAACCGGCAGGGGTTACGGAGTTAACACGTCAATTGCCTTTCAAACAAAACTCAACGATTCATTCAGGACACTTTGGCAGATACGTTATCGGTATTCCAACGGGATGGCTTTCACAGATAATAAAGGCGACATCAAGGTCGAATTCAGCGGCTTCGACTTTGCAGTTGGGGTTGAGTACTCACTCTGAACAAACAGTCCACGAGCCGCAGCACGTAAATTCTCAAGACGGGTCTGCGACAAAAATATAAAACACATAGGCACATAGGGCACATTAACGAATAAATCTATGTTTTCTAATGTGCCTCAGTAGTGTCCAAACGTTGAGACATTGAAACGCTATAAGTTATCAGTAGTGAAAGAGTTAGAGAGAAAAGAGGTCGTTTTCGATTTGAAATTGAAAGGAGCAAAATGTTATCCTCTTGAGACAAGA
>JAMCQL010000066.1 GCA_023381615.1 Bacteroidota bacterium
TCGATTCAATAGGCGTTGTCGATACAACCCGTATGTGGTCCAGGGCATTGGCAGTTACACCGGATGGAAAAGACGTCTACATGGGCAGCCTGTGGCAGCATGTCGTTCAACATTACCACAGCAGCGACGGGGTCACCTACACGCTCGTGGATACTCTTCCAGGTCCGATTGAGGGCGATACCCCCGGGCTTGACTTCGACAGACAAGGTCGGCTCTGGGTTGCAGAATACCAGAGCGGGAGAGGTTGGGATAAATACTTCATCTACAACTTGGCAACCGGGACGCGCGATTCGCTGATAGGCTACGGGAAAAACGTCATCTATAGTCCGCGCGGAGTTGCATTCAGCCCGACAGGAGATACTGCTTACGTTACAAGTTACGACGGCGGTGTCATACAAACGTGGGTACGTTCTGGGCCACTGCCGAGTCTCTTCTGCAACTTCGACGATGGAAGTAACAATACAAACTGGGGCACCCGATGGTCGACCTTCAGTGATGGCGCCGCAGGCACATTTGTACAGCCGGCTCCAGGGGACAGTGTTGCAACGCCAGGCGGAGCGAACGGGTCTCCCTACTGCGGCTACATCAAGGGCGCCTACGCAAGTTGGGGAATTGGGTTGTATGCAGACGTCAGTCCAGACATGGCCCCAAGGAACCTCGCACAATTCAAAGCGATTACGTTCTACGCCCAGGGTGAAGCCAAGCCGGTGCGACTGGTCATCCGCGAGAATAAGAGGTTCGTCGACGGTACATACGATTTTTACAACTATGTATTCACGCCAACCTGGAACTGGCAAAAATACACTGTCCTGTTCCCGGATTCACTGACGCAGATGTGGCCAGATCCAGGAAGCATGGAACCATTTACACTCGAGGACATTACGGGGATTGACTTCCGACCATTCCGTTCTAACGACACGATTGAGGTGTATGTTGACGATATCAATTTCATTTCGGTAACCACCGGAATCGAACAGCCACGCAATCCCAGAACCGTTCCCGCAACATTTATCCTGCGGCAGAACTATCCCAATCCATTCAATCCCACGACGACAATCCAGTACGCACTGCCAAGCAATGCGCACGTGACGCTTGAGATCTTCAACGTGCTTGGTCAGCGTGTGCGTGTTCTGGTTGACAGACAGCAATCTGCCGGAGAACGTAATGTTGTTTGGGATGGACGAGATGCTTCGGGCATGAACGTGACAAGCGGTGTCTATTTCTACAGACTAAGAACCGGAACGGCAGTTGAAACTAAGAAAATGATGCTAATTAAATAATGGACCCCTTTGTGCGACTCACTTACCGGATTTTGCAAAATCCTTGGATGTTGTAGTTTAGTGAGTCGCACATGAGTAAGTTCTCTTGCCAAGGTTGTTTTTTAAGTAGATACATATAGTGACACCGCAAGTGCCGTCATATCATCTTGCTATGTCTGTGTACAACGTTCAAAATCTAAAAGGACATCTAATGGAAATCTCAATCACTCCGATAACTAACCGCGACATAGAAGGCGTGCTAAAATTGTGGAATAAAGTACTCCCTTTGGATGCAGTAACTCTTGATAGTTTAGAAGCGCGCGTTCTCCTCGATGAGAATTTCGATGAGAATACTTTTGTCATCGCAAAAGAAGGCGACCTCATCGTCGGATTTGTCGTGGGAACTTATGCTCGCCGCGTTCCGCTTGGCGATCACGATCCTAAAGGCGATCGCTGCTGGATTACTGCCTTGGGAGTAGAGCCAGAGCGTCAAAAGCAGGGGATAGCCTCAAGAATGCTTTCTTCCCTCTTCGAGAAATTCAAAACATTGGGAAAGCGGGAGTGCTACATAGCCACCTATGCTCCCGGCTACTTTGTTCCAGGTATTGACATCAAAGAGTACTCCGATGCCATATCATTCTTGAAGAAATCCGGTTTCGAGGAAACCTATCGTCCGCTAAGCATGGACACGCAGTTACCGCTTTTCAAAGTCACTCGCGAAGCCGAGGAGAAAGAAAAGCGTTTGCAGGAAAACGGAATTCTGATCAGACCATACATGCGCAATGATCTACTTTCATTCTTGAAATTCCTGGAGGCTAGCATGCCTTCCGACTGGGTGCGTGTCTCGCGTGCGAACTTGAGAGACTTAACACGAGGTATCTTCCAGACAGACCAGATCTTTATTGCCGTATCCGATAGAGACAACGATGTAATTGGCTACTGCCAGTTTGAAGGTGCACACTTCGGACCTTTTGGTGTGGCGGACAAGTATCAAGGCAAGGGTATCGGTACCGTTCTCCTGGGCCGCACGTTGGAACGCATGCGCGCAAAAGGATATCACAACGCTTATGTGCTGTGGACAGACGATGTTGCCGCAAAGGTTTATTCGAAATTCGGCTTCAAAGAGACGAGGCGCTTTGTAGTAATGAGAAAGTCAATTGTGTAGCCTTGACGAGTTTAACAATTTTGACTACGATCTGCCCCGATCCCGACAATGTCGGACTCGGAATCGAAGGCAACACCGGACCTAGCTCGACTTATGAGATGAGCCTACTAAGATCATCACAAATCAACAACCCACCGAAGCATATCAGTCCTTCAAGCTCAAATAATGTACATGCCCCTGAAGTTCTATCTTGCCTCCTCATAATGGCGGCGATGTCTTTGATATCATCATGCAGGCAGCCTACACAGCCCTCATCCGGAATGCTTAGCTCTATCCGCGTTACCCCGCAGAACACAGTTATCAGTGCAGAAGCCACGTTGCAGTTCACTGCTAAGGGTTTTGACCAGACTGGACATGAGGTCGCAATAAAACCAAGATGGAGTGTGAGCGGCGGCGGGACGATAAGCGACTCCGGACTCTTTGCAGCTGGGAAAGCGAACGGAACATTTTGGGTAACCGCCCAACAGAATGAAATAACAGGAACTGCCTCTATCTTCGTCGGATGGAATTCACCTTATGTTGCAGGCTTTCGGGCGTCTCGTATTCTTTCAAACTACCCGAACCACCAATTCCCAGGTCCCGACTATTGGGTCGGAGTCGGCGACTCGATGGCAAAGAAATTCAACGACGCAACACCTGCCGCAATCTGGATCGTAAGCCTGTACATGGGAAGTGGTATTACACAGGTTGATTTTCCCTCACCTGGCGGAAGCTACAGCAACATAGTTTTTTCAGATTCTGACTACAGCCAATCATTCCTAACGAGGTTTGATAAAGAAGGGTTTAAAGTCTGGCTGCAGGTCGAACCTGGCGCCGCGAGCGTAGATACATTAATAAGTCTCGTCCTCTCTCGTTACCGCAGCCACCCGTGCGTGGTAGGGTTTGGAGTCGATGTCGAATGGTACGATGCTAACTTGTACCAATGGGGGGAGAAGGTTACTGATGCGGATGCTCAACGATGGGAACAGGAGGTTCAGTCGTACAATCCGCAATATACACTCTTCCTCAAACATTTTGCCCGGTCATGGATGCCTCCTACGTACCGCGGGAACATTATCTTCGTTGACGACAGCCAGCAGTTCGCTTCGCTCTCAGATATGGTGTATGAATACAAGGCGTGGGGAAGGACTTTCTATCCAAGCAGAGTCTCTTTTCAAATTGGCTATCCAGCCGATAAAAGTTGGTGGGGACAGTACAGCGATCCTCCAAGAACAATCGGGACTGCACTTATGTCTGCGATCCCAAACGCTTATGGTGTGTTCTGGGTAGATTTTACTGTTACCCAAGTTTTTCCACCGACCATCATTGCTAGCCCACAACAAAACCAAGAGAAAGGAAAACCACATGAGTTCTACAGAGGTTGAAATCACTTCCCCTCCCGTTAGTTCCGGCTCCGGACGGTTGATTTCGCTCGACGTCTTCAGAGGAATTACAATTGCAGGAATGATACTCGTTAACAACGCTGGTGACTGGTCACACGTTTACCCGGCGCTCGCTCATGCGCAATGGGACGGATGGACCCCCACCGATTTAGTATTCCCATTCTTTCTATTCATAATCGGAGTGGCAATGCCGTTTTCGTTCTCCAAACGCACAGCACGCGGCGAAAGCAAAGGGAAATTGCTGAGGCACGTCGTCATCCGTTCACTGATTCTTTTCGCCCTCGGCATGCTCCTGTCCGGCATTCCGAACTTCAACTATTCACACAGACTGATACTAAACGTGCTCCAGAGAATTGGCGTCGTTTACTTGATATCCGGTGCAATCTATCTCTACACAGATGTTGTTGGACAGGCTGTGGTGGCAGTGCTCGGCATCGTTGTCTATTGGCTCCTGATGATGCTCGTCCCTGTACCAGGTTACGGTGCCGGCGTACTTGCCCCAATCGGTAACCTGTGGTGGTACGTCGACAAAATTTTGCTGCAAGGCTGGCACTATCACGCTGAAGGAATCCTCAGCATCATACCGTCAATCTCCACAGTCCTTCTTGGATCCCTGACGGGGCACTACCTGAGGTCGCAGCGAAGCAGCATCGAGAAGGCTTCCGGAATGTTGGTATTCGGGAATTTCGGATTAGTGATAGGCGTGATTATGTCGATTTGGTTTCCAATTAACAAACTCCTTTGGAGCAGCTCTTACGTTGTGTTCACAGCCGGTTTTGCTCTCGAGATGCTCGGCGTCTGCTATTGGCTCATCGACATCAAGGGAATCAAGAGTTGGTCGCAGCCGTTCCTGGTCTTTGGAGCAAATGCGATTACCTCCTTTTTTCTCTCCACGCTAGTGGCACTTATTCTTGATTTAGTGACTGTTTCCCAAATGTCACCCGCCGGTGAGGCCGTAAGAGTGAGCTTGAAAGACTATATTTATCATGGAGTTTTCTCTCCCCTTGCGAGCAGCTACAATGCTTCCATGATCTATTCAATAGTCTACGTTCTCTTATGGTATGGAGTAATGTATGTCTTTTACAAACGAAAAATATTCATCAAGATCTAATATGAAAAAGGAACTGTATACTTATGCATTTGCATTTTCGTTCTTACTTTTGCCAAACAATTGGCTCTTCCACAAAACTACTCAGGAAAGGAGAGACGATAAGATGAACGAAACGAGAACAACTATACTCGCTGTCGGAGCTCATGCAGGCGATATGGAAATCTCTTGCGGCGCTGTTTTAGCAAAGCAGGCAAAGCTTGGCGACCGCGTTGTCTTTCTCCATCTGACACTTGGAGAAGGAGGAAACCCAAGAATTTCTGCCAAGGAATACGGCGAGCAGAAGAGACGAGAGGCACTTGAGGTTGACAGCCTCCTGGGTGCCGAGACAATCTTTGGCCCTTTTAAAGACGGCCAGCTTCCCAATGATGAGACAGCCAGACGTTATGTCGCCAATGTCATCAGGATGGTGAAACCGACAATCATAATTACACATTGGAAGAACAGCATTCACCCGGATCATGTAAATGCCCACGCGATAACCGTCGACGCCGTCCTCCTGGCAAGTCTGCCCTCGGTCGAGACTGTGACCCCTTATTCTCCAACTGAATATCCTGCATGGCGCGGCGTGAAGAGAATTCTCTACACCGAAAACTGGGAAGACATGGAAGGATTTCAGCCATACATTTATGTAGATGTTACTGATGCGTTCGATAGCTGGGAAAGTGCCGTCGCCAAATACGAATTCATAGGTGGAAAAATATCTAGCTTCCCTTATCTCAATTATTACAAAGCCCTAGCGGTGGTCAGAGGAGCAGAAAGCGGTTTCCGCTACGCCGTGGCATTTGACATTGATCGATTCGATAAGAAACTTATATGGAGGTCATTAGAGCCCTGATGACAACTTCTGCTGCGGCAAAAAAGGATGAAGTGGCAAGATCCACGGTAGTTCGCCCTTACTTAGGTGATGATGAAGGAAGCGTCGTAAACCTTTGGAACAAGTGCCTTCTGAGAGATCCGATAACCACAGAGACGTTCAGACGAAAAGTTCTCTTAGATGAGAACTTCGACCCCAACGGATGTACCGTTGCTGTCTCTGCAAGCGAAATCGTCGGCTTTTCTCTGGCAATAAGACGGCGGTACCCTTACTATGGTGCGGGCCTGGAACAAGGAAAAGGTTGGATCACAGCATTCTTTGTCCACCCGGATTTCAGAGGAGAAGGCATCGCAACAAAACTGATAAAGTCGTCAGAAGATTTTCTGGGAGCCTGTGGAGTCACGGAAGTGTACGTCTCGTCATACACTCCGAACTATTTTGTTCCCGGCGTGGACATCGATGCTTATGCTGAAGCATACACTCTCTTAAAGAAACTCGGCTACAAGAAGCATGAGAGAGCATACAGCATGGGACGCTCCCTTCTGGATTTCGATTGCTCAAGTGACAAGGACAACCTTTGCAATTCGCTTCTTTCACAGGGTATAGACATCCGTATATTCGAGCCCAAATACATTACAGGATTACTGGAATTTCTCAGTACGCACTATCCAGGTGAACTTCTAAGGGTTGCTCTGGACCAACTGAGGAAGAACCCCAGCACAGACCAGATATTTGTGGCGGTCAAAAACGGTTGCGTGATCGGTTTCAGCCACTATGAAGATGAACACTTTGGCCCATTTGCAATCAATCCGGCTTTCACAGGAAGAGGAATCGGAACCTGCCTCTACTACAAGACCGCTTTGCTGATGAAAGAGAAAGGGAAACGAAATCTCTGGTTGGCATGGACAACCGGACATGCGAAAGACTTTTACTATCGACGCGGTTTGAGAGTAACGAGAAGGCACGAGGTCATGAAGAAGGCACTAAAGTAACCACGAAAACAAAACCACCACAAAGAAGAAAGGTTTGGAAACATCGCTATGAACTTTCACTTGATTGACTGGCTCATCCTGATCGTCTACCTCACAGGCACGGTATATGTCGGATTGAGAGCTCGAAAGTATGTTGAAAACATGGAGGGATATTACGTCGCCGGAAGGAAGGTGAAGGTCGCACTCGGTTCGGCTACTCTCATCGCAACAGAGATTGGAGTGGTGACTTTCATGTACTTTGCACAACTTGGCTTCCTCACTGGTTTCTCTTGCTTCATACTTGGAGTGATCGGTTTTTTTGGCTACATGGTTATTGGGAAAACAGGATTCATCGTCTCCGGACTGAGACGCCTTAAGGTAATCACGATCCCTGAATTCTACGAACTGCGCTATAACAAGTCCGTTCGATGGCTTGGCGGCGTTCTGCTTTTCCTGGGAGGTGTCCTCAACATGGGGATATTCCTCCGCTTTGACGGGATATTTCTATCGGAAGCCATAGGCTTAGGTGAGCAGGCAAAAGCAATCGTGATGGTAATAATGCTCATTATTGTGATAAGTTATACAGTGCTGGGAGGCATGTTCTCGGTGGTTATCACGGATTTCATTCAATTCGTAATACTCACCTTCGGAATGTTTATCTCGACAGTTTTCGTCTTGGCAAAGGTTAACTTCCACACCATTGCGTCTACAGTCGTGCAACAGTACGGGACATCGGGATTAAATCCAATCACCAATCCACAGTTTGGATGGACATTCTTAATTTGGATGCTGATTGGAAGCATTGCTATTTCAGCACTGAACCAACCTGCTGTTTCAAAATCATTTGCATCCGAGTCTCCTGAGGTAGGAAGGAAGGTGTTCTTGTACGCCGGACTTACATTAGGAGGCAGGTATATGATCCCAATGCTTTGGGGCGTAGCCGCGCTTGCCGTTTTTGGGTCTCATATTAACTCGCTTGTTGCGATGCCCCGCTTGCTGGGTTCGGCGGTGCCATCAGGTTTGTTAGGACTGATGGTCGCAGGAATGTTGGCAGCATCCATGTCAACGTACAGCGCGTATCTACTTGCATGGAGCACCGTAGCGACGAGGGACGTGGTCGCTCCATTGCTCAAATCTCGGCTCTCAGATGATCAGAATGTGACGATGACGAGAATTATTGCCGCGCTAATCGGAATCTTCATGCTCGTGTTCGGTTTGTTTTACAAAATTCCTTCCACCGCATTCCAATACTTGGCAATCACTGGTGCAATGTATGCTGCCGGTGCATTTGCCTGTGTGGTTGCAGGCCTGTACTGGAAGAGGGCAAACGTGATTGGCGCATATTCCGGACTGGCACTCGGAGCTGCAGCACCTGTCTCTTTCCTCCTCCTTTCTCTGTTCAAAGAGAGTTTGCCGAAAAGCCTTCTTTTCCTCGTCGATGTGAATGTTTCAGGCCTTCTAAGTTTTGTCTTGGCTGGTGCAGGCATGGTGATCGGTTCACTCGCGACTCAAAGGAGCCATCCACCCGTTATCATATCAGAACCATCTCACGGAGAAAAATTAGAAGGAGGCTTACATGTCAGCAGGTAGTCTATTCTGGTTGATCCTCTACGGTGTTGCGACATTAACCTTCTTTTCGGTCGCTTCAGTAATAACGTTTTTCGGGATACAAGACCTACGGTCTCTACTCTCGAAGGCCAATAGAGGAGACCTCAAAAAAAAGAATGATGACAGCTCGAATTCAGACCGAGCTGATTCACGGAGGGAAATGCAATGAAAAAATCAACTTATGCGTTCTTCGTGGTGTTAACGGTTCTACTACTCACACTCAATTCGTATTCTCAAACAGTAAAAGTGAGCATAAACGCTGGAAAACATATCTTCAACATTAACCCCTATCTTTACGGGCTTAACGTTGCGAGATGGGACGAAGACCTTTTTCCAGGACCTGCACGGGACATGCTCCTGGATTGTGACCGGGATGCAATAAGGAAAGTCAAAGAAGCAGGATTCACCGTCTTAAAGTACCCAGGCGGGAACGACGCAGATCATTATATATGGAATAGTCCCGAGAACAGCGCCGGTGAAATGAACACGGATGAGTACGCCGCTTTCCTGAATGCTGTTGGAGCTCAAGGATTCATAACTATAAATTTCAACGAGTCGCCGGAACTCGCTGCCGACTGGGTCAGGTATTGTAACAAAGTGAAAGGCTATGACATAAAATACTGGGAAGTGGGCGACGAACAATGGGGAACCTGGGCAGCAGGACATACGACGCCGGAAAAGTACGCCGAGCGCTTCATCCAGTTCGCAAAAGCCATGAAGGCGGTTGATCCTACGATCAAAATTGCTGCCGATGTCAAACCTTCAGACGACCCAAACGATTGGACATGTCGAGTCTTGAAAGCGGCCGGCAATTACATAGACATGGTTACCTTTTCTTACTACCCGCTTACAAACAAAAATGAAAATGCAGATTCGCTCTTCGCCAGTATCAGTAGTTACCGCCGCGATTACGAGACGATCCGCCATGCGCTTGAGGAAACACTGCCGATCGTAGATCCCGTAAATGGGAAGGAAAAAGCGGACTCAATGTGGATCATCAATGTGGGTTACAATTCCATCAACGGTCGTCCGGGCCCAATTACATTATCGATCTCGAACGCTTTGTGGGTCGCAGATATGGTCGGGACAATGGCTGAACTAGGTGAGCAGATGTCTTGCTATTGGGCGCTGCACAACTCATATCCTCCAAGGGGCGGCGACTATGGAATTCTGTCGGAAGACGGAAAAAACACGCCGAGCTATAATTATTATGTCTTTCCGATCTACACCCATCTTTTCGGCCGGGAGCTGGTCGAGAGTTCTTCATCTGATTCGTCCTTGTCTGTCTATTCAAGCATGTTTGGAAAAGACACGTTGTCAATTATCCTTATCAACAAAAACAAACAAAGTTCAAAGCATGTTGCATTTCAAGTGAACGGGTTTGAGCCGCAGGGCTCGGCAAGTGTGTGGATACTTAGTGCCAAACACAAACTCGATAGACTCGCTGATCTCCGGAATGTCGGCTCGTCCTTCGGTGCGCAAGTCCCACCATATTCTCTGGTTGTTCTGCAACTATTGAGGAAAGGCGTCGTTCTGCCTCCGCCGAACTTAGCTTTGCATGAGCGTGTATCCGCATCATCAACGGCAAAGAACGGTCCCAACTTTGGCCCTTCGAGCGCAGTAGATGGAAAGCTGTACACGCGCTGGGCATCAGCGGCACTGTGGGGTGAGAAAAAAGGTCTCGATAAGCAGTGGTTCCAAGTTGATCTTGGAATGCCCCGCCAATTTGACAACATCGTGATCCACTGGGCAATGGGATACGGGATAAATTACAAGATATTGGCATCGACTAATGCAAAAAAATGGACGACGATTTTTCATGAAACCGATGGCCATGGCGGCGTCGAGAAGATAGACTTCAAACCTATAAAAGCTCGCTATGTCAGACTCGTTGGGATTCAAGGTGCACGCGCAATTTCAACCTATTCCATTTATGAATTTGAAGTCTACAATTCTCCGAAGGATTCCGACCCAGTCGGGACAAGAATCACTAATAATTTAATGTGCAATTTAGAATGACAAAAAAATTACCTGACAACAAACTTAATCTAAGTTCGGACAGAAGAAGCATTTCACCGATAGCACATAGAGTCAAACTTGGGTGCGAGCGCCTTCTTGAATCGGAAATGAAACTCATAAGAGGCAAGCGAATCGGTATTGTTACCAATCATAGCGGCGTCCTGCCATCAGGGATACACATAGTCGATGCCTTGAGGGCTGATTCAGATACTACAGTTGTCGCGCTGTTTTCTCCTGAGCACGGCATAAGGGGTGATGTTCCAGCAGGAAAACACGTTGGTCATGGGATCGATAAGGCGAGCGGGCTGCCAATCTACTCGCTGTACGGCGAGCACAAGAAACCTGAAAAATGGATGCTCGAAAATGTTGACTTGCTTGTTTACGATATTCAAGATCTGGCAACGCGCTTTTATACCTATGTGAGCACCCTAAATCTGGCAATGGAGGCAGCCGCCGAAAACGATATCCCATTCATCGTTCTGGACCGACCTTGCCTAATCTCAGGAAATTTAATCGATGGACCTTTGCTGAAAGATGGTTTCAAGTCATTCATTGGGATGCAGCGAGTTCCGATCCTTTACAGCATGACTCCCGGCGAAATGGCATTCATGTTAAATGAGGAGAATATGCTGTCGCATGGAATAAAAGCAGAACTTCACGTTGTAAAATTAGAAAACTATTTCCGGTCAATGTGGTATGACGAAACTGGGCTCGACTGGGTAAATCCCTCGCCGAACATCACATCAATAGAGACAGCGGTCATGTATCCTGGCACAGCGCTCTTTGAAGGCACAAATGTCACTGAAGGACGAGGAACCAAACAGCCATTCAGATACGTTGGAGCGCCTTTTATTAAGAACACGCAATTAACGGATTATCTGAATTCACTGGAGCTTAAAGGAGTAGAGTTCGTTCCTGTCAACTTCGTTCCTCGAAGCGGCAAGGGGGGATCAAATCCAAAGTACAAAAACCAGAAATGCGGTGGTGTCGAGGTGCGGGTTGTGTATCGGGACAATGTGAAACCCGTAGAGGTTGGAATTGCAATGATCTGTGCAGCGAGGGAATTATATCCTGATCTGGTGAAATTTCGTGAAGATGGAGCTTTTGATCGACTAACCGGAGACGACAATATTCGAGAAATGATAGAACAAGGAAAAGACTATAAAGAGATTTCGTCTTACTGGAAACATGAACTAAGGGAGTTCAGTAAAGTTAGGAAGAAATACTTTCTTTACGAAGATTAGGTTACAGAATCAATGTTATGTTACTTTGGATGGAGAGGTGTTTTTGTGATTGCATCCTAATTTCCCCGCACATCGCAAAATTTCCTTTCCCCTGCCAAGCATAGCTAACTTCTCTAGAAGTTAAACCGGCTGTTTCTGTCATCCAGAAAATAACTCGGTGTAAGCGTGTTGCGCTTGTTTTGCTGGATGAACAGGATTATATTTGAATGTCCGTTAGGGGTGCCTGTCCCGCCCAATGTGGGACGGCTGAGAAACACCCTACGAACCTGATCTGGATAATACCAGCGTAGGAAAATGGACAAGCTTCTCAATAAACCGTTTTCACTTACTGGTGTTCCAGCAGGCGGAAACGGTTTAACTATTTATGGAGAAGCTATGAACACAGTGAGACTTACCTTATTGCTGCTACTGGGATTTGTTGTGGCAGCACAAGCGCAACAAGAATTTACGGTACATGGATCGGTTATAGATTCCGCTAATAACCTCGGCATCGCACAAGCTCAAATCAAAATATTGGCATTAGAGCACGTTACCAAAACAGACGCCCAAGGTGAATTTAACTTCCAGGGACTTTCAAGAGGAAATTTTAATGTCGAAATATCGGCGCCCGGATACGATTCAAAGACGACGGAAATCAGTGTCCCGAGCAAAGATTTAGTTGTTTACCTGACAAGGAAAACTTATAAGCTCCAGCCAATTCTAGTCACAGCACAGATCGCCAAGGAGCGGGAAACGCCTGTTACTTTCAGCAACCTACCGGGAAAAACAATCCACGAACAATACACAGTTCAGGATATACCGGTGTTGCTGTCACAACTTCCTTCCATCACTCAATATTCCGAGAACGGCGAAGGCATTGGCTATTCTTACATAACGATGCGCGGTTTCGACCAGCGAAGAATCTCGGTCATGATTAACGGCATTCCTCAGAATGATCCGGAAGACCATAATGTGTACTGGATAGATGTCCCGGACCTGCAGGCAAGCACACAGATAATCCAAGTGCAGCGCGGTGCCGGAAGTGAATTCTATGGACCGCCTGCAATCGGAGGATCGATCAACATTGAAACATCAAATTTTGCCAATGAAAGGAAATTGAATTTCTCATTTGGCAGCGGATCAACCGGTTCCAATGGACTTGTTCAAAGGTATTCAGCTACTGTCAGTTCCGGATTAATTGGAAACCAATATTCTATTTATGCACATCTTGCAAAAATCATGACCGACGGGTTCAGACAAAATTCCTGGGTCAATTTGAATAGTTACTTTCTTAATGCTACACGATACGACGACAACGTAACTACCGAAATTAATATTTATGGTGGACCAATTTCGGACGGACTCGCATATCTCGGCCTGCCAAAATTTGCCGCGCTCGACAAAAATTTACGCACAGCCAATTGGGATGATTGGAATTCCGACAGCAACATGGTCAACTACTCGCCGCATATGACACGTTTCATTTCGAGCAATGGCCTTGACACGGTTTATGCCGTGCCAAGAAGGAGCTCCGAGATCGAAAACTTTTCGCAGCCTCATTTCGAGCTGCTAAACGAGTGGAAAATATCTCCGACGTTAACTCTGAATAATTCGTTCTTCGCAGTCTACGGGTCGGGCTTTTTCGATTACGACGGTTCATGGGCAGATACCAATTACTTTCGCATAACATCGCAGTATGGTTATCATCCGACGGGAAACCCGAGCGACGCTTTGATACACGCATACGTGAGCCTCAAACAATTCGGATGGCTTCCCCGCGTTACGATTCAACATTCGGATGGGACACTAGTGCTAGGATCAGAACTGGACCGCAATTACTCCGACCATTGGGCGAGTATAAGATGGGCAAACAATCTACCTCTTGGCTTATCTGCCGATTACCATTACAACGAGTGGCGCGCACTAACGGATGTTGCGACAGTCTATGGACACGAATTATATGACATCAACCAAAGCACCACTTTAATGCTCGACCTCGAATATGCATTCAAGCAATACAAATTTTACGATGAGAAATTTGTCGGAAACAAATTCACGGTTCCCTACCGCTTTCTTAATCCAAGAATAGGAATTAACTACAACATTTCAACAACATCTAATATCTACTTCAATGTCAGCCAGACTTCGCGTGAACCGCAGTTAGCGAGCATCTATAACGCGGACGAATCAAGCGGTGGAGAGACACCGCATTTTGCACTTAATCCGGACAGCACTTACAATTTCGGCGAACCTTTGATTAAGCCAGAAACTCTGAACGACTTTGAGCTTGGTTATCATTTCAGCAACGAAAAATTGAGACTTGGTTTGACGGCATACTGGATGGAATTTTACAACGAACTCGTTTCAAACGGACTACTCGATCAATATGGACAACCAATAACCGGCAATGCGAAACGAACCAGACACATCGGACTCGAATTAGAAGCTAACGCAATTTTAACAAAAGAGTTTGCCCTCTATGGCAATGTCTCATTAAGCAGAAATAGGCTGATAAACTATACAAGCTATACTGACACATTGGGCAATCCCATCGCAAGCGGCATTTCACTCGATGGAAATAGGATCTCCGGATTTCCGGAGCTCTTGGGAAACATTCGTGCGTCGTATGTGGACAACGGCTTTTCCATTGCCATACTTGGCCAGTATGTTGGTTCACAATACACGGATAACTTCCAGCTCGCTTCAAGAAAAGTGGATCCGTATTTTATTGTGAACGGCTGGCTCTCTTACAGGATAAACAACTTCTTGTCGCTTTCTTCAATTGAATTAAAACTCTATGTGAACAACCTGCTGAACCGTATCTATATTGCACACGGCGAGGGTGATTACTTCTTCCCTGCCGCTGCCAGGAATTTCTTCTTGAATTGTTCAGTTAGTCTGTAGAGAAAATGAATTTTGACAACTTTGTTTTGCTCTTTTGTAACGGCGATCCTCCGTCTCGCGAACGACTGCGAAAAGTCGCGCCGCATCCTGCTTTGATTGCGTGTGCTGATGGTGGAGCGCAAAAAGCAATTGCGACCGGATATAAGCCTAACCTCATCGTCGGCGATCTAGATTCGTTTGTTCGATCTGACGCCGACCTCAAAAACACAGAGATCGTAAAAATATCTTCTCAAGACAATAACGATTTTGAGAAGACTCTCGATTTCATGCTTCAAAAAGGGTGGAACAATTTTCTCATTGCGGCTTTCGCTGGCGGAAGAATAGACCAGACAATGGCAAACATGCAGATAGCCTACGAATACTCAAAGAAATGCACAATAGCCCTCGTAGATGACGAGTACGTGATTGTGCCGGTGACTCAAAACTTGGTTGAAAAAGTCCCATCCGGAACTCTCATATCTATAATTCCAATGAAAGATGACACAATCGTCAGCACAGAAGGATTAGTCTACGAGCTAAGTCACGACAAAATCAGAAAAGGCGGCCAAGGGATCAGCAATCGTGCTGTTAAAGATAAAATAGTAATTTCGATCCACAAGGGCGGAGTTCTGGTTTTCATAAAGGAAGTATGACAGTCAAGCTCTCAATTGCCGATTGGCTGGTCATAATTTTGTATTTTGCCGCCGTAGTGTTCGTCGGATTTCGCGCGGCAAGAAAAGTACGCAACCACATAGACGAGTATTTAGTGGCGGGCAGAAGTCTCACTTTGCCGATTTTTGTGGCAACTCTGGTCTCAACCTGGTACGGTGGAATATTAGGCGTGGGCGAATTTTCCTACCGATATGGAATTTCAAATTGGTTCGTATTCGGAGTGCCTTACTATTTCTTCGCGATCCTGTTTGCAATATTTTTGGCTCCTCGCGTTCATAAAGCGAAACTCCACACAATACCTGATAAGTTACGCCAAACTTATGGCGACCCCACCGCGAACATGGGTTCGTTTCTGACTCTGTTCATAGTGACGCCAGCGCCGTATGTTCTAATGGTCGGGATAATTGTCGAAATGCTTTTTGGATGGAGTTTGACCGCTTCGGTCATATTCGCAACAGTAGTTTCGGTAGCTTATCTATATTCAGGCGGATTGCATTCTGATGTGAGAACGAATACCGTCGAATTTATCTTGATGTTCATTGGTTTCGGTGTAATTCTTCCATATTGTTATTCACATTACGGAGGGTTTTCCTTCATAAAGTCTCATGTTCCACCTGGCCATTTAACGCTGACCGGAGGAAATCCATGGCAATATATCATCGCGTGGTTTTTCATAGCGAGTTGGACATTGATTGATCCGGCATTTCATCAAAGATGCTACGCGGCAAAATCGGGGTCGGTTGCGCGGTACGGCATTTTAGTCTCAATCATATTTTGGCTTTTTTTCGATTTCATGACATCAACTGCCGGTCTTTATGCAAGAGCAATCGTTCCAAATCTTACTCAGCCAGCAATGTCATATCCTGCACTCGCAGAAGTCGTCTTGCCAAGCTTCATGAAAGGACTCTTCTATGTAGGAATTCTTGCAACTATCATGTCAAGCCTTGAGAGCCTGACTTTCATTTCCGCGGTGACGATTGGCAAAGACATCCTCTATCGGCATTTGGGCAAGCGCAGAAACACAGAAGATGCAAGCCCAAAGATATTGACTTACTCCCAGATTGGAATTTTTTTGACAGCTTTAATTTCAATCGCTATTTCCCTTCTATTGCCTTCAGTTATAGAGATATGGTACGACTTAGGAACTGTGTTTGTGCCCGGGCTTTTGATCCCTTTGGTAACAAGCTATTTCCCGAGGCTCCAGATTCACCGAAGATTTATTTTTCTATCCATGACTTTCGGCTGGTCGACTTCCCTTTTCTGGCTTGTGTTAGGATTTCTGCGGGGCAGCCCAACTGATCCAAGTTATCTCTTTAACATTCAGCCGATGTACCCTGGGCTTGTTCTTTCTGCGATGTTCTACTTCATTGGCTTCGCAAGAAAGACGAAGGAGATTTCTCCTGTTTACAATGTTGAATGATAGCAGCTTAAAATAATTTTACCGGTATTGTTTTGATCCATAGAGACGTGGCCGAAAAGTCCCACTGTCCGAAGGATCCTTTGGACAAGACCCGATAAAGAAAAGAATAGCACGCGTGAGCGCTTTGCGCCATCCCGCATACAAAATTTATAAAGGGCATCTCTAAAAACTAATTTGTTTCACCGCGGAGACGCAAAGACGCTGAGAAAAAATTATAAAAAAGATACTCTGCGACTTCGCGCCTTTGCGGTGAAAAATATTTTGGGGTTTTTCGAGATACCCTAAAATAATTGAGCGGGAGATGACACACCTGTGTAACAAAAGAGCTATTTCACAGAGAAACACCGAGTGGCGCCCCCGCAAGCGGGATCTTCGACTTGCGCCATCACGCATTCCACTCGGCCGGGCATCTAGATCATTCTTTATAAACCCCGTTGGATTCAAAACTTCAGTCGGAATGCTATTGCCACCGTCGCGCCATTCAAAGGAGTGGAGGTAAGATTTGGTGAAACGTCAAATCCAGACAGTTCTGCATCGACGTAAGCATCGAGCATCGAAAGCAGATAGGCTCCAGCGATATACCATGCATACGAGTCCCGCTGGTCTCTGTATCCATCACGCGTTCCTTGCAGAGCGGAGAGATTATATTGTCGTTGGTAACTTGACAAATTGTATGGTGGACCAGCAGCAAGAGAGTCGGCAAACTGCGACCGGTATGACTGATACAGCTTATTATTTGAAATCCATTGTGATACAAAAAAAGCTTGCACACCAATAATAATCGGCACCTTCCAATAGCTTCCGTTATATACTTGTCCTCCACCGGGAATTACCATAGACAACAAAACCGCAGCCAGAGGAGACCTTTGGTCAGACTTAATGCCTGAACTATCAGTCACCTCACCATGATTAGCGGCAGATGAATCAATTGCATAGCTCTGTAAACCTAGTTCTCTTTCAAGTTGAAGCGACCGGTTTGAAATTGAATTACCGAAAAGGGTTTGTGCATTCAACCCGAACGGACACGAGATAAAAAAAGAAAATATCGCGCAAAGAAATAGAACTAGGTTCTTGGACCTATTTGCTGGCAATGACATCAATCTCAATCAGTGCATTCCTCGGGAGAGCAGAAACTTCCACTGCTGTTCGGGCTGGTGGATTATCTTTGAAGTATTCAGAGTATGTTTGGTTGAACTGCGCAAAGTCGTTCATGTTCCGCAAGTAAACAGTGGACTTAATAACATTAGAGAGACTGCATCCCTCCGATTCCAAAAGCGCGGAAACATTTTTCAGAACCTGATGAGTCTGCTGAACAAGCCCTTCAACCATTTCACCTGTGTCCGGCTTCAACCCAATCTGACCGGAAAGAAAAATGAACCCGCTTATCTCAATTCCTTGCGAGTATGGACCGATTGGCTGCGGGGCTTGGGATGTTTTTAAGATTTTCATTGTCTTATTCCTTTTGATCTCCAAGAATTAATTCAATCACTCTGCCAAGATCATCATCACTATAAAACTCAATCCTAATCTCTCCGGCATTGGAATTACTATAATTTATCTTAACCTGAGTGCCTAAGTGCCTTCTTAGTTTATCTATTATATCTGCTATTATAGGCTTATTATCGGTGTTTATGCTTATGGATTTAGAAACAGTTGTGCCGAGAGGACGAGACTTTGAGCCATCTTTTCCGAGTAGTTGTTTGACTTCTTTCTCAACTTGACGGACACTCAAATCGCTCCGGGCAATTTTGTTAAACAAACGAAACAGCACGGTCTGATCCTCCAACGGCAACAAAGCCCTGGCATGCCCAGCGGATATTTCACCGCCAGCGAGACTCTTCTGAATCTGAGCCGGTAACTTAAGGAGCCTAAGGAAGTTTGCAACGGTAGTTCTGTCCTTTCCCACTCTCTCAGCAACCTGCTCCTGCGTGAGGCTGCATTCGTCTATGAGACGTTGATAGCCGCTGGCAATTTCAATAGGGTTCAGATCCTCTCGCTGCAGATTTTCGGTAAGCGCAAGCTCAAGCATTTTCGTGTCGGAGTCGATCTGCAAAACGTACGCTGGAATTTCATCATGTCCGAGTTCCGTTACAGCCCTCAGTCGCCTCTCCCCCGATATTAATTCGAATAGCCCATTCTCCACTTGCCGAACCGTTATTGGCTGCACAAGCCCATTCTCACGAATCGAATTCTTCAACTCATCAAGACTCTCCCTGCGGAATTCTTTCCTCGGCTGAAATCTATTTACCCGAATTTTCTTAAGTGGTATTTTGGAAACAGAATCATTAGAAAAGTCACCCTGAGTTTCTCGAGTAGGTTTTTCAGAAGGAACGGATTCCTTCCTTATTAACGCATCTAAACCTCTGCCGAGCCGTATATTAGACTTCATGCGTTTGTTTCTTTTCTATCCCTAATAGTAACATCAACTACGGACTTATTTTCAGATATTGGCTCCTTGGTTTTGGCAGTGTTCCGTTCCAAGAATTCCTTTGCCAATTCCATGTAGTGTCTTGCACCAAGTGACGCGGCATCGTAAAGAATTATTGGTTTTCCAAAACTCTGTGCTTCGCTTAACCTGACATTCCTGCCAATTACAGTGCGAAAAACTCTCTGATCAAAGTAACGCCGAACTTCATCTACGACCTGATTCGAAAGTCTCAACCGAGAGTCATACATCGTCAGGAGTACGCCTTCAAGCTCAAGATTTGCGTTCAGACTACGTTTAACCATCGCTATAGTGTTCAGCAATTGCCCCAGCCCCTCAAGCGCGAAATACTCCGTTTGCACCGGGACAAGGACGCTGTCAGCGGCAACGAGCGCATTTACTGTAAGAAGTCCAAGCGAGGGCGGACAATCAACAAACACAAACTCAAAGCTTTCTTTTGCCTGCGCCAAAGCAGTTTTAAGAAGAGATTCCCTGTTTTCCACTTCGACTAGCTCTATTTCGGCTCCAACCAAGTTGATATCTGAAGGCATGAGCTTGAGATAACTGAGCGATGTCTCTCGGATGGCAGCTTCCGAAGGTGAAGAACCTATTAAGATATCGTATGTGCTTGTGTGGGGCTCATTCTTGTCAAAGCCGAGTGCGCTCGTTGCATTTGACTGAGGATCAATGTCCACCAACAACACCTTATGCTCCAGAGCAGCTAAGCAAGCAGAAATGTTAACGGTAGTAGTTGTTTTGCCAACCCCACCCTTCTGATTTGCCACAGTAATTATCTTTCCCATTTTGCTGCCTGCCGACTATATTTCATCGTTTCATTCACTTGCACAAAATATAAATTTAGTTACACAAACTTTCAATCTCTACCGGGTTTGATTCCCCGCCGCTTGCAGCGAGGTAATTCATTTGATTGGTTACCGAATTTGAATGCGTGTGCCTGTAATCAATCTGGCTTCATCAGAGGCAAGGAAAACAAATGCTTCTGTTACATCTTCGGGCGGTTTAAAAGTCGATGGATCAATTTCAGGATAAGCCGCGTGGATCATATCGCTGCGGGTTCGGCCCGGATCAACCATATTCACTCTTATACCGGTCTGTTTCAATTCTTCGGAAAGCATTAAAGTGAAACCTTCAACTGCAAATTTTGACGGAAGGTATGCGCCCCATTTGGGATGAGGACGCGGCACGATGCCAGAGGTAACGTTGATTATCGAACCAGATCTTTGCTTTATCATTTCCAAAACTGCAAGCTTGGACATAACAAATACAGCATGGACGTTTGTTTCGAAGACATTTTTCCAATCATCCAAATCCACTAAAATGCATTCAACTCTCTTCCCCAAAACCCCCGCGTTGTTTACGAGAACATCAAGCCTGCCGTACATTTTCAAGACATTCGTGACGATTCTCCGGCAGTCGGCCTCAGATGTAACGTCCGCCGTAATCTGCGAACAAACCAATCCTTTTGAAGTGACTTCTTTTACCAAAGAATCAAGGAGAGTTTTGTTCTTTGCAACAGCCACAACTTTCGCGCCTTCTTCAGCGAACTTAAAAGCCACTGCCCTACCGATACCACGAGAAGCACCCGTAACAACTGCAACTTTTCCGCTTAATTTCATGCTTTAAGATAATTCTATGTTTCAAACTCTTCAATTGATTGTGAGGGTTTGCCAGGATATATTTTTAAAAAATCAGGTGGCAAACATGAAAATAATCGTTTTTCTCCTAATCCTTGTAGCGGCAATCACATTTTTCAGCTTGAACGTGAGAAGATTGATCAGCTATTTGAAAGTTGGAAAGGATGAGAAACGATTTGATCAACCATGGGAACGGTTTAAGAATGTCCTCTCTATAGCTTTTGGCCAAAAGAAACTTCTGCGCGAGCCGCTCGCCGGGTGGATGCATTTCTTCATCTTTTGGGGATTTGTGATTTTACTGACTGCCATATTGGAAAGTCTTTCGCAGGGCTTCGGACAAAATATTTCATTTGCGTTTCTCGGCGTGCTATACGGTCCACTTGTATTCTTGCAAGACTCGCTAGGCCTTTTGGTAATTATCTCTGTGCTTATCGCCCTGTATCGAAGGAATATTGCTCACGTCAAGCGACTTCACTTTTCAAAGCACTCACAGTTCGACGCGAATCTCATTCTCTTTTTGATTCTTTTGATAATGGTGTCGATGTTTCTACAGAACGCCGCGCACATTGCACTTGAGGCATCTGTTTCGGGAAATTCCGATACGTTAGATTCGGGTGCGCGATTTTTCTCCTCGACGATTGCGTCGCTCTTTATACCTTATTCACTTCACACAAAAGAAATAATATTCCAAATATTCTGGTGGGTTCACGTTTTGCTTGTGTTAGGATTTTTGAATTACTTGCCGTATTCGAAACATCTTCACATCGGCTCGTCGTTCTTCAATGTGTACTTTTCAAACTTAAAACCGCGCGGTGAGTTAAAGCCTCTTAACCTTGAAGCCGAAGACATAACACGGTTTGGCGCCGGAGACATCGAAGACTTGACATGGAAGCAGCTTCTCGACGGTTATACCTGCACAGAATGTGGAAGATGTGATTCGGTCTGCCCAGCTAATTTAACCGGCAAGCCTCTCTCTCCGCGAAAAGTAATCACCGACATTCGTCACCGCACGATGGAAAAAGCTCCTGCGCTCGCCGCCAAACAAGCAGTGGATGAAAAACACCTTGTCGACAGTTACATCACCGAAGACGAGCTGTGGGCTTGCACAACATGTCGCGCTTGCATGGAAGAGTGTCCCGTAATGATTGAGCACGTCAATTCGATCGTTGATATGCGCCGGTATCTTGTCCTCAACGAATCGCGTTTCCCCGCTGAACTTGCCGCCGCCTATCGAAATCTTGAGAATAATTACTCTGTTTGGGCGTTCAATTGGCGAGATCGCGCAAAGTGGGCAGAGGGCTACAATGTCCCGATTGCCGCGAGCGTTAACGACGACTTCGATGTTCTCTACTGGGTCGGATGCGCCGGAAGTTATGACTTGCGATACCAGAAAGCGGCGCGCGCATTTTCACAGTTGATGAATATAGCTGGAATAAAGTTTGCGATTCTTGGGAATGAGGAAAAGTGCTCTGGCGATCCCGCGAGACGAAGCGGAAACGAATATCTTGCTCAGAGCCTCATAAAAGAAAATGTCAATACTCTAAATAAGCACAAAGTGAAAAAAATTGTCGCAACATGTCCGCATTGTTTTAATACACTAAAAAATGAATATCCGGACTTCGGTGGAAACTACGAGGTCGTTCACCACACACAATTCATTCAGGAGCTAATTGGTTCCGGTAAGTTAAAATTGACCGCCACGCAAAAGGCGCGCATAACATACCACGATTCCTGTTATATCGGAAGATACAACGGAATTTATGATGCGCCACGAAAGACAATCAGCGGCATAGATGGCGTTGAGCTTGTTGAAATGAGACGTTCCAAAGATAAAGGATTCTGCTGCGGTGCGGGCGGCGCAAGGATGTGGATGGAAGAAAGAACAGGCAAGCGAGTGAACATAGAGAGAACCGAAGAGGCGCTTGCCACTAATCCGAACGTCATAGCATCCGCTTGCCCATTCTGCATGACGATGCTGACTGACGGTGTGAAAGCAAAAGAAGTTGAAAACGTTCAGGTAAAAGACGTTGCCGAGCTTGTTCTCGAAGCTTTGAACGGAGCTGAATTGGGAGCATCGGTTAATTAGTCGATCAAACAAAAATAAAAATGGAGGTAAATTGAAATCACGTATAGTCGTCTTCGCTACTGCGTTATTAATAAGTGCCAGCGCGTTCGCTCAGTACAAGCTCGAGTACAAAGCTTCGGGTTCTGCTCCACTTCATTATAAAGCACACACCACTCTTGAAACGACTCAGTCCATGATGGGTCAAGAAGCAAAGGTCTCAGTTGTTTCAGACCAGACAATTTCGATGACGAGCACGAAGTCCGACGGTGAATTGGTCTACAATATCACCATTGACTCAAGTGAAAACGTTGCCATACTTCCGAGCGGCGACACAAACAGGACTTCTTCCCCTGCACTTGGCAAGGTGAAGGAAACACGCGTTCATCCGAACGGAGAAGAAATCTCATCAAAATGGCTCGACACAACTTTTGCCCACACCCAAGCCGGACAGATGAAGGATTTTGGAAGTTTCTTCTTCAAGTTACCGACAGGAGAAGTAAAAATTGGAGCAACATGGAATCAAGACAAGGTTGACACTGTCGCAACTGCCGGAGGACAAGGAAAAATTCTCGTCAACACGAACACGAATTATAAACTGGTCGGCAGCGAGAAAGTTGACGGCGTGCCGTGCGCAAAGATTGAGTTCACAGGAAAAGTTTCTTTGAAAGGTTCCGCAACGATCCAAGGGATGGAGTTGGCAATCGACGGCAATGGGACCATTTCAGGGTCCGCGCTTTTTGATTACACCAATGGAAGAGTCGTGAAAATTAACGGCTCGTCAAGCCAAGACCTTGTGATGGCGTCATCCGGAGAAAACGCGATGACGATTCCAATGAGTCAGAAAACGAACTATGAGCTTTCCTTGGTTAAGTAATCCTTTCGGATTTCTATAAGCTTTTGTTTCAGGTCATCAGGAAGCATCGAGCTAATGACGTATATCTGATTATTGGCTGAGCTGGAAAGGTAAACCTGTCCCGACCAGGGTCGGGATCCTTCGGACTCAGCCAATTCAAAAATCTTCCCAGCGAAATGCTCGCCGTTTGAAAGTGAAATTCCGTATTCGAGCAATGACTTCGGATGGCTGACAGCGCTGTCGACAAAATCAAGCGCCATCGAACCGATTAGACTCTCCGCAATATCCCTTGCATCCATTTCCGGCACAGTCACACCGTTGACCTGCCACACTGTGTCGCGATGGAAAAAGTGGTACAGAGTGTCTTCAACAGCAAAGTCGATTGTTTGAACGTCTTGCAAATTAAAATCAAAGACCTTCTTGTCGCGCCAGTTAGTTAAGGTTTGCCCGGCAAGAGTTCTGATATTCGTCGACAATTCCAGCACCTTGTTTTCACCAGCAAGTTGAATGTAACAGCCGTTGAAATCTGGAGTCAAATTTCCAATCCGCAACGAGAGAGTCTTATTATCGCTTTGTTGAAAACTGACGAGTGGCGCGGAAGCTCCGAGCCCGTATGCTGTGCTGTCCGACAGATTGTCTGCTACCACTGATGCGGATGGATTTGATGCAATCCGTGAAAGGAGTAGGCTGACCTGACCTTGATCCGCCGAAAAATTTATCGGAGAGATTATTCTCCATCGGCTTTCTTGTTTGCCAAGGACTATCTTTTTGCCGAAATCGACCGAGATTTGCTGAATCTTCGCGGTGTCCAACGAAGAAAAAGGCTTCGACTTTTCCATAGTGGAAGTTGTTGAGGTTAACCGTTGTATAACGTAGACCACGCCCAAAATTATCAGCGCGCCGACAAGAATTTTAGTTGACTTGCTCATTCTCAGCTTCACCTTTCTCGACCAGACTTGCACGATATGCTTTCCGGCGATTCACGGTTTTCCGCCAGTAAACCAAACCGACAGCAAGCACAAGCAATGGTGGAAGTACGACGATCAAATCTTTTGTTGTTGTGCGTGTCCCCTCCGATACCGGTTTCAGCGGAGGCGGCAAGAAAGATTTTGAACGAATTGAAACAAGCCCTAAGTCATCAGTTAAGTAATCTACGGTATTAAGAAAGATCGACAAATTTTCAGGATTACTCAGAAAGGGATCGCGAATGAAGTTGCCGTCGCCAATTACGACTATCCGTTCATTCCCTTCTGTCTTGCGGGCGGGATCAACTTTAGCATAGCGGTCGGTATCTGGGATTTCAGAATGAATCTTCCCGCTTATCGCCGCACCGAGGAGCAAGTAATGTTCTTTGAACATTTCGCTTGTGAATTGAGCCGTCGGATCGAGATTATAAAATCCTGTTTGAATTCCGCTGCGTTCACTCGATACTGCAAATGGAACAACCTTCAACTGTAAATTGTGCGCTGAAGCCGTATCTATTTCGCTCGGGAATGGCAGAATTATTTGGTGCAAATCCTGCGACACAACAAACGACCTGTCAATGTTGTTGACCACCGGGATGTACGGATTCGGTATTTCAGTCTGAATCGCCAAACCTCCTTCTCGCTGCATGACCGAGACCGAAGCGCAT
Organism: Bacteroidota bacterium; assembly: GCA_023381615.1. Taxonomy (GTDB): domain Bacteria; phylum Bacteroidota; class Ignavibacteria; order Kryptoniales; family JAKASW01; genus JAKASW01. Next base: position 25,159 of record JAMCQL010000066.1, read on the forward strand.
ACGGCATCACGGACGAGATCCTTCTTGATCTCAAAACCGCAGCTCTTGAAAAGTTTGGAAAGATTAAGCGAGAGGTCGGTTGCATAAGAACTTTGAATCGTCGCGTTTACCATGCTCAAAAGAAACGCCGCCCTTCCCCGCTTCATCAGGTACTGATCTAAGTTGTACAACTGTGAGTCAGAAAATGCGGTAACCGGCTGAATCATAATCAGCGCGGAGACTGAATCGGGAATCGGTCGTGACAAGTCGACAGGAAGCACGACATATCTTCTTGATAATGCTTGTTCTGCTTTTTGAATATCTTGGAAAGAAGGTTCGCCGTTTCCCTGTGCCAATGCTATTGTTTTCTTATACGGATTTATCAGATGATAAATTCGTGAGGCAATCTCGTACTCAAAGTTCGATAGATTCTCGATTACCGGTATAACCTGCTTTCGCGCTTGATACTCGACTACGATTCCCATAAAAGCACGTTTCACTTCAAGCTTGTCGTTATTGACCACCTGGACTTGGACCTGAGGTATTCCTTCGGATATTGCCTTGTTGACCTCGACTTCCGTCTTTGGATCTTTGATCTCGTATTCAAGTTTTCCATTGGAAAAACTTCGCAGCTCTTGAAGCATATCAACCAGAGCGCGGCGGTTATTGTTATATGGAGAAGGCAAATCGGAATTGAAATAAACTCTGACGATCATCCGGTCTTTGAGGCCTTGCAGAAGTTTTTCCGTTGCAGGTGAAAGCGTGTTTACTTTATCTTTGGTCAGATCGAGCCTGAAGAACCATCCGCTCACAACAATGTTCAGCAAGACTATCACGACAAAATATAAAATCCCCTGTAGAACAGCGTCGCGAGTTGACTTATTCATTTGAACTTCAACTCCAGCCATTTAGCCGTCAAACTTGAGAAGAAGAAAACAATTCCGCCGAAGTACACAACATCGCGGAAGTCGATCACTCCCTTGTAGAAGTTCGCAAGGTGGAAATCCGAACTTGCGTACTGTAAAACGTAAGCGACGGAACCGGTTGTCAGCGCAGTCACTTTGTCTAAGATGAAAAAGATAAAGAGTAAAAATAAAGCAATAATAAATGCCGCCACCTGGTTCTGTGTGAGACTCGATGCGAAAATACCAACTGATACATAGCCGGCGGCAAGGAACAAAAGTCCGATATATCCGGCGAACGCCGCGCCGGCATCAATGTCTCCGAGACTGGCTACGACAATGAAATAGAAAAGCGTTGGGACAAGCGAAGCAACAACAATAATATAGCTCGACAGCAGCTTCGCGGTGATCATCTTTCCCCTGCTTATCGGATGAGTCACAATTAGCTCGATAGTCCCATTTCTAAATTCTTCGGAGAAACCCCGCATTGTAAGCGCCGGAATAAAGAATAGGAATAGGATGCTCGTCAAAGAGAAAAAGGGGCGAAGAGTAGCCACGTTTGAAAGAAACAGACTGTCCGCAAACATGTAACCGGAAATTAGTAGAAAGACAATGATTACCACGTATGCCGCAGGTGTTTTCAGCGAAATCAAAATCTCCTTTTTGAGAAGAGCCGTCCAGTTGTTACTGTCCCGTTTCATCGTTTCCCACAGTTAGTTGTCTGAATACCTTTTCCAAATCCGAACCCGAGCTGTAAAGTCCTAACATTTTAAATCCGTTGGATACGCACACATCAAATATTTTCTCTCTCACATCATTACTGTCACTGTCGGCAATTGCCAATTGCAATGATATTGCGCCGCCTTCCTCCTTCAATGAAAGCCTCTTTGGTTGAAGCGCGTTTTCAAAGACGTTTTTGACCTCGTCGAGTGTACTCCGCGTCCTAACGAGCACCGAGATATTGCCTGTACCACCATGCTGAAGTTCCTCGGAAGTTGCATCGAGCACAAGTTTGCCTTTGTTAATTATAAAAACTCTGTTGCACAGCGCTTGAACTTCCGAAAGAATGTGAGTTGAAAGAACGACAAATTTTTCTTTTGCTAATTCTGAGATTAGCGAGTGAATCTCCACAACTTGATTCGGGTCCAGTCCCGAAGTTGGCTCATCAAGAATCAGAATTTCCGGATCATGAATAATCGCCTGAGCGAGTCCAACGCGCTGCTTGTAACCTTTCGAAAGTTGGAAGATCGGTTCGTAAAGGACTTCCTTTAGCCCGCAGCGAGCAACAACGTATTCCAGTCTTTCTTGTGTTGCCTCGGCGCTCAAGCCGGATAATTCCCCCGCAAACTTCAGGTACTCGTGAACCTCAAGTTCGGTGTAAAGAGGATTACTCTCCGGGAGATAGCCAATCTTCGAGCGAAGTTTGAAATTATCGGGACCAACCGATTCTCCATCGATCGTTATCGTACCCTTCGTCGGCGCGAGGAAACCGGTGATGATTCGCATTGTTGTGGTTTTTCCTGCCCCGTTGGGACCAAGGAATCCTACAACGCTTGGCTTATCGATCTCAAACGACACGTTGTCGACAGCGGCAGTGGATCCGAAAAGTTTTGTAAGTTCACTTACTTTAAGACTCATAACGATTGCAAATTTATCTCCAATGAGCAAAATTATCAATATAAAAATAATGACAGAGAAGTTGAACCGCAGCACGTCAGATTCGTCTATTGAATCGAAGTTAAATGATAGACGAATTAAGGAAAATGAACTCATCGACCGCGCACTTGAGCGGGATGAATCTGCCTATTCGGAGATTATCAGACTTTACAAAGGGAAAGTTGCTGCAACAGTCTATTCGATCCTCGGGAGAGATTACGTCGAGGAGATTTCGCACGAAGCATTTATCAGAGCTTTCAATTCTATCAGGAATTACAGGAGGGATTCATCATTCTATACTTACTTGATACGAATTACAGTAAACCTCTGCCGGGACGAGATAAGACGAAAGCAAATCAAACGCATCTTCAACTTTACCGAGGTCTTCAACAAAAGCGACGACAATGATGCACAAGAACAAATACAAACCGGAACGTCGAGCGATCCCATTAACATCTACGACGCCGGAGAGACGATAAACATTGTGAGAGAAGAAATGCAAAATCTTCCTTCCATCCTGCGGGTCGCGGTAACGCTTCGCGAGATTGACGAGTTGAGTTACAACGAAATTGCGAAACTTCTGAACATAAGCGTCGGAACTGCCAAGACGCGAGTATTTCGCGCAAGGCAGATCCTGCGCGACAAATTAACCGAAAGGCTGAGCTATGGAAAATAGTTGCCATTATTCAGTTTACGTCGATAGTTTCGTTCACGGAGAACTCGAAGAATCCCGACCTTGTCGGGACTTTGAGAATCATCTTGCAACCTGCAATGAATGCAAGGAAGAAATCAAAGCTGTGAGTCAAGTGAAAGAGGCGCTGATCAATTCATATTCGATGCAGCTCGATGAGACATTTAATTATCATGTATTGAACACGCTGCGCAAAGGGAAGCATTTTGAAGAAAGAAAAGAAATACGAATTGCGGTAGAAGACATAATTATTAGTTTTGCGACACTTCTTGCAGTCGTCCTCCTTGGAATTCAATTGTTCCATAATCCAAAGGTGAGTTCCGTAGAAATGGCGGGCAGACTAACCAATATCGAAAAGAGCTCTCTGGAACAATCCAGCCTTTCAAAAGACCAGGTACTTGAACTTGTCCTAAGGAGCAAATAAGTGGTTACAAGAAGAACTCTCTGGATCTCGATCATTGTTTCAATGATTGTTGGCGGAATTGTGGGTTATGCGATAGACCGCAATCAATTTCAGCACGATGATTCGCATTCCGGCAAGACAAGGTTTATAAACTTTATGACCAAGGAACTCGATTTGACGACGACACAGCAGAGACAGCTTGATTCAATAGTGAATGTCGTACATCCTAAGTTTCAATCGATCAGAAGCAGATTTAATGCTGAAATGCAAAAACAAGTTGATTCAACTCGGCAAATGATAAAGATCATTCTCACGCCTGACCAACAAAAGAAGCTTCAGGTGTTGAACAACAAAATGAAAAGTGGAACAGACAACAAATAGGACAATAAATGAGCAGAAATAGGAAACGAGCTTATATCATTGCAGCAGGAATCGTAATACTCTTCGGATTGCTCACGTACCTGAGACTGAAGGCGAATGCGAAAGAGGCAGCGGCGGTCCAAGTTATTCCCTCAGTCAAAGTGGAAACAGCACAACGCGGTACAATTGAAAAAACTCTATCCTTCACAGGCGACATCGCTGCCATCCAACAAGCAAGCATATTCTCAAAAGTCGGCGGCAACCTTGAGCAGGAATACACCAACATCGGATCTTTCGTTCATGAAGGTCAATTGCTCGCATTAGTGGATACGACGATTTATTCGCAGAATGCGCGCCAGGCAAAAGCCTCGTTCATGCAAGCAGAAGCAACACTCTTTAACGCAAAGATGAATTACGAACGAAATAAAAGTCTTATGGAACAAAACCTGATTGCAAAACAGGAACTCGATAATTCCGAAACGGCTTACAGAGTCGCGGTCGCCCAGCATGAAGCTGCCGGAGCCAGTTATAGAAACGCCTTGACACAATTGGGTTATTGTAAAGTGATTGCACCATTCACCGGCTATATCACTCGCCGCTTTCTTGATCCCGGCGCTTACGCCACTGCTTCATCAAACGTTTCCGGCTCTACCCTCTTTACATTGATGGACATCGGCAAAGTGAAGACTATCGTAAATGTCCTTGAAAAACAAATACCGCTTTTAGGAAAAATTAAAGAAGCCGACATAAAGGTGGACGCGTATCCTAATCAGGTATTCAAAGGAAGAATAAGCAGAATCAGCGAACAGCTTGACCTTTCAACCAGAACGATGCCAATCGAAGTTGATGTAGACAATCCGTCTAATTTGTTAAAACCGGGAATGTTTGCGACGGTCAGTCTAATTCTGGAGAAGAAAGACAACGCACTGATACTTCCAGCGCAGGTCGTTTTGCACGACAATTTGGGCGACTATGTCTATACTCTTTCCAATGACAGTATTGTCCACAAGACTTACGTAAAAGTCGGAATAGCACAAGACAACGTTGACGAAATTGTGTCCGGAATTTCCGCTTCAGATAAGATCGTTTTCGTGGGACAAGATCTAGTCAAGGACGGACAAAAAGTAAAGGTATCGGGATAAATCTATGTGGTTAACAAGGCTCGCTCTCAAATATCCCATTTCAACATTGATGGCATCACTCGCAGTCTTCGTGCTGGGATTAGTTTCATTTCTTCAGCTTCCAATCGATATGCTGCCAAGTATCCAGATACCCGTCATATCTGTAATTACTTTCTACAACGGCGCAGCGCCGAGCGATATGGAACAGTCGGTAACCGTTCCGCTTGAACGCGCCGTCAGCAGCACGAATGACATCAACTATGTCCAATCGCGGACACGAGAAGGAGTCTCTCAGATTTTCGTTTACTTCAACTGGAACGCAAACACCGATGTGGGTTTGATTAACGTGGTCCAGCAGGTGAATCGAGTTATGAACCTGCTGCCTACCGGCGTTTCGCAGCCAATCGTTCTCCGTTTTGATCTTTCAAATATCCCGGTTTGTACCGTTGTGCTAAGCAGCAATATGGACCAGCGCGACCTTTACGATCTTGCCTACAACGTAATCGAACCTCAGCTTGAACATTTGCCGGGCGTCGCGTCGGCGGGAGTTGCCGGCGGAAAAATCCGCGAAATTAATGTTACTCTAGATCGGAACAAAATCGAAGCGCTCAACTTGCCACTCTCGGCAGTAACCAGCGCGGTCGCGCAATCCAACTTGATCATTCCGTCGGGTGATTTGAAGACCGGTGTTTTCGATTATTCGCTGAAGACTCAAAGCCAGTTTAATGTTGTCCCGCCCATGGAAAATATCGTGGTGAAGGTAATCAACGGAGTACCGATTCGAATAAAAGATATTGGCAAGGTGGAGGATTCATATCAAGAGCAGACCGAAATAATGAGAGTTAACGGCCAACACGGAGTCGTTCTGCGCGTTCAAAAATCCCCTAGTGCAAACACAGTCAGTGTAGTCAACGAAGTTGTCAAAGCACTTCCAAAACTGAAAGGCATTCCTCCATCAGTGAAGGCTTCCCTCGCCTTTGACCAGAGCACTTACATCCGTGCCTCAATAAGCGGTTTGGAACAGGAAGCTGCGATGGGAGCTTTACTGGCAACGATTGTGATTCTCCTCTTTTTGCGAAATTTCACAAGCGCTGTTGTGATTTTCGTTGCCATTCCCTTGTCGATACTTGTCACTTTTGTTTTCTTCAGGTTCAGCAACACAACCTTGAACATCATGACCCTTGGAGGATTAGCGCTTGGTGTCGGTCGTTTAGTTGATGACTCCATTGTAGAGCTTGAAAACATAACGCGACATTTCAATATATCGAAAGAAAACGGTGTCAGCCGGCTGCAAGCAACTCTCGACGCGGCTCTGGAAGTGGCGGGACCAATTTTTATCTCGACTCTGACAACGGTAATCGTTTTCCTGCCGGTAATATTTATGACAGGACTGGCAAAGCTCCTCTTTCTTCCTTTGGTCTTAACGATAGCAGTTTCTCTCTTTGCATCATTCTTCGTGTCGAGAACTGTTACCCCGCTTTTGTGTTACAGAATTCTGAAACCCGAAGAGGAAGCTGATCCCAACTCGACAAAATTCATCGATAAGCTGAAATTAAGTTCCAAGAACTTCTTTGATGGTGTAGATGAAACATATCAGCGAGCCATTGGGTTTGCTTTGAGGCACAGAAAAGAAATCATCTTTGGAATTTTTGGATTCGCGATTGTGTCTTTTTTCTTATTTAAGTTCGTCGGAACAGAATTCTTTCCCAGTACAGACGAAAGTCAATTTAGCGTAACCGTAAAACTTCCTGTCGGGACACGACTTCAGGAAACCGAAAAATATGTCACAGGAGTCGAGAAACTTATTAAACAGTATGTCCCGGAGACGAAAACAATAATTTCAGACATCGGAGTTCCATCCCAAAGAAGCGGCAACCTCTTCAGCCAGAATGCGGGAAGCTATGCTGCAAACATTCAGGTGCAGCTCGTACAGCCGACACATAGAAAAAGATCAGAAACAGAAATTATCAACGATCTCAGACCTAAGCTCATGTCTCTTCCAGGCGCAAGGACATTTTTGGCGCCCGGCGGCTTTCTGCACTTCCTTTTGAATTTTGGCGCAGCGGCGCCGATCGACGTCGAGATACTGGGATACAACATTACTGAGTCGAATCATCTTGCCCGCGAAGTTTATGACATGGTGCGATCAGTGCCGGGCGCAACCGATGTCCAGATAAGCAGAGATCCGAATTCGCCGGAACTTCGGGTCGTTGTTGACAGAGAAAAAGCTGGCGCACTTGGAGTCAATGTGTCAGACGTGGCGAATACCGTTGCAACTGCAATCGACGGTTCGGTGGCTTCACTTTACACTGACCCAAAAACCGGAAACAATTATAACATCCTTGTCCGTCTGAATGAAAAAGACCGAAACAGAATTGAAGATATACGGCAGTTGACAGTCAATAGTTCTCAGGGAACCCTCGTTAGACTTGGGAATATTGCAAGCGTAGAAATGGGCACGACTCCTGTTGAAATTGACAGAAAATATCAGCAGAGGATTGTGGACGTAACCGCTAACGTGTCCGGCAGAGCCCTGGGCAGCATTTCAAACGACATTCAAACAAAGCTTGACCAGCTGAATGTGCCGAGCGGCTTTCAGGTGGTTCAAAGCGGAAACATTGAGCAGCAATCAAGCACATTCAAGGCTCTTCTGCTCGCTTTGGTGCTCGCCATCATTCTCGTTTACATGGTGATGGCATCTCAATTTCAATCCCTTGTCGACCCGTTCATCATCATGTTCACGGTACCGCTCGGTATTGTAGGCGTCGTCTGGGCATTGTTCCTCACGAACACGACACTTTCGGTTACGTCCTTCGAAGGAATAATCGTCATGGTAGGTATCGTTGTGTCGAACGGAATACTTCTGATCGACTACATCAACCGCTTGAGGAAAACCGGAATTGAACTCCACGAAGCAGTCATGCTAGGCGGAAGGACGCGACTTCGCCCGATCCTGATGACATCTCTCGCAACCATAATGGGACTAATTCCCATGGCATTAGGCATCGGCGGAGACAATTCTCAGGCTCCCCTTGCGATTGCAGTTATCGGCGGACTCACGGCATCGACATTCCTGACACTGATCTTCGTGCCAACTTTATACACGATCTTCGAAGAAAGGTTCAAGAGAAGTATTTCGACAACAGAAGAAAGTCATTCAGAAACAGCGTAGTCTCTATATTGAATCTTCCCTTTATGACTGTGGCCGTCCAAAAAGTAGATGTTACCTGTCTCCGCGAGCCCCGCATGTTGCGGGGTAAACTCCGCGAAGCAATCCGTATGTTTGTTTCGCTAAATGGAAGGGATTGCTTCGTCACTTCGTTCTTCGCAACGACGATTTTTTTCTTTTTGGACAAGCTCAGTTTTTTGTCTACACACGTTCAAGAAGTTCTCTATGCAGCTTCGCCTTTCGGTAAGTGCATTCTTTTCTAAATTGATTTTTCAACTCCTACTGGCTAAAATAAATGACAATCGTCTAGAGACGTGGCCGAAAAGTCCCATGAAAAGCTGTTACACGGAGTTCCACGGAGGATGCACAGAGAGAGCCACGGAGAAAAAACATCGGTGAAGAAGGCCGGCGAAACTGTTTTCTTCCACGACGAACAATTCCTATCAAAATAATTAGGAGAAACTCATGTACGGGAAATTTCAAGAACACCTGAGCAAAGGAATAAAGTCTATTCGCGAAAGCGGACTTTACAAAGAGGAACGTATTATCGCTTCCCCGCAAGGCGCCATGATAAAGCTTACCAATGGGAAGGAAGTGCTGAACTTCTGCGCAAATAATTATCTCGGACTTTCGAGTCACCCGAAAGTCGTCGAAGCCGCCAAGCGCGGACTTGATGAGCGCGGATACGGAATGTCTTCCGTCAGGTTCATTTGCGGGACGCAGGATATACATAAAGAACTCGAACAAAAGATTTCACACTTCCTGCGAACCGAAGACACTATTTTGTACGTTGCGTGTTTCGACGCGAATGGCGGAATCTTCGAGCCGCTTTTGGGCGAAGAAGATGCGATAATCTCGGACGAACTCAACCACGCAAGCATTATCGACGGGATACGCGGCAGCAAAGCAGCAAGGTTTAGATACAAACACGCAGACATGACAGACCTTGAGGATAAGCTGAAAGAATCAGCCAACGCGCGTTTCAAAATGATAGCAACAGACGGCGTCTTCTCAATGGATGGGGACATAGCCAAGCTTGACGCTATCTGTGACCTTGCTGAAAAATATGGCGCGCTCGTGATGGTTGACGATTCACACGCCACAGGTTTCGTCGGCAAAACAGGCAGAGGAAGTATCGAGCTGAAAAATGTGATGGGACGCGTGGATTTAGTTACCAGCACCCTGGGCAAGGCGGCAGGAGGCGCTGCAGGCGGGTTCACTAGCGGAAGGAAAGAGATCATAGAATTTTTGAGGCAGAGATCGAGGCCTTATTTGTTTTCCAACACACTGCCGCCGCCGATAGTTAATGCTGCGATAGCCGTCTTTGACCTTCTTGAGTCGACGACAGAATTGCGGGACAAACTCGAGCGCAACACAAAGTATTTTCGTTCCGAGATGACGAAGCGCGGATTCGAAATAAGACCCGGCGAGCACCCGATCGTTCCGATAATGCTGTACGATGCAAAATTAGCAACGGACTTCGCCAATGGTTTGCTCAACGAAGGGATTTATGTAATAGGCTTTTCCTTCCCCGTCGTTCCAAAAGGACAGGCAAGAATTAGAGTGCAAATCTCAGCAGCTCATGAAAAGGAGCATCTTGACAAGGCTATAATTGCCTTTGAGAAGATTGGGAGAAGCTTAGGTGTATTAAAGGTTTAAAGTCGAGTCTTTAAGAGGTATTACTGCGATAAGAAACACAAAGGAGAGAATAGAATATCCTCGCCGTGCCTCTTAGCCACAGGCTGATGGATGAGCCTCAGGCTCAAGTGTCTCTTATGTTTTTGTTAGGCCTAAATTGAGGCTTCCTCCACTAACTCTCGAAGCGTCCTGAGATTCACGATATCCATCTCGTATCCGTTCTCTCCCTTTGGTGTTTCAAGAATTTTCGGAATCTTTGAAAATCTATCGTCGTTCATTATAAATCCGAAGGCTCCTTTTCCAATTTCTCCTTTGCCGATGTGTTCGTGTCTATCGACGTGAGAATTCAGCGGCTTTTTCGCATCGTTTAAATGAACCGCGTGCAATTTTTCAAATCCAATTATTTTATCGAAATCGCTCATCGTTTTCTCGTAATCGTTGCTTGTTCTTATGTCGTAGCCTGCCGCGAAAATATGGCAGGTGTCAATGCAAACGCCAACTCTTTTCTTGTCCTTGACACCGGAAATTATTTCGGCAATTTCCTCAAAGCTGCTTCCAACTGTCGTTCCCTGTCCGGCCGTCGTTTCGATTACCGATATTATATCATCCCCCTCTGTTGCCTTATGCGCGTAGTTCAATGAATCGGCAACTAACCTGAGCGATTCTTTTCTGCCCAGAATAGTATGAGCGCCCGGATGGAAGATCAAGTGTCTTATCTCCAGAGCATCGCATCGTTTGATTTCTTTAACAAATGCCTCCCTGGATTTCTCAAGCAGTTTGTCGTTTGCGCCGCAAAGATTAATGAGATAAGAATCGTGAGAGACGACAATCTGCACTTTTGATTTATTCCTTCCCTCTCTGTATTTTGCTATGTCTTCAGTTGAAATAACAGGATCATTCCACTGATTGGAATTTTTTGTGAAGATTTGAATCGCCGTGCAGCCGACGCGCTCCGCTCTTTCGAAAGCGGTGTATAATCCGCCTGCCACGGACATGTGCGCACCGAGAAGTAACTCTTTATTTGTTGTCGTTTTTTTCATAACGAAATTTAGTCCAATGGGAATTTAAAATGAAGCAGCTTTTGGAATTGAGTCAAAAAGAGAAGAAGTTAGTCGTCGGGCTGATGAGCGGCACGAGTGTAGACGGGATTGATGCCGAGCTTGTTGAGATTCAAGGGAATGGTATTAACACAAAAATTCATCAAGTTGATTTTGTAACAGTTCCCTTCCCCCCGCACTTCAAGGAATTTGTTTTGAGGAACTCCCAGGTCGGCACGAGCGACGTTGCAGATATTACCAGATTGAATTTTCTGATAGCACAACTCTATACAGACGCTGTAAAAGAGTTATGCAAACATGCGGGAGTAGAGCTTAGCCAAATCGATTTAATCGGTTCACATGGACAGACGATCCATCATTTGCCGGAAAACATTGAAATGTTTGGCAAGAAGGTCAGTGCAACGCTTCAGATCGGAGACCCGTCCGTCTTAGCCAAACTCACCGAAGTAATCACAATCGGCGACTTCAGGGTTGGCGACGTTGCGCTTGGCGGACAAGGGGCGCCGCTGGTTCCCTATTTCGATTATTTACTTTTTCGTTCCGACAAAGTATCGCGCGCCCTTTTGAATATTGGGGGAATCGCAAACATTACTTATTTACCCAAAGGATGCAAAGAAGGCGACGTACTGGCATTCGACACCGGTCCGGGAAACATGCTTGTCGATCAACTCATGAAATTACTCTACAACAAAGATTACGATGAGGACGGGGAGACAGCGTTTTCGGGAACAGTACGCGAAGACTTGATGGATTACCTGATGGAAGACGGATTTGTAAAAAGTGTTCCACCAAAATCAACAGGCCGGGAGCGTTATGGAAAACCGTACATTGCAGACATTCTTGAAAAATTTAGGAAGTACGACAAGGAAGACATCATCGCCACTGTCAGTGAATTCACGGCGAAGTCGGTCTATGACAACTATAATCGCTTCCTGTTCACAGGATCTCGCCTCAGCGAGCCTGCTGCCTCCGGAGGACACAATGGAGGCTTAGACGAGCTGTTCGTCAGCGGCGGTGGCGCGCACAATAGATACATGCTTACTTCACTCCAGCGATATTTTGCGCCAGCGAAAGTCGGAATAGCAGAGTCTTTGGGGATTTCATCCGATGCAAAGGAAGCCATCTGTTTTGCGGTACTCGCGAATGAGACGGTCTCAGGAAATTCCGCAAACATACCTCGGGTTACAGGGGCGCAAAGGCCGACGATATTGGGAAAGATTTGCCTGCCGTAAGGAAAGAATTGCTCAGGCACTATTTGCTACTACGACAATTGTCGTTATTTAATCAATACCATTTTCATGATTGCAGTGTTGTTTCCGGCAATGAGTCGGTAGAAATATACACCACTCGGCAATTTGCTCGCATCAAATGTCACGACATAACTTCCCCCATTCATCCGTTCATTCACCAACGTAGCCACTTCCCTGCCGAGGACATCGTATACCTTCAAACTCACAAACCCAAAGCTCGCAACTCGAAACTTTATTGTTGTTGTCGGATTAAACGGATTTGGATAATTTTGAGAAAGATCGAAATCGTTTGGAGTGGCGGGTGCTTGTGAAACGGGAGTCAGCGGCCATGCTGACGAGTACTCGTCCCAGACAAACGGTGAATCAATCTGAGCATACTCCCAAAGGCTGACGCCAGCGTAGTGATACATCTGCTGCGATAAGTTGCAAAAACTGCTAATGTCGCCCCGCTGTATGTTATTTCCGTAACCGAAGTATTCTCCTTGCCCAATCGGCATAATCGGTTTGTCCGCCGCACTGTCTCCCTGGCTGACCCAGGTTTGTGTAAACGAGGCGAACTGGCCATTCATGAGACCAAGTTCATTTTGCGGGGTTGTAGGTCTTGCCGCCCAATATGTCTGTGGCATGTTGACCTGGACGCCACTAAGAAATGTTGTCCACGGAAATGTGTTGTGCCCAATAATACGCGCCCAAGATGTAAGGCCAAGAAAACTATTCGGATGGTAGGCTCGAATGGTGTCAAGATACGCCTGTGCCGCGGCGACACGATTCGTTAATGTGTCATATTGTATTTCGGCATCAACGAGAAGTCCATCAATGTCTTTAACGCCGAGTATCATGTTCGCGACACCCGACTCCGACGTCCCCGCAACCCCCCAATGATTTGGAACTCCATAGACGTACTGAAATGCAAATATTTTTATTCCATTTTTATGAAAAATGCCGACAACGCTGTCCATGCCGCCGTATGTTTGCGCCCAATTGTAAAGCGCTTTACCGGATTTGTTGTAGTAGCTGTCGCCATCACCCATTTTTACGACGACCCACGTCACGCCTGTGCTTTTTAGTTTGTCGATCACCGGATTGAGGTTGCCGTTATTTGCAGCCCACAACATCCAAATCCACATGCCCTTTGCTTGGATTGGAAGGGAATCCTGAGCATAAACCTGCCCACCGCTTGATTGTACGAATGGAAAGGACGCCACGATCACCGTGGCGGTTAAAATGTGAAAAAATTTGTTTCTCATCACCGCGGCTCCTCTTTGTTTACCTATTGATCTGGAATGAAGTTACCAGCTTGTTAAACTGCTGTACCATGACGTTCGATGTATCCCTGAGTGATGATAGGAGCCGGGCTTTGATTTGGCCGGCGGTCAATTGTTTCCCATCAACGTGTTCTCCAGGTTTACCCGCGGTCACATTTTTTGAAAGCGAGATAATATAGTAGTTACTCGATTCACGTGCATAGCAGTTTACTACGCATTCCCAGGTTCCCATGCCCGCATAGACGGTCCAATATTGACGGGTAAATTTCACCGGACCTGATTCAATCGTATCGATATAAACATTGTTCTTCAGTAGACGGCGAGCTCTCGGACTATCGAGGTACAGTCTTCCTCCATAGCTCCCGGGTAAATCGACAAACAGCCTGCTCGATACCGAAATCCGCGCGACCGGTGAAACGCGAGATCCCTCATTTGTGGTATTGAGTATCATCCTGTAGCTCGAGCTGTCCACTTTTTCCACTTTGCCTATTTCCGGAAACGAAATACCGAGAACGTCATCCTTAATGACCTTACTCTGGCTCGATTTGTACGACTCGGCTTCCTGAGAATATGTGATACAGCTTATCGCAAGGATGAAGATAAAAGAGTTAGCTAATCTGAATGTATTGCGCATGTGATTCCTCCTTTCGATTTTTTGGTTAATGTTAACCTAAGAACGAAATCCCGTTTCATCAAGACTGACAAGAAACAGCACTCCGCTGCTTGAGATGCCCAGTCTTTTGGAATGAAAGAAGAGTAGCTAATGTGCGACTCACTTATCACGTAAACCTCGATGTTTCGGAAACCGACATAAGTGAGTCGCACTTTGTCGTTATTTTACAAGTACCATGCTCTTCGTGCTCATAAATCCATTGACTGCCAGCCTGTAGAAATACACACCACTCGGCAATTTACTTCCATCAAATGTCACGCTGTAGCTTCCTGCGTTTCGCTGCTCGTTCACTAACGTAGCCACTTCCCTGCCGAGAACATCGTATACCTTCAAACTCACAAACCCAGAGCTCGCAACTCGAAACTTTATTGTTGTTGTCGGATTAAACGGGTTCGGGTAATTTTGCAGTAGACCAAATTGCGTCGGGGTTTCACCGGTCGAGGCAACCCATGTAGGCGCAGCCGTCCTAAACCTCCAGGCACTCGACCATAAGCTGAATCCGTAAGGGTTTCCCGAGCTTACCCTCCAATTGTAAATTGTATAGGCGCTCAGAGAATCAACCATCGTGAGAGAAGTGTCGGGAGAAGCTATTGTGGTGTCAACCACGAGTGAACTGAAGTCCACCGATTTTGACAGTTGCAATCTGTACTTTGCGGTGATATTTGTCGGGTGCCATGTAAACACAGGGAGCAAAGGTGCATTCGTAAGAAGGTTAGCTGGACCAGCAAGAAGAGGGGCAATCGGGAAACCAGTTGTAAACGAGCACGCATCGGAATAACCGCTCCTGCCGCCCGCGTTCCCTGCCGATAATCTCCAAAAATATTTTTGCCGCCCATTCATTCCTGTTACTGCAAATGAAGTATCGGTAATACCCGTCAGATTCACGAGAAGATTTTGAGAAAAAGTGGAGTCTGCAGAAACCTGCAGGGAATAAGATGCCGTGAGCGGCGGAGATTGCCACTGCAAGACGGTCGTATCTCGAGCATTCATGAAATTGTTAGAAGGAGAAGCCAGCAAAGGAACCGACGGTGAATAGACAGGAATGACCTTGCCCCTCTGACTTTCATTCCAATTCCTGTCCAAAGCGGTAACTGTATAATAATACGGACCGCTGCCCGAAGGGATCACAGGATTGCTGCTCGCAACTCCAACTACTGACAAAATATTTTGTGCACTTTCAATGTCTGCAGAAGAGATACCCGTCGAAGATCCCGCTTGCGGGAAATGATTAAACCTGTAGACAACATAACGGGAGGCGGTGTCTCCATCCGAAGCGGTAACTGGTACATCCCAATAGAGCTGGGGAGGAGCCGAAGCAATCTGTTGGTATCGCAAGTTTTGCGGCGCATTCGGCGGAATCACATCTTTCCATCCCATGCTTGGTACGAGTGCGGGATACCTGTAATAGTACTGCCGCAGTGAATCAGAAAAGTTTCCTAAATTACTAGTGAGACTTGTCGTGTTGAAAAAAATCGATCCTTGGACATCAGGATTGGACCTATTTTGAATCAATTGTCTTTCCATTTCACCGCTAGTCCAGTTTGGAATCCGGTAGGCGGCCTGCCCAATATAGATATGTCTCCCGTTCGCCGCAGCGGAATCTGCCCACCATGGCATGAGCTTAGCGTAATCCTGCCCGCCGCCGTTCGGCCAGTACAACTGCGGCGCGAGGTAATCAACTGTCTTTCGCTGGAGCCATGTCATGGCGTCGGCGTACAGGACGCTGTAGGCATCCAAACCGGATGTACCCGACGGCACGCCGCTTTTCCATATTCCGAATGGGGAGATGCCGAATTTAACCCATGGCTTCACAGCCTGAATGCTGTCGTGAACTTCTTTCACAAAAAGATTTACATTGTCCCGCCTCCAGTCACCGATGTCGGTGAAGCCGCGATTGTAAAGCCTGAAAGCAGCTGTATCCTGTGTTGTGATTCCTTCATAAGGATAGAAGTAATCGTCAAAATGAACGCCGTCAATATCGTAGCGACGAACGACATCCATGATCACGGATGTAATGTAATCTCTGACTTGAGGAAGACCGGGATTGAGTATTTTCAATTTTCCAAATTTCAGAATCCAATCAGGGTGTCTGACTGTGACATGCGTTGAATCGGGCACGTCGTACACCTGAGATGTATCTCTAAGCGCTCGATAAGGATTGAACCATGCATGAAGCTCCATCCCCCGTTTGTGTGCTTCCTGAATTGCAAACTGGAGCGGATCATAAAAAGGAATGGGTGGCTGCCCTTGCTTTCCGGTAAGCCAATACGACCAGGGCTCAATGCTCGATTGGTAGAGTGCGTCGCACTCAGGACGTATCTGGAAAAACACGGCGTTGATCCCCATCGACTTTAACTGGTCGAGAATGCTTATGAGTTGTGCCTGCTGCTGAGATGATGGCAGCCCAGGTTGAGAAGGCCAGTCGATATTTACCACGGTTGCGATCCATGCACCACGCAATTCACGCTTGGGCGGAGCTAAACCGAAAATCAGATCCTGTGATGTTCGGCTTCCGAATCGTTCTGTTCGGGAATTTGAAAGCTGCGCTGAAGAAACACCTGTGAAGGAAGTTTCGACGAAAAGCAAGACAAGTAATAAGTATCTCATCTTTTGATCTCCATACTTCCCTCTTCTTTCATGAGTGCAAATTGCAACCGATTTATTGTAACCCATAATATGGAGCACCTTGCTTCCTTGCCACAATCTTGAGAAGCTCACCAGACAAGGTTGCGGCATAAAGATCAGTTCCAATCCAGGCGAATGATCTGCATGGCGAATTCAAGACACCGCTCGTCACATACAATGAGTAGGGTTTCTCGACGAATCCGCCGGGGTGAACAACTATCAAATAATCTGAAGAGTCTGTGCCAGTGTACATATTTCCGTCAGCAGAGAATGTTATTGCGTAAATGTTGCTTCCGCCGGCAGGATCGCTGGAGATATCGAAATAAACCTCCGGAGTCCCAAGTGAATCATTCACAACAGGCGCTCTAAAAACTTGGCTTGGAGCCGTTCCGACATTTGCCGCGAAATAGAGGTATCCATTGTAGTATCTGACGGATCGAACGTTTCCGGAGAAGGGAAACCCTTTGATGCTTGCACTGGGCGTTATTCTGTAAATATACTGGCTGTTTCCTCCAACCCAGAGGTTTTGGTTCGGATCAAAGTCCATGTCAAGAAACAAGCCTGAAGAAATGGTGACCCAGATTTGGGCATTACTGCCGCCGCCGGGAGCGAATCTATAGATCGCCCTATTTCCTCTGACCCCATAAAGATATCCTCCGCTGCCGAACTTCATCCCGTTCCAGCCAATCGCTCCAGATGTTGCGGGAGCGTACTGACTTATCCCCGCGGATGTTGTCCTAAAGATCCCCCTGTCGACACCGTTTGAAGAAATCGCCGTGTATAATGCTGAATCGGGCCCTTCACAGACGGCATAAGCAACTTGAGGAGACTTGAGGTTGCCGAACTGAGAGATGCCAGCTACAAGTTTGTATACAACAATTGGGCTGTAGAGCAAAGCGCCATTCACGGTAACTCTGACGGCTATACTGTCCCCGGGTGTCGCAGGCGCCTTTATTATAATTCTATTTGCGTTTCCGCTAACAATAGGGACAATGGTTGAATTGAAGAAAACCAGTTCCTGCTGGACATCGGAGGAGAAATTCTTACCGTAGATCGTAACCGTATCGATTCCGGCGAGTGCGCTTCCGGAAGGAGAGAGGCTATCGACAACAGGGTTCGGCAGGTACTGCTGGCTTGGATCGTAGAGACTCGGCGTCGTCTGCGGCTTGCAGCCATTCACATTCAAGGAAATGACGGCAAACAATAAAACAGCGGACAACTCAACAGCGGTTTCAAAAATCCTTTTCATGTTGCTTTCCTCAATGCATTTGGATTTGGTGCAAAGGAGATAACGGCAGTTCCTCCCGGCAACAACGGCAAAGTTGATCTATCATCGAATGATTATGCATTTCTGGAACGCCGTATCACCTTTCCGGTATTTGAGCTGGCCAGTCGTCGGGTCGGTGTAATCCTGCGTCACCGTGAAATGGACTATGTACACGCCGCTCACGACGACCTGACCTGAGGAAGTGTTTGATAGCCAGGTTTCATCTCCGCTTCCGTTGTCGTGGATAATTGTCTTGATCAAATTCCCATTCTCAGTGTAAATCCGGATGATGCAGTGGCCTGGAATGTTTAGAAACATGATCTTGTCAGATTCTCCTGGGAATTGCAGTTGCGCGGATCTGATGTTGTACGGGTTGGGTACAATCCTGATGTCCGAAAGACTTCCACCAGCCTGTCGTCGGAGATATGCGGCTATGTTGGTTTTTGTGTAGAATCTGCTGCTCAGCAACGGCCCTGTCGGGTTTGGCAGGCCAGAAGTGTTGTTGCTTCCATCGCTGAAAGCTGAGATGTAATAATAGTATGAGAAACCTCTTTGAGCCGTAACATCGTCGAACTGAGTGGTGCCTGGAGGCAGCGTGGCAATTTCATCGAATGTTGTGTCAGGCGTGCCCACCGCACGAAAAATCTTGTAGCCGCCGAACCCAGGACTGCTTTCGGAAGGGCTATGGCCCCAGGTGAGACTGATCCGGTCGCCACCTGAGGTGACATTGAATATCGGAGGTGGTTGCGGCGGTTCCGGAATATTATACCCAAGGTCATAATTTCGTACGGCTCGGCTGAAGGTCAGCATGATAGAATCCATTCCGGTGTATACCCAAGTATCCTTGTAAACATCCTTATCTGTGGTTGTTGATCCGTCCGGCAGTGTAAATGGACCCTTGTCACTTGAATTCTTATATGCCTGCCACCATCGTTTGCCTATTTGCCAGCACATCTGCCGACTTAACCCGCTGACCCCTACGGCAATCACGATGTTAACACTGTCGCCCGGGTTGATATCCCACGGTCCATACGCCATCCACATTCCGGTTCCGCCGCCGTCACCATGGACTTTCCATGGATCTCTGAAGCTGGAGCTATATTGCTCGTAGAACCTCGCAGTGTCGTTGCCCATGCCCTTGTACGGAATGCCGCTCAATAGAGCGTAGCAGTCAGCCTGTCGTGGGGCTGTAGACGGTGACATGTCTCCGAGGCTCGGGTACGTATCTCCGGCATGCCAGCCCAGGACACATGGCTGGTCTACATCGTCTGTCTTATCGGCGGTCGTCTTATCTGCGTGAAGAGTCACAATGCCGGCGAATTGAGGAGAACACAACCTGCCGGTTCCGGCACCCGAAAAGGCACCATCCGGCGAGCCGATGTTGTCATACGAATTTTCATCTCTCTGTCCAGTCCACTCGAAACCGGCACGGAGCCATTCAGGGATGGGACTTGACTCGGTGAGACTTGAGAGCTCGTTTGCATGTTGGGCATAGTCTTCACCGCGTCTTGTTGTCCAACTATGCTTCCCATATTCCTGGTCGTAACCCATCTTATCCGCACCCTCACGGCAGACGCTGTAACGATTCATAAAACCGAACCGGAATCCTTTGACAGGCACATTGAGCACCTTTTGGTTTGTGGAGTTGACGAAACCCGTATTCTTGAAAGTGTATTCTATGATGAAGTAGTTATCATGGTACTGCTGGCTGAAACCAAGGACGCGCCTGGTCATCGTGATACCCATCGAGGTATTCACCACGTCTGTGACAATTCGGTCTGCTATCTGATTCGCATCGATACTGTCAACATCTCCACTGTATGGAGCGCTGACATTAACTCCGTCCACGTAAACCGTAGGGTTGGCAAATTTTGCCGTTTCCTTCAGCTCGGTCGGGAAGACCGAAACCCCGGCATAGGCCATGTTAATAGCAGCACAGTAGTTAGGCCACTTTTGTCCGGAAGAGTCGGTGAAATCCTGAGAACCGATCCACGTCCTTTCGATGACGGCGTTGTCCTGGTAGAGATAATCCGACGGCCAGGTCAGTCCTTCGTAGTAGACGTTGTTCCAGGCTCTCTCCGCACCAATAGCAGTGAACTTGCTCTGAAGCGAACCAACCCGGATATATCGTGTCTCAGTTCCTGTCAACTGGGCCGACAACGGATGAGCGGCGAATAGCAAACAAACTGCAGTAACAAGAGCAACTAAGCATTTGTGTGAGCGAAGCATTATTCCCCAAAATGCAATAGACCAAAAATGTTTGGGATCATATCTATCATGATTGTCTCTAACCAGCTCACCCCATCCTGACCTCTCCCTACAAGAGGAAGGAATTCCCGTTCCCTCTCCTTGTAGGAGAGGGCTAGGGTGAGGTGGATCAAAAATGCACTGTACATTGTGGGCCTTCATCATGGCTTTTGTGACTCCCTGGATCTCCTTTGCTAATACCAATTTGGAAATCCCTTATGAATTTTTCCGGATTATAAGTCTTCCTTTTATCATGGCGTAAAATCAAAAAGTAGCTCTGATGCCGAAACTGAAATGGCGAGGGTTAAGAAATGTCACAGATGCGTCATTCGGCATGTTTATGTATGATTTCGTCGCCATTCTCCTGTTATTTGCGGCGGTGATCGCCGGATCGTTGGTCGGGTTGGGTTGGAGCGGATCGTATGCCACGTCCGACGGACGGTAATCACCAATCCGATCATTCCCTTTTTGAATCCCATCTTCCCATGGGAAGCGGAGTGAAGCTAAATAATCCTGGTAATCGTACGTATCCACGAAGCCCGCCTGATTGAGATATTTGAAGTTGAATACGTTCGTGATGTCCATGTAGACCTGCAAATCCATCCCGCGAACAGGGAATGCTCGGAGATCTTTCGCCAGTCTCATATCAACATTGTAATAATCAACCCACTGAACATTGCTTGCCACTCCCGGTGTATTAGTGGGATTGTAGGTAGTATGGGCCCCCGATTGCCAAGCGGCAAGGAGGCTGAGACTCCAGCCGCCAAGCGGGTTTATGCCCATCACGTTTGGACCAAATGTCTCCGGCGTGACGAGCTCAATGTTAGCCCTGGCATACGGCTGAGGAACAGGCTTCGACTGCTGAGGGTTTAGCATAAGATAAGCCCGCTGCTTGTTTATGTCCTGGTAGTATTGAGTCACGCCGAAGTATCCCGATGTTACTACATCGTAAGTATAATTGATGAACCCCCTTATCCAACCTCCGGTGATCTTCGATAATGTCGCTTCGAAACCACGGATGTCCGCGTAGTTGTTGCTCGCCGCTTCACGGTAGTTAACCGAAGTGTTGATGTTCTGGTAGAGAATCCAGCCGGGTTGGTCAGATACATCCTTATAGTATGCCGCTAGATGCAAGAGGAATTCGTTGAAAACATTCTGCTCATAGCCAAGCTCATACGCAATTGTTTTCTCGTAGTTCATATCCGGATTACCCATGTAGTCCACCTGACCATTGGACTCTCGCTGAATCAGGAACCTGTACGATGACGATGGCTCGGAGACGAAGTGTCCGTAATTGAAATATAGTTTTGAGTTTTCTGTGATGGGATGCGAGATACCAAGCCGTGGACTGACATAGAGATCTGGAGTGGCCTTCTGCTGCGGAGCTTTTTGCTCAAGCCGATTCCCTTGTCCGGCGCTGAAGAGTGCACTGTAAGGATCGAGATTATAGTAATCTGTATTGGGATTGGAATAATCGAGCCTGACCCCAAGGTTTGCGATGAAACCCTGAAACTCGAGTTTGTCTTGAGCATATCCCCCGAGTCGGTAAGGCGAAATGTGGTATACCAGACTCCTTGTCCATGTGGACATCGACGGGCTGTAGGTTCCAGAATTGATATTCAGGTCATCGTAATAGAACTGGAAACCGGACTTAACTTGATTATACTGGCCCAACTGGCTGGTAATGCTGAATATCAGAGAGGTGGTCGAGTTTACGCTCTTGTCACGACCCAAGTTCATCCATCCTCCCATGCTCATGACACCGTCGATGGCTCCCGTGCTGTAGCCCCAGTAACCATACGGTGACTCGTCAACGAAATACCCTGGCACCGGCTGGTATATTTTTGATGTATCGCGAGTGGCTGTCTGAAATGTGTTGTACCGGCTTTGGTTGCGCTGGATTGATATGTCGTAGAAGGTTGTGGGGCTTAACACATGCGTTAGCGAAGCGCCGATCACGTACCGATAGACCGAGCTTGGGCTATACCGGCCTGGCATATACAAAGCGTTCATCCCGTCGGTGCTACTGAGGAGGTCGGCCACTTCAGACTGACTTCTCATCAGGTAACCAGTGGGCGCTGTTGTCCACTCATACGGGGAAACAGAATTGTTCTCTCCGTAGATACCCATTATGGTGAGCTTCATGTTTGGCGTGACATCAGAATTGAGTTTTAATTCTATGTGATTATCGGTGTATGCGTCGCGGGAAAGGGGAATTACGAACATATCCCTTTCAGCGAAATAGGAGAGGTAAAAGCGGAGATTGCCTAGTTGTTGTCCGACCAAAGGAACAGGTCCCCCGAAACCTGCATCGATAGTGTAATCTGGCTTGGTGATATCGCCTGCCCGGCGTCGCTGCCACTCCCATAGCTTCTGAGCCTCTGTCGGGGTGAGATCATTCGCAGGATTATTGTCCTGGAGTGTCTTCTGGGCAATGGCATTCCAGCCCTGGAATGCGGGATAACTCTCCTGTGTGTATAGATCCCACGCCCCATTATTTGTACCGGTCCAGCAAACAGCGGGGTCGGTGAACGGGCGGTTATAATATGAATTCGGATCATAGGGGGATAGACCGAAATGCTTTTGCTGCGGTGGCCCATAACTGACATTTACTGTGGCGCCATAACGATTCCGATCTCCATCCTTTGTTATGACGTTTACAATACCGGAGCGAACGTTACCGTATTCAGCGCTGAAACCACCTGTCTGAACTTGAATCTCCCGCGCCGAGGACAAGCTGACTGCGGCATAAGGAATGTTCGACCGTTCATCGTTAAGTCTGAAGCCATCAACCACGTAGATAGTTTGGTTCGCACCTCCGCCACGCACGAGGATGCCGCTGCTTCCTTGTTGAATCCCGGCCTGCAAATCAAGAACAGCTGCTATGGTCTGAACCGGCATTGTCTCGACATTCTTTGTCTGAATATTAAATACACTGTTTGAGACATCTTTTGCCACCACCGGGCGCTGTGCAGTAATGACAATTTCTCCCGTGATCAGAGCCGTTGGACGCAGCTGTACGTTGATCGTGGAGGTCAGATCTATTTCAACTCTTGCACCTTCGACAATGGTCTTCTCATAACCCATCATGCTGAACCTGACCTTATATGTGCCTGGTGGGACGTTCAGAATTGCGTATGAGCCATCGATACCCGTAGATGCTCCAATCGATGTCCCTTCGACCATGACGGTCACCCCAGGCAGCGGTTGGCCGCTCTCTGCATCGGTTACTTTACCCGCAATCTTTCCCGTTGTTCCCGCGAAGACGAGAGCAGAGAAGCCAGACATTATCATAATTAATAAAACTGGCACATTCTTCATTCTTAAACTCCTCTCCTTGCATAGCTTCATGCCGCGGAGTAGTTATTACTTTCAAACATCCTACACCGCAGTCCGAGATTGGGATACTATTGCCCTTTTCGGGATAAAATGAAATGCCGAAGGCATGATATTACTGTAGAACCTATCATCACAATAACCTCCAAACCCCGATGGGGTGATATTATTATTCAATCCACTCAAATAAATATTTCTCATTGTATTCCACTTCAAATTTCTTTAAAAAAGCGATATACTCCTCTCGAAATGTTTTCTTCTTATGATGTCTCTCCTGAGTCGAAATATAGTTGAAGACGGTTTCAACTTGAGAACGTGAATACGAAAATGCGCCATATCCATCTTGCCAAGAAAATTTTCCTTGCACGAATTCATTTTCATTTACAAAATTTGTTGAGTTGTTTTTTATATCTCTAACTAAATCGGAGATCGCCATTGATGGACGCAAACCAATGAATGCGTGAATATGATCAGGCATTCCGTTCACAATAATAGACTTTTGTTCTTTGCCTTTGATGATGCCTGCAATATACTTGTTTAATTCTTCTTTCCATTGTTTACAAATAAGGTTTCCTCTTCCCTTAACTGCAAATACGACCTGAATGTAAATTTGTGAAAACGTTCCTGCCATAATATCACCCTTTCAGGGTTCAAACTTTAATGGATTTTATTTTCTACAATCATTTCAGTCCTTCGGACTTTTCCTTTTATATAACTTCACGCCGCGAAGTAGTTATTACTTCTAAAACATCCTACTATACCGCACCATGGGATTGGGATACTGTTGCATAGCATTTAAATAAAAATACTTATCTATTGTAAGAGGACAAATCATAACGAAAACCTCACTGAAAGTCTATGAACGTTGTTCAAGATTTTATGAGGCGTGAAGGAATAGTCGAACGCAAAGCCGAACTTATGCACGCCGACGCCGACTGTGAGTCCATAGTCATCTTGGTTGGTGACGTACCCTGCACGCAGAGCCAGCGTGTTCATGAAAACATACTCGCCGCCAATGTTGAGAAACTCAGAATATGAACGCGGGTGAACCGCGTCGATGGAAACAACAAATGAGTTATTGTCCTCCATGTCAGGGACGAGATCCATTAGGTTCATGGAGATCCCGAATCTAAATGTGAGGGGAAGCTGGAAGCTCTCACGCTCATACGCGATCTCCCTCGAGAAGTTGCTGATGGACATTCCGAAAGCTAGGCTTTTCAGCCCTGTTTTATAGATTGTCCCGAAATCAAACGCCAGAACATTGAGAGAATAGTCTTTGATTGCGTAGGTTGTGTCCGTCGTCAAAACGGAATCTACTATCACCTGATTGTATACAGGAACCAGGCTGTAACCGAGGTTTTGATTTGCAAATTTAACCTCTCCGCCGACAGAGAACTGTTCCGACAACTCTTTCCCGTAGGCGAGGCCGACAGCATAAGCGTACGGCTCCGGATATCCTTGGATGTCCACATAGCCCTGCTCGTTGTTCGCGACACTAGTAAACTTGAACTCTCCGTAGTTGACATTGACAAAGCTTAGTCCTAACACGCCGTATCTTCCTCCGCCAGGGGCAAATGCAACGGAGCCGGAGAAATACTTGATATCAGCAATCCAATTCATCTGGTTCGCACCTAGGTCCACAAAGGATCGAATAGTGGCAATCCCGGCAGGGTTGTAAAATATTGCTTCCGATGATCCGCTGATTGTTGTAAACGCTTCACCCATTCCTGTTGCCCTGGCATTTGTGCCGACATCTAGAAACTCAAATCCGGTCTGCGCCAGCTTCACCTGCGAGTGAGCGGCTGGAATAAACAGACCAAGAACAACAGTTGCCGTCAGCAGCATAAACAAAAGTCGTTTCATTAATAATCTCATCGAGTAACTTCTAAGGATTTGAAGCACGACTTCTCCTTTCAGTTATGCTACACGATATTACAGCGAAGTAATGTTAGCCGGGTCTTTCCCTACTGCACGGCTAAAACAAAAGACCTGTAAAAACTACTCGATCTTCCGTCTCACATTATTTTGCACAATTAATATACCTGACGCGTCTTCTTCCCGCTATCTGGTAAACTTTGACGCAATTGAACTCTCCCCCTTTGTCCCCCTCTCTATTTCATAGAGAGGGGGAATTGTCCGAAGGACTCCTTCGGAGAAGGAGGTGAGTAAAATTATTTCATCAAGATCATTTTCTTGACGAGTCGTGATCCATCAGGTGTTGTCAAGGAATAAATGTAAACACCAGACGGCAGGTTGTTCGCGTTGAATGTGACCGAATGCTGTCCAGCGGATTGCACACCGTTGACCAGTGTTGTGACTTCCCTTCCGAGAACGTCATACACGATGATAGAAACCTTTCCGGTTTCTTTCAGAGCATAGTCTATCTTCGTGGATGGGTTGAACGGGTTCGGATAGTTCTGCGAGAGTGAATACTGCATTGGCACGTTGTGC
The DNA here is from genome assembly GCA_023381615.1 of Bacteroidota bacterium. Classification (GTDB taxonomy): domain Bacteria; phylum Bacteroidota; class Ignavibacteria; order Kryptoniales; family JAKASW01; genus JAKASW01. The sequence goes on from JAMCQL010000066.1 coordinate 51,250, forward strand.
GGCGGTTCCACCACAGGCGTCCCTGTTCTTACAAACATCTGGAGGAACCCCTTGCTGACGTTGAAAGCCCCGACGTAAACAGTGTCACCAGTCGGACTGAACGCGATGCCCCTGGGCCTTGGATCGGCGGAAACAGACCCATTCCAAAGCACGCTGTCCTTCAATACAGGTTTATCAGGGTTTGTCATGTCGAATCCGTACCACGCGTATCCCGAGTACGGTGCGCCAGGCATACCGCTCACAACGTTTCCCGAACTCACCCAGAGCCAACCGGTTCCAGGTTGCCATGCGGCACTCTCTACGACCAGACTGTCGAATAAGGTGTCGACCAAAGCATATGGTCCTATCGTTCCATTGGCTGAATGATAATGAAAGGTCCCCCTGCCTATGTGGAAGGCATAGACATCGTTTCCATTGGGAGTAACCTGGATGTTCCTGGCATAGTTACCATATGTGCTTGTGTCGATCGATATCAGGACGGATGAAAAATCGGACGCAAGGGCTATGGGTCCAACGCCTGTAGTCGGCACGACGGGCTGCAAGAAGATTTCACCTGCCGCATCCTCTGCTGGGGTTGCACATGATTTTGAATACCCTGGGATTGGGTTTACAATCTTCGCCATCTCAGTCCCGTCTTTGTAGTTGATCCGGCGCAGGGTAAGGCTGTTCTTCAGCAGCAGAATATTGCCGTCCGGCTCAGTGATCATTCCATAACCTACGCCTGTGAGAGTGTCGGTGGTCCCGCCATAGCTGAAATACTGGTATTTGTGGTTTAGAGTACCATCTGGGTTATACACGAATAGATCACTTGTATAAACGTATTTCCCGGTACTTGAATTTAGAAGGCTGTCGATGGATCCCGCATATGGGGCAATCCAAATCTTTCCTGCTGGATCTACTGCGAGCCCATTGTTGATGCCATTGGGAAGCGTCAGGTTTGTGTCCGGGAATACCTTAACAAACTTCCAGCTCTGTGCGCTAGCGGAGCCGAGAAACACCGCTGTTAACAAACCGACGAGAAGTGCGAATCTCCTTAACATTTTGTACCTCCTTAAGTAATTTGTTTGTAGTGACAAATAGGCCGGATGTTCATTTATCCGACTCGCGAAGAAACTAACATTGGATTAACACCACCTCCTCTTGAAATCCCGCCTGTCCCCCCTTTTTCAAAGGGGGGAACAAGGGGGGATTTAATAATAGTTTATTGAATTCCATAATATGGAGCACTTTGTTTTCTTGCCAAAATTTTGAGAAGTTCACCAGACGACGTAGTTGCATAAAGATTAGTTCCAATCCAGGCAAATGATTTGCACGGCGAATTCAACACACCGCTATTCACGTACAGTGAATATGGTCTCTCGACAACCCCGCCTGGGTGGACAATTATCAAGTAATCCGAAGAGTCCGTCCCCACGTACATATTTCCATTGGCGGAGAACGTTATTGCGTAAATGTTGCTCCCGCCGGTAGGATCGCTGGAGAGATCGAAATACATTTCCGGAGTCCCAAGTGAATCATTCACAACAGGTGCTCTAAACACTTGGCTTGGAGACGTTCCGACATTTGCTGCGAAATAGAGATATCCGTCATAGTATCGGACCGATTTAACGTTGCCGGAAAAAGGAAATCCTTTGACACTTGCGTCCGGCATGATTCTGTAAATGTTCTGGTTATTTCCGCCAACCCACAGGTTATGGCTCGGGTCATAGTCCATATCAGAAAACGAACCCGAGGAAATGGAAGCCCAGATTTGTGCGTTGGTACCCCCGCCGGGAGCAAACCTGTATGCTGCTCTCACTCCCTTCACAGCGTAGAGATATCCGCTCGGACCAAACTTAAGCGCCGACCAATACACGTTTCCGGTTAATGGAGGGGCATATTGGGTCTTCGTGCCATCAGGAGTTATTTTGAATATCCCTTCATCCTTAGTGCCGGTAAGGTTGGCATTGGAAAGCGACACATATAGATTTGAGTCGGCTCCTGTGCAAATGCCGTATGCGGCCTCGCCGGAGGCCAACTTGCTGAACGGGCTGATCGCTGCCTGAAGGCTGTAAGTGACAGTCGAGCTGAAATCTACTGCTCCAATTACAAACACCCTGACTTGTATGGTGTCTCCCGAAATTGCAGGCGCCTTCACCATCAGCCTATTCGAAGAAGCGCTGATGATTGATGGGCCGTTAATAAGTATCGAATTAAAATAAACACCGTCGCTGTCCTTGTCGGCTGAAAAATTCTTTCCATAAATTGTCACAGTATCTATGCCGGCGAGTGCACTTCCGGTGGGAGACAAACTGTCCACGACGGGTTGCGGCAGGCTCTTCCAGTTCGGGTCATAGAGAATAGGATTCTCAGCCGGCTTGCAGCCGTTCATTTGCAATGACAACGCCAGAAGAGTCGCGATCGCCATCAATGCTGTTATAGCTTTAAGAGTTTTCTTCATTTTGCATTTCCCAGCGAATTTAGATTAAACGCAAAGTATGGTACCATTATTCTATTTCCTTAATAGGCAACATTGAATGAAAGCCTCTGCACATTCGCGAAGCCGCCTGTGAAAGGAGTCCATGAATAGTCAATGCCAAGATTGACGCCTCCGATGTTTTCATGAACACCAACTCCGCCTGCAATGCCGTACACGTTGTTGTTGAACATATATCCTGCGCGCAAGGATACTATTTGCATGAAAGTGTATTCTGCGCCGACGTTAACCTGCTCGGGAAAATCACGCGGATGTGTGGCATCGACCGCCACTGTCAATGACTGACTCTTACTGTCAATATTCCACATATCGAGAACGTTCATCGAAATCCCGAGGTTGAAAATGAGAGGGAGGCCGAAGGTCTCTTGTACATATTTGAGTTCGCGAGCGAAGTTTCTCACGTCCATACCAAAAGATAGACTCTTGAATCCCGTTCTATACAGCATGCCGAAATCGAAAGAGACAACATTTAGCTCCTCGCCAGTCTTCACATAGCTTCCGTCACTATTGATGTTCGTTATGCTTGCACCAAGGTTCTGCGTGACGTAGTTAATGTTTCCACCGATAGAAAACTTGTCACTTAGAGCTTTCGCATACCCAATCCCGGCTGAGAATGCAGTTGGCGAAAATGTCCCCACATCTAGAAATCCCTGCGCATTGTTCGCGATGATTGTCTCCTCCAAATCACCATAGTTCACAGACCGAAAATTGAAACCGATAACACCGTATTCTCCGCTAAAGGGGGCAAACGCCGCGCTTGCGAAAAAGTGTTTAATGCCCGCAATCCAATCTACTTGTCCTACGGAGATTTCCGCCGCGTTTGTGATCCTCGCCATTCCGGCAGTATTGAAGAACATCGAGTTTGAATTGCCGTCCAAAGATGTTACCGCTTCCCCCATCGCTTCAGCGCGTGGATCAGTAGTAACATTTAAGAAGTCCATACCTGCCTGAGCGAGCTTTTGCTGCGCGAATGAGGAACTCACAGAAAAGAAGGCGATGACCAAAGCGGAGACTGTAAGAGACCGTCTGAAAATAATTGAGAAAGCACCACCCTTTGTCATTCCCGCACGTCTTCCCGCTCCAATTATTTTATACAAGTGTGCGGGATCCCTTCGGGACAAGCGGGAATCTTTCCTTTGTTCGGCATGAGATTCCCGATGCCGCCTTGTGGCATGCCGCATACTCATATAGAATAATTGAGCGGCATAAAAGCATTCGGGAATGACACTGCGTACTCCTTCGAAAGCTTCGAGTAGTCTTTTTCTCGATTGAATCGTTCGAGAATGACATTTCTTGTTCATTTTAGTTTCCGTTTTCATGTGGGTCACCTAATGACCACGAATTTTTTAATTGCAGTCTGGCCCGTTGGGGTCTGGAACACGACGATGTACACTCCGCTGACGACGATCTGGTTGGAAGAGGTTGTAAGATTCCAATACTCGTCGCCACTTCCATTTGCATGCTGAATTGTCTTAATTAGCTGCCCCAGCTCCGTGTATATCTTGATGGTGCAAACGGGTGGGATATTCAGGAATCCGATCTGATTCGGTTCGCCGACGTAGCGAAGCAGATTCGGGTTGGATCCGAGGTTGTAGGGGTTGGGAACGACCCTGATAACGTCGCTCAAACTGGCGCGCGTTTCCTGGTTCTGGTTGATCGAGTAGTAGAGGGTATCCGGTCCTTGTGCACTTGAAAGTACGAGCTGCCCGATACTGGGCGGGCTGGCAGTCCCCGTACACCGGATTGTTCCGGTGTAGCTGTATATGTACTTGTAGGTTGTATCTATTTCCCCACTCGGCAGCGTGTCTATTTTCGCTATTGCTTTCGTCTTAATAGAATCCAAGAACGATAGACTTGCCAACTGGACGGTAAATATGTTGGCGCCGGAGGTATAAACCGCATAGGTCGGCAGAGTGGTTATTGATTTGCTGTGCGTTGAGTCAATCTGGAAGACAACCTTCACCGGCTGCGAAACGCCGGGCCGCAGCAATTTTGCCGGGTCGTAAGTCTGCGTATAGTACCTGCTGCTTTCAAGTGCTACGCCTGCGGGTGTATCCCCGGCCCCGTTGTTATCCGCAGGGTCTCCAACCGAAACGATGTAGTAGTAGTAATCAAAACCGCGAATGGCAGATTGGTCGTCATAACTTGTGACGTTCGGGCCGCATTGATAAAGTAATGTGTATGCGCTGTCAACCAATCCCTGCGCGCGGTAGATCTTGAATCCTGTCAACTTTGGACCACCGGGAGCAGGAGGAGTCCACGAAAGGGCGATCTTGTTTCCTCCTGAGGTGACCGTGAAAAGCGAAGGCGGGGCCGGAGGTTGGGGTATATCATAGCCGGAATGGTAGTTTGCAAGAGCCCTCCTGAATGTCTGGAAGAGGGAGTCCCTGCCGGTGTAGACAGAATCATCCTTCTGCGCAGCTGTTATTTTCCCCAACTTAAATTCGCGTCCGATTCTTATAGTTGCTTCACGGCTGAGTCCAGCTGCACCTTCAGCCATAACAATGTGAATCCTTTGTCCGGGAGCGAGATTGTAAGGTCCATACCCGTTCGCAACAGACAGCCCGCCAGTTGTGCCGCGGGAAGGATCGCCCCCCAAACCCGTTAGATCCGCAAGCCGCTGACCCTGCCAGGAAACTGAGCTGTTGATCCAACCCACACCGTGGCCTATTGACATCAGCTGATATTCCAACTGCATCTTGGTACTATTGAATTGGCTGTTCTGTGAGTTCAACGGGTCGTCTGAACTTACGTAGCAAGTCGTAGTGGGTTCGGCTGGATCATCGGTGGTATCAGTGGCAGAGTTGTCGGCGTGGAGAGTCGCAACACCTATAAACTGGGCGGCACCGAGCCTGCCAGTTGTATCAGTTGCGGGCGGTCCCGGTTGTGCAGCAGACTGCACCCAAATCGGGCCTCCGATGTTGTCACTCGGCGGCGCTCCAGCCACACTAAGACCCGGCATTCCGGTTAACGAAAAACTTCCATACGAAGGGTTGTTGAAGTTGCCCAGCCAAGAGTATTGTGCCCTGATATCATTGTCTTTGTTTGGTGGTTGGTTCGTAAGCACATCTGAGCCGAAGAAGGTAGACGAAGGATTCAATCCGTCGCCGCGTGTGTCGCAGTCAGTCCCTATTCCCCAGCCTGCGGCGTTTCTCCCGATCACATACCGAGTCTCAGCACATACCGCGTAACGGTATTGGTAGAAAATACGCAGGCTGTCAAGAGGCTGGTTCGACGTATTTATGAAAGTGTAGTCATAGATTACATAATTATCATGGTACTGCTGACCGAATCCGAGGATTTTTCTGACCATGGTAAGGCCGATCGATGTGAGCACGCTGTCGTATATCAAACGATCCTCTTTCAGACTCGGATTTACATTGTCGACATCGGGCGGAATATTGTATGAGGGACTCCCGTCCACAGTCACCTGGGGGAGGGGAAACCTGTCTGTGGTGGTAAATGCCAAAGGTACAAACTCCGACGCATCGCCGTCGTATCTGGGTCCAAAGTGTACGACCTTGAATGGCCACACGGTACCCGACGCATCCTTCCAGTTCCTCACTCCAATCCACAATCCTTTTGCTGCCTCCATGTCTTGATTGGGATAGATTGCTGGCCATCGGTCGCCATCCTGCTGTACCAAAACTCTTTGTTCTTCATATTCGCATCCTGCATTCGAATACCAGCTTTGAAAGGATCCTATATCCATCCACTTTGTCGCGTACTGAGCGAACGCGGAACTGCTTAAGAAAAGGAGCGTAAATACCATGGCACAAAGCGATTGCCCCAAAAAACCACAACCCTTTGTCATCCCCGCATGTTCCAAGCGGGAATCTTTTCTTTCTCCAATGGAAGATTCCCGACAAGAGCATTCGGGAATGACATTGACCACTTTTTTGACAACCACTTTTCCGCAATGACCTGTTTCGATTCTCAATTTCATTTTTTGCTCACCTTTCACGGTATGTCATAACTCAATTTGATGCCGTAATAAACTGTTCTCGGATTTAGAAAAGCTAATTGCCATAGATTAGGCATGTTGATGTAAGGTTTACTGGATGACTGGTAGTCTCCGGGCCTGTCGTTGCCTGGGGTATTAATATATCCGAAGATTCGGTTTGTTGAATCGCCCGCGATTGAAGCAGGCAGGTGGAGAGACATCATGTACGCAATGAAGTCGTTGTAATCGTAAAACCCGTAGTATGGAGACATGTATTTGAAGTTGAAGACATTATAGATATCGGCGAACAAGTTCAAATCGACACCATAGATACTGAAGTCCCGGCTTATTCGAAGGTCGAAGTTGATATAATCTGTCCATTGAACGTTGTATTGTATACCTGGGATTTGTCCGCCGCCTGACCAGGTGAGCCACTGCCCCGCCTGCCAGTTGCCGAGGAGATTGAAATGCCAGTCTGCCAGCGGTTTGATCCCATTCCAGTTCGGACCAAACCAGTTTGGTGTGAAAAAGTCTAAGTTCAATCTTGCATACGGCTGCGGAATAGGCTTTGTCTGGTATAGATCCGTGTAGTTAGTTATGTCAAACTGTCGCTGGTCCGCCGGGCTTTGATACTGATTGCCGAACCCGAATCGGCCATAACTATTTGCCATATATGTATAGTCCACGAAGCCCTGCAGCCAGTCGCCCCGATCCTTGGAAATGGTTATCTCGAAACCTCTGATGTCCTCATAATAGTTAGGTGTGTACAGCGTATAGTTCACTTTTGAGTCTGCACTTTGGTAAGCTGTACCGAACGATCTGCTACCGATTGCAAGTCCACTAGGGGTACCCGTCTCGTTTGAAACATCTTTGTAGTAACCTGCAATATGAATCAAGAATTGATTGAACAAGCTTTGCTCGAAACCCAGCTCGTACGCAATCGTCCTTGGTAACGGATTATTCGGGTTGGCTACTAAGCTGACGTTGTTAGTCCCCGTTAGCCTGCGAATAAGATACAGGTCATTGGGGTCAGGCATGGAATAGAAATGTCCGTAGTTGAAATATAGTTTTGAATCTACCGTTACGGGGAACGATACTCCTAATCTTGGCTCTACCATGATGATGTCTTTAGTCGGTGCCTTGGATACGGTATCAAGCCCAATCAGGTCGGACCCGGAGAAAATAAGAGAATAAGGATTGTCGATGCTGTACCAGAGACCGCCCGCGTGAGAATAATCCATTCTAACACCGAGGTTTGCTATCATCCCTTCAAACTCCAATTTGTCCTGCAAATACAGCGCTGCGCGGACAGGAAATGTATGCCAATGCGATTTCGATGTTCCTGTGGGAAGATACGTATCGACAGTACCGTAGTTTACATTGTTGTCTGTGTAGTTAAACTCCATGCCGGTCTTTATCTGGTTATACTGGTCAACCTGACTCGTCAAGTCGAATCTTGCATTATATACAGCGATCTTGCTGGTGTCACGTCCGGTGCTCATTCCGACACTCATCCTCATTCCGTCAATTGCACTGGACGGGTATGGCCAGAACCCGACCGGGGCCTCGTCGGTAAAATAATAGTTTCCAAACTGGTAAATTCGGGAAGTGTCCCGGAGCGCCCCCGGATCGGTGTGGTACTGCGACCCGAACTCACGCAAGGTCACATCATAATACGTGGAGGAAGAAAGCATCTGCGATAGTCTCGCTCCCACCATATTAAAGTTGACTTTCGTGGGAGCCCAATAGTCATTGGTGAACATGCGAGCATCGATATAACTTATTTGGTGTAACACACTTGAAATGCCTGAGCTTGTTTGAAAAATTCCGGGCTGTCCGGCGTTGCTGCTGCTCGTGCCGGTCTGTTGGCCTAACATCCCTTCAAGATTCAACGTCATTCCCGGTCCGACATCGGAAGTCAATTTCAATGAGCCATTATAATTCCGATAGGCGTCGGTCGCCAGCGGAATCATATACATCGACTGTTGACTTGTATAAGACGCCCAGAACCGAAGATTGCCGAGGTCTTTGCTCAGAACCGGGAATGGCCCTCCGAGGCTTGCATCTATATTGTAATTCGGCTTCAGCACGCTAAAATCTTTTCGATGCTGCCACTCCCACAATCTTTGGGCTGCAGTAGGGCTGAGATATTTCGTTGAGTCTCCCGATATCATTGACTGCTGCGATACGTTGATCCATCCGGGGAACTGAGGATATTGCTGCTGAGTGTAAGCGTTCCAGGCACCATTATTAGTCCCGTAATACGCCACGGCAGGGTCCATGTAGGGCCTCACATAATAGAAATCCGTCGAATTGAGTGCGCCCGCAAAGTTCTGCTGCTGCGGAGGTGCAATTCGTGTAAGCAAGCTTATTGTGTAGTGACTGGCACTCCCGTCTCTCGTGACAACGTTGACTACACCTGAACGGATATCACCATATTCTGCATTGAAACCACCAGTTTGGATCTGGATGTCCTTGACGGATGTGTAGCTTATTGTGGTGTACGGAGCATTGTTTCGCTCATCACGAAGGGTGAATCCGTCGACCATGAACGCGGTCTGGTCGTTTCCGCCGCCGCGAATGACGAGTCCGCCTTGGACGCCTGCTTGCAACCCAATCACCGCGGTGACGTTGACGGCAGGTATCGACTGAATTTGAGACGAACTCAGGTTTGTTGTACTTGCAGACACATCTTTCTCAATGACGGGTCTCGTGGCGACCACGGTCACTTCGTGAGTAGTTATGGCGGCTTCGGACAGACTCAGATTCAGAGTTGTGGTCTCGTCGATGTTGACGCGGACGTCTTCAACGGCGGTAGTTGCGTAACCGACCATCGAAGCCTTCACCCTGTAGTTACCCGGCGGGACATTCAGAACTACGAAATAACCATTGAGGTCCGTCGATGCGCCGAGCTTCGTTCCTTCAATCACCACCGTGACGCCGACAAGCTTTTCGCCTGTCTTCGCATCTGTAACGGTTCCAGAAATCTTACCTGTCGTCCCGGCAAAACTTATCGCCGCCACCGTCAAAATGAAAAAGCAACATACGACAAGCTTACTCATTAATCACACTCCTTATCTAATGTTCAGTAGTGCTTTTCTGATTATACTGGGCTGTGGATTTTTCTTTGGGAAGAAGATAACCAGTAATCAATGTTCGATATTTTCTCCTAAATTAGGAAAGTTGAATGTCGAATATTCCAATAGGTTTACAACAGATTTCTTGCAATAATGACATATTTGTAACGAAAGAATCATGAAAGAATCAGTCAGTTATTTTATAGCCGTCGAATATCTGTTCTATTGCAAGTGCCGCAGCTCCCATCAACCGGGGAGAATTCTTCATCGAAGTAGGCAATATTTTTATGTTCTTTTTTGTTCCAAAGTAAGCCCGTTGCATAACAACAGCCATGATTTCTGGGTAAATGATATCCCATGCTTGAGTCGTTCGTCCATCTACGATTATCGCATGCGGATCGACAGCCTTTATGATGTTTGCGATCCCAAGTCCAAGATAATACCCTGTCTGCTTAAGAACTTCGACCGCAAGGTCATCCCCACTCTTGGCCAGGCTGATTATATCCTGGATCATGAAGTCAATAGTGTGGTCTATCGTTCCATGTTTCTTCTGCATGTATCGACTCACAGTTGCACGGTCAGAGGCGTAAGCTTCCCAACATCCATTGCCACCGCACCTACAGGGCGCGCCACCTTCGTAGATAATCATGTGGCCAAATTCGCCTGAGGCTTGATATTCACCGGTCATCAATTTGCCATCAACCACTATGCCCGATCCTATCCCCGGACCAATCGATAGGAAGACGAAATTATTCAAATCTATCTCGTGATTGCCGAACCATAATTCTGCCAAGGCGGAAGACTTAGCGTCGTTTCCCACCGCAATATTCTCAACTTGCGGCAGAGCTGTTCTGATCACTTCTCCAATGTTGAAGTCCTCCCAGTCCAGATTCGGAGCAAAGTTCACCATCATATTCTTCGAATCAACAATGCCCGCAACACTTACGCCAAGTGCTTCCAAGCGGCCAACATTCAGAGTCTCGCCTAGCCGCATCAATTCATGGATGCAACTGTTCACAAATTCCACGGCATTCTCAGGCTCGGTGTCGATCGACGAAGTACCCTTTACACTTCCGTCAATGTCAGCCACCACAAAGCGAGTTACAGAGGAGTCAATGTTTATGCCTCCGACGTAGTGTTTGTTCAATTTCAGGTAGAGATTTAAGGGGGTACGCCCAACCGATTGCCCATCACTCACCCGCTCAGAGATTAGGTCTGAATTCAACAATTCGAAAATGATGCTTGAGACGGTACTCTTATTAAGGCCTGTCAATTTTGCAATGCCCGTCCTTGAGATCGGCTCCATCTCGCGTATGATATTCAGGATCATTCCCCGGTTAATACTGCGGAGAACCTTGGAGTTACCAGTTATGATATCCATTTTCTCTGGACTGTACAGCCTCTCTGCAACTGCAATACAATCACCTCACTAAATTTTAGTTGGTTGCTCGAACAAATCAATTAATGTTAGAGAAAATAAATTTCATTGTCAAGTTTTTTTGCTTCTTCTTTAAAATATTTTTCCTAACTGTCAGTGAAATTCTTGGAACAAGCAGTCGCCTGCAGCAAACATCGTTTGTTTGATCGCACATACTAACCCCTTAAGAAGATAGAAGCCACGTGAGAGAATGTACTACGTATCCATTTTCTGTCGCAATGCAAGTGACCTTAAAAGCGTACGAGCACAACTACAACTCTCGCGATCATGCGATGAGGAGCCTCACAAAATAAAAAAGCCGCAGAGATTAAAATCCCTGCGGCTTATCAGACCTACCTTGTGTTCGTTTTCTACTTTATTTAAGCAAAGCCATCTTTTTCGTCATCTTATACCCGCCAAATTCCAGCGAATACAAATAGACGCCGCTTGCTACGCTCGTGCCGTGATCATCTCTTCCATCCCATACAACAAAGTGGTTTCCTTTACTCGTCATCTTGTTGTCAACAAGGTTCCTGACTTCTTTGCCAAGAACATCATAGATTTTCACAGACACCATGTTTGCAACTGGAAGTGAATAGGAAATCGTTGTCGTCGGGTTAAACGGATTGGGATAATTCTGATTCAGCTTGTAATCGGTTGGTGTAATCACTGTCCACGGTTTCCAAATCCCGGTGGCGGTTTCCTCTAACACCCTCAGCACCTTAACATTTCCTGATGCTTTGTTAGCACTGTCCGACACGCCAACGTACGACAGGACTAATTCTTTTTTCCCGTCTCCACGAAGGTCGGCATACTGCATACCGGTAACGCCGCTTCCTATGACGGAATCTCCTGGTTCAGAGTATATTTGTCGTGTAGTGTAATTCGAAGCAACCATGGGATCACCGCCCTTGTAATCAACCTCGAAAACCCGATAGTAAGCAGCTACAAAAAGACGCTTGTTCACACTATCTGCAACCACAGGGCCATACCAAGCACTAAATGTAGTTGTGTCCTGCGCTATCATCCTGAGGTTATTTGTTGAATCGTAAGAGGTTGGACTGGAGATGTTTCCAAGTACCCACAAGGAGTTTGGGTTCCCGTAAGAGGGGTAAGTAGTGCTTGTCCCTGCCGCTTTCTTAAACAGAGTAAAATATACTTCCTGTTTTCCATCTCCATTAAAATCGGCGACAGCCCCGTTTTTCAGCGGATAGCTGTTATTAACTTTCAGAACAATTTGTTTTGACGTATCAGCCGAGTAGCTGTTAGGGCCTGTAGAGACAATGGGAAAGATAAATGTGTAAGGTCCTATGTAACCATTGTTGAAAGTCCAGATGAAGGTCTGGTTGCCACCCATGCTCTTTGCTGGTATAGCAACAAGAGGAGTAGAAGATCGATCGGCATAGATCGCTGTTTTGGTATAACTTTCTTGAACCGTTGACCAAAATCCCGACTCAAATGTTCCAGTAACGCTGAGTATTCTCACTCCATCTTCCCCGGGAAGAGTAAAAGTGCTTCCGTTGACGCCATAGTAAGAATATGTTGGATCAATAATTTCTTGAGTCCCATCGCCGTCAACATCGGCAACCCAGAAATTCTCAGGTCTAAAGGAAATCTCACCTGTATCTCCGATTATCGTATAGGGACCCAGGAACTTACTTGAATCTGGAGACCATTCCCAATCTTCATATCCTCTGTAGAACTGACTCTCACCTGCAGGAAAGTTTGCCTTTAGTCTGCCTACCGGGTAAATCAGCTCAAGATTTCCATCGCCATCCAGATCCCCCCAATGCACATCACGGGGCTCATACTGGTTTGGCGCCGAATAGGTAACAGGTGCAACGGGAAACAACCGAATGAATTTCATGGTGTCACCAGTACCGGCGTACTCAAACATAGCAACGGAAGGTCCTTTGTAAGCTGTGACATAAATTTCTCGTTTTCCGTTCTTATTCAGGTCAACCCCGGCAAGAACGCTCCTGCCTGCACCGATCTGTCCTAAAAGTGTGTCAGACCCCGTGTTGGAATTTTTCCAATTCAAATTCCATGAGGTTTGGCTCATTGCAATCATAGGGACCGAAAGTACGAGAGCCACTAAAGTAATAAGCAATTTTTTCATTGCCTTCCTCCTTTTATTTTATTCTATTGTTCAAAAATCCAGCGCAAAAGTAAAGCGCTGTATGTTTAATAGACGACCAAATGCGCCGTAAGAATAGTCAACTTTCATCGTCAATGCGTTCGACACATATACCTGCACTCCGCCACCAAGCGTAAGTCCCGCTTCCCTGTCCGGTATTCCAAGCTCCTGATATCCCGCGCGCAATGATACAATATTATTCCAGTTGTATTCTCCACCGACATTGACATACTCGGAGTTGTCATTCGAGTGAACAACATCGCTTGCCAGCACCAAGTTATTCATCCCGTCTTGAAGTACCTGAAACGCGAGACCAACACACAACCGTAAAGGAAGATCATATTGAACTGTTTTCAAGGTCGAAACAACGTTTGGATCATTACCTACCTGAATTACTCTGTTTAGATCGGCTCCTGTCATCTGCATCTTAGTACCAAAGTTGGAAATAGCCGCGCCGATTGACAATATTCCGACTTTGTATAATGTTCCCACATCTATTGCAAATGCGGAAGCGCCTGAATTCTTAATTTGGTCATTAACATACTTAGCGTTAATCCCAAAAGAGAAATCATCTGACAATCGGCGAGAGTACCCGACTGTTAGCGCCAAACTTGTCGGTGTGAACATCTCGCCTGTTCCGTCAGGCTGCTGGACCGTGGTTACCTCCATTTGGCCATAATTCAAAGAAGTAACAGAGACGCCAACCGCGTTGTCTCCGAACGGAGCAACTGCCGACACAAACTCGTATTTTATACCGGCAAGCCAATTTGCGTGCATAAACATTGCTTCAGTTCTGTCGAGTCTGACCATTCCTGCAGGATTCCACCAAATTGACGAAGCGTCATTCGCTTGAGCGACAAAGGCGCCGCCCATTCCCATCGCCCTGCTTCCCGGTTCCATTTTCAAAAATTGACCGGCGGTTGTGGCGACTTTCGATGCACCTTGAGAATAAGCCAAAGCAGGCAAACAAGCCATCAAAAACAATAATGTCGAAATTCTTTTGAAGCTCATCTTAAAAACCTCCGAATACAATTCACTTTATTATGGCAAACTTTCCAATTTTGGTTCCGATACCGGGGGCATCGATCTGATAAATGTAAATTCCGTACGCGACCTCAATCCCATCTTTTGAAATAAGATTCCAGTTTTCACTGCCGTCGGAGATGCTGCTGTGGTCAATCGTCTGAACCAATTCTCCATTCACGGTATAAATTCTTATTGTGCAGACAGCGGGCAAATGCGTGAACTTGATGATCTTCTCGCCTCGCGTCCCACTGAAAACGGTGCTGCCTGTTTCCCAATCGGCGGCAACTATGTAAGGATTCGGAACCACACGAATGTTGTCAAGCACGCTGCTCGGCGTCTTGGGGGCAGAGGTGGTTTTTACAGTGCTGATAGAATACAGGTCTTTGCCCGGCACTAATGGTTTGCTAATGGTGATTCGAGCAATATCTCCTGCCTTCGGCGGCACAGGAGCCAAATTGGAAGGCTGTGTGAACACAACTTGCCATGAAGTTGAATCGATAGATTTTCCGTCATGTGAGTAAGCGAACACAATGGTTGAACCAGCGTACAAGGTATCGACGTTGTATTGGCTTGTCAAAAGTATAGGTTTGACCCGGATATTGTTCGTTATATCCCAACATTGAAATTTCACCGGTCGGTGGAAAACGATGTCGGTGTCTTGGACAGTATCAAAGAATCTAATTTCATAATCTGCCGGGACTCTGCTGCTCTTTATCCTGGGATTCTGTGTGTATAATGACGCATTTACCTGATAAGTGCTGCTGCCAACTCGCCAACCTGTTAGAGAATCAATCGGTGAAATCTGGGAAACATCGTTTATCACGTAACTCAACCCATCCGCGAAAATTTCTTTTCCACCGGAAAAATCAGTTCCACTCACAAGGACTTTTCCCGTGTTCGAATCAGTTATTACCGCTAATTTTGTCCCAGTAGAGTCATACAAAAATGACAGGTTGTAAGTATCTCCCGTTAACCTAAACGGATCTATAACAGAGACATTCGGAATAACAGTGGAAACCCCTCCGGTCTTATTCAAAGAGAAAGAGCCGTAAGCCAACCCCGTCGGCGGCGCGTCTGGAGTTATCTTAACTGCGTTCGGGTCAGTGGGATTTTCAAGATTAGAAATTGACAAGCCATTTTCGATTGGAGGAAGACGAAGAGTGGTGTCGCCAGTCGTGTAAGCCGTCACCAGATAGTAGTATGTCACGCCATCGGTCACGGTGTTGTCCACATACTGATGCACCAATCCGCTATTGTCTCCAAGATAGAAATGCACACCGTCAAAACCTGGGTCGGTGGGGCGCAAACCATTTATGTCCAAAGGAAACGCGCCTTGGTAAGAATCCACTTTGTCAAATTGAGCGAGTGGTCTCACAAGAACAGGATTTCCGTTTAAGTCCGTAATCGGTTGACCCCAATTCACGCCATCGGTGCTTCTATAAATTTTGTAACCTTCAAAGTCGTGTGCTCCGGTCAGCGGATCAACAGAAGATTCTGCTCGGTCATTCCAATAAAGGGTGACTTGCTTATCGCCCGCCACAGCATGAAGGATTGGCGCTGTCGGCGCCTTTGCGCTTTGATAATTTGCGGTCTTAATCAACCTCGCACCAGCAATGTTCCTCATGAGATTAGTGCTGTCGGAACCAAGGACAATGGCCATTTCAAAACGCTTTGTCTGTCCCGGATTAAGCGTGAAAGGACCAGAAGTAAGCCACCAAATAGAGTCGCCATCATAACTGTTTGACGGTGCAAGATTGCTGACAGGTTTTCTAGGAGTCATTGCTTGCTGATAGACGAGACTGTCCTGGATGTTAAGAAGATTACCGTAGTGGACAACATAGCAACTTGTGATTCCCAGCTCTTTGCCGTTGTCATCGGTCGGAGTCTGAAGAACAACTTCACCTAACCAACCCGGTGTAACGCCCTGCCATTCCGGTATTGTTTGGCTTCCGTGTCCGTTGGTAGCAAAAGTGTAGATAATGCCTGAGTTTATGAGATCGGTTCGAGTAGTATTGTTCTCGAAATTATCGCTTCCGCCGACGCTTCCATCACTGAAAAATCCAAAGAATGCGTTTGGGATCGGTTTAGTGTTTATATTCTTCAACTCATAAGTCAAGAATAATATATTTTGGGCTAGAGCATTCGAATATTGATAAGTCCTTGCGGTAACCTGGACTCCGAGTCCTTTCATATTTGGTGTCAGCTTCTCTAAAGGATTAACGTTTCCGAAGTTTCCTGTAGAGTCTTGATCTGACATAACGTACATCGTCTCCAGATCAGATAGGACTTGACCCGGTTGTGCATAGACACTGTCACTCAACCACTGGGTCCAATCAGGCGGCCAAGTTGTTGCGTCATTGCTCGTGGCAAAAGCATTCGAGTTTGCAGTGTTCAAATATCTTCCGTCCGGCTCAAACTTGTCGGAACCGCCGTCCTGGATGCCGTCCTCGGTAAGCGATACAGAATCTCCAAGTGTGTTTAGTATCCGTGCTCCGACTACAGGGCCAAATTCATAACCGTAATCGCGTCCGCTAAATGCAGGCCATTCGATCTTCGGTCTGTTGAAAGCTCGGGGCCCACCGATAGAGCCGAAGTTGGCAATTCGCGTCCTGATTTTGTTGCCGGAGATTACCATGGAGCGCCGGTCGGCATGAGACATTATCTTGAAAAAATCTGCGGGAACCTGCACGGCATATTTGAGCAAGATGACTTTGTTTGGCTTCTTGTTTCCGTTATCATTGGTACCTGCAAAAACATAGGCCGTCGAGAAGAGGATTAGTATTAAAACAAATGATCTAAAAAATTTCATAGCGTTTAGTCTCCTACGGATTTAAAAGAGCACAGACAAACCGACTTGAACAAGACGCGGCGGAGCGTAATAGGACGGGTTATTCCAATAGCTGCTCGGGACCAGTCCGCGCGGAACCTGTTCCTGATATTGAGCAGGTTGAAGCGCGTAAGTCACTGCCGGATCGATCGAAGTAAGACTGTACGTTGCTGTTCCTGTGTTGGAGTACACTATTATTTGATTGAGATTATCAAGCAGGTTGTAAACTCTCAGAAAGACTTCAGAGTGTACACCCATTATCTCCAGTTCCTTAGTAGCATATAGGTCCACATCAAACGTCGAGGGCATTCTCGCGCTGTTTTGAAGCTGGCCTTGGATTATTTCGCCTTTTTCATCTGTCGGAGTGTAAGGCAGACCGCTGCCGTATTTAGCCACCAAACCGACATTCCAATTCCCCGGATATCCTAATTCTCCGGTGAAGGTCAGTGTGTGTCTCTGATCCCAATTGAGAGGAACCAACTGGTTGTTCACCGGCTGCTTATTTGCAATGGCGATAAACTCGGCCTCCGGATCGGATGCCTTACCTTCTGCCACCTGATAAGTGTAGCTCAGGTTGAACCCGAAGATTCCAACGTGTCTCTTCAAGAAGTTGATGTTTATTCCTTTGACGTCGCCGTAATCGAGGTTGACTATTTGGAAATACTCATCGCCCGCGGCGGTCGTCCCGACAAGTTCGGTACCGGTTAGATTTTGTATATTCTTGAAATAGATCGAAGCATCGAGCGAAAACATGTCTTCGAAGGATTGTTTGAATCCCATTTCGTACGTAACCGTTTTTTCCGGCTTGAGATTGCCGCCGCCCAACAGGTTCTGAGTCGGCCGTCCTGACTCGATGAGGAAATTTGGATTCGTGTAGATGAGATAATACGGCGGTACTTGGAAAAAATGGCCGTAAGAGAAATACATCACGGCAGTTTCAGTGATTGGGTAAGAAACGCCAAGCCTTGGACTCCATTGATCCGACGGGCCGACAGTCTCACGGGGTCCAAACGGGTTGGCGGCGTTGACCAGCTTCTGAGCGTCAGGTCTAAAATAATCATATCGCAATCCTACATTCACAATTATTTCTTTGAATTCCAGTTTGTCCTGGATGAATGCAGCGCCCTCAAACGGATATCTCAGAAAATAATTGTGGAAATAGACAATGTTTGGATTGTTATTTGTTAGATCAGGGATGTAAGCGCTTGGTGTATAATCATTGTAATAGAACCGGTAAGGTTTCATCTCGAAGCCGGCCTTGACGAGATTGTGCTCGTCAACCTGACTTGTTACGTCGCCTTTCAACTGCCACATTCGCTGGTCTCTGAACTCCCAAAAATCCGTAGTCCCTAAACGGATGTAACCATAAGAGAAATAGATCGGCGGCGTGAGATAAGCCGAATCCAGGTAATTGGGATAGACATATTGCTGGTAACGCTGGTAATAATACGCACCCTGCAATTCCGCAAAGGTGTTGTTAGAGAAAGAATAGCTGAGTAGTGCAGAAATCAAATTGCTCTGCGTGTTTTGTTGGGGCAAGCCGTCCGGCACAAACATCATCCTATGGTTGAAAGTTTGGTAATCCACATTCTGCCAAACAGTGTTGAGATTCAATTTCAGAGTCGGCGTTATGTCATAGGTCAGGCTGCCGGCGAAGTTTTTCTCAGACGAGTGATTTAGTGAAACGCGCTGCATGAAGTTAGGGCTTGTGCTGTCCGGAGCAACGGCGAAACCTCCGAAATTGTACGGATCATTTTTGACCGTATCGAGCGGAGGATTTACGGCGTATCGCCTGTACCCGTAAAGATAGCCGTCAGTATTGAACAACCTGCCGTCAAAATGAAACCTTAGATTTGGAATGGCTGGCACAGGTCCGCCAAGACTAAGTTGGATATTTCTATCGTTGAGAGGATTTATGATATTGATATCCTGAAACACGTTTGTGCGTGTTGAGACGTAGTCTCCGATGTAAGCACTTACCCTTCCCTCTAATTTATCCGAGCCTTGTCTGGTTGTTATGTTGATTATTCCGCTCTCCGAATTTCCATATTCCGCATTGAAAGCGCCCGTGATCGTTTGCAATTCCTGGATCGAGCTGTTATTCAAATTGATATTACCGTAGCCTCCGGTATAAAGATCGTTTACTTCAACACCGTTGATAATGAAAACAGTCTCATTGGCTCTGCCACCTCGCAAATGCAGACCGCCACTTGCGTCCTGCACTACGCCTGACTGAGTCGCCAACACTTCTTGAAGATTTTGAACGGGCAATGCGCGGATTTGCTGATCGGTGATCGTCACAGTTGACGCGGTAACATCCTTCTGCACCAACGGCCGTTGAGCAACGATCTTTACTTCAGGCAAACCGACCGCTTCTTCTTTCATCGAGAAATCTAACTGCGTAGTCAAATCAATATTCACCTGGACATTCGACTCCAAGACCGGTGTGTAACCTATCGCATATGCTCGGACCGTATACGTGCCCGGTGGAATGTTTATGATGAAGTAAC
This sequence comes from Bacteroidota bacterium, assembly GCA_023381615.1. GTDB lineage: Bacteria > Bacteroidota > Ignavibacteria > Kryptoniales > JAKASW01 > JAKASW01. The sequence goes on from JAMCQL010000066.1 coordinate 70,663, forward strand.
GTCCATTGATATCTGTTGCTGCCCCAAGCGTTGTGCCTTGGATTTGTATGGTGGCTCCGACAAGTGGTTCTCCGGTGGATGCATCTTTAACAACCCCCGCAATTTTTCCTGTAGTGCCGGCAAATGATGCTACAGATAGACTACACACAACGACGCAATAAACTAAAAGCGCCTTCATTACTCAACTCCTTTTTGGAAGTACACTGGAAGGAATGTGCTTAGGAATTTAATATGCTTTGGGAAGGAAAAATTCAGTGACAATTTTCGATTTGCAATCCTCTTAATTTTACGTCCTAATATTTGCAATTAAACTTAATTAGTCAATAGCCGCAGAAGAATTTATTTAAGAAAAAATCTTGTTTATTGAATTGCAAAAAGTTTAAAAGACGCTCATCCTTGTTTCGAAGAAGCTCACTGTTTATTTTATAAAAGTGCGCGAGTAATTCAGCCCCCGCCTGCGGCGGGGTGAAGTCCGAATGCCGGCTTCCCAAGTTCTGTTCCGCCGTGGCTTGCGAAGCATGCACGTGTCGGAACGAGTATCCTCATTTCGACGACTTAATACGCGGGAGTAGTTCAGCGGTAGAACGCCAGCTTCCCAAGCTGGATGTCGCGGGTTCGATCCCCGTCTCCCGCTCAAGTTATTTCAGGGGCAGTTAGCTCAGCTGGTTCAGAGCACGTGCCTTACAAGCATGAGGTCAGAGGTTCGAATCCTCTACTGCCCACAAACTCTTTGTTCCTTTCCTAATCGTAGCCTCAACAGGTGATGAGAGACAAACGGCGAACTCCAGTCACCTTCTTATTCGGTAACCGGAGTTCCACCGTTCACATCTCTCTTTATATCAAATACGTTAGGACAAACAGCGCGAACACGTGCGTGCTTATTGCCGCTTAATCACCAGGATGTCCATCACCATTTCCGTCGTCTCCACCTCTTCCATTCTCGAAGGACATCTTTATCGCATGTCTAATCAGGTCAAGATTATCACCGAAGGTGTTTGTCGGATCCAGCAGGCCACCGCTGTACGGGTCAACGAACCATGATCCCATGTTGAAATTCAAAGCAACCTGCACGGTACTGCTCGCGCTTGCAACCGTGAAGTTGCCCTTTATCTTGAACTCAAGTTCATCGTTATACCTGTAAGTGAATTGCTGCCACACTCCGTTTTTCTCAATGGCACCCCAAACTATAATGCTCGATCCGGCAAGCGATGTGTCGACGGGAATCATCATATTACTGTGATGATTCATTTCATCACTGTCTTCGCCTTTCTCGCCCGCCTGCATCCTGTGAATCTTGAATTTGATCCCAGTATAAGTTCCGGCAGGCAAAGTTTGGCTTGCGAAATTTATCGCGACTGTGTCGCGTACATGCACTATAAATGGCCCCTGGAAGGTAACATTCGGATCATCCGTTTTATCATCCATTCCCATACCTGTTGTATCAACAGTAACACTGTCAATATGTGATTCGAACTTTATCCTTTGCAGGACCACGACAGCGCTGTCGATTCGCAGAGAGTCAACCGAATTAACGCCGGAAACTTTTCGCAGACCGACCGGTGTGCCACTATTTGAAAAAGCAACCGATAAACTAACAGGCGTCGTCCCCGAAGACGAAGAAACGGGGTTGCTTGACTTCGAGCAGCCAATGACAGCAACTGAAAGGATAAGCCCGATAAAAGCCTTCTTCACCAGCACTGTTTTATGCATATTATCTCCTTGGTTTTAATTAGAACATAGCCCAAACCCCGTGCCGATATCAGTGAATCGAAACCGATGTAAATTCGGACTTTTTCTATTGTTCCGCGTGCAAAAGTTGCTTTGTCAAATGCAGGGTTTGCATGGTTACTATTTTTGCCAGCGAACGTCTGTAGATAGAAAACGGAGAAACAAAATGGAAAACATTCAAGAGATCACCGAAATCATAAATCCGAAGAAGAGCGCTCTGGTAATTTGGGATGTGCAAAAGATGTTAGTCAACAACATTTTCAACAGAGAGGAGTTTTTAACAAACACAAAATTTCTAATCGCGGCAGCCAGAGAAAAAGGAGTGCCAATCTTTTTTACCAAAATCACTCCCCTGCCGGAACAGTTTGAATCACCTGCGAAAAAGTTTTTTATGAAGAACCGTCCGAGAGGATTTGCCTTTACACCCGATGGTTTGGACCTAGCGATCACACCGAAGGAGGAAGATGTAGTTCTGAACAAAAACACTGCGAGCATTTTCGTGGGGACAAATTTTGAATTGGTAATGAGAAATGCCGGACTCTCTACGGTCATTTTCTCGGGAATCTCAACTGAAATAGGAGTTGAATCAAGCGCAAGGGATGCGCTCAACAGAGGATTCTTCCCTGTGATTGTGACAGATGCCGTATCTTCCTCCAATCAGGATGCGCATACGCGTTCTCTCCAAAACCTAAAGAACATGATGGTACTGTTGTCAGCCAATGACTTAATTTCTCTTTGGAAGAACGGCTAACCGTATCTTTAAGTTTGTTGAACTCTCGTTACCAGTCGGTATTTTCAGAAGCTGAAGCAGGGAAATTCCCTTTCGAGATATTCGTTCACCGAGTTGATGTCGTTGCGGTTGATTAGGCCAGGAACATGCTCGGCGAGAGAAATTGTCTTCATCGAATGTTGGCTTAGAATGTGTAGATTTAACTTTCGTTGTCATACTGAGGTCCTCGGTAGAACATGTTTCATATTCGCACGACAAGAACAGGTTCAGGTAGCACGGCAGTGCAAATCGTTCGGTATCAAAAACGGGAGATGGTCGTTGTCAAACATATAGGGAGTGCACATGACAACAAGGAGCTAAACGCTTTAAAAGAAAGTGCTGCCCTGTGGATTGAGAAGGCGACTAAACAACCGTCACTGTTTTCCAACGCATTGGACTCAGCCGCTCTTCAACTCAAGTTAACGACTCAACTCGTTGAGCAGTGCCGGTATGTTGGGTTCCGCTATGCCTTGGTATACGAGAGTCTTTATGAGTTGTGTAGGTTATTGATGGAAGGATCAAAAGAGAAGTCAAAGTTCTCAAGTGTCTTAGTTGAGTCGGCATGGGCGTGCTGAAGAAGACGTTCGCACTTCCTGTTGGCACGAGTCTGAAGTTCATCTGTTAAGAGCATCGACAGGAACTCCGAGAAGGCGAGGCCGTTGTTCTGAGCTTCCAGGAGCCTCAGCTCAAGTGTATCAGCCATACCAGTCAACGACAAACACCTGTCGACAGCAGCCTGGAGATTTTCAGGAAAGTCTTTCGGATCTGTCTTTCTGTATCCTTTCGATGGGATAATGTGTTCCTTTATAAGTTGCTCATTGTAAAAGACATGCATGATGCCGCCGGATACTTTTACCCATACTTTTCCCGCTCAATCATTCTATTATTTGTTATTCAAATCAAATATACATCAGAAGTTTGCAATCAAAGACGAACGAATTATCTGGTATGGGAGCATAAATCTCCTAAGCTTCGGCAATGCGGAAGAAACTGTAATACGGCTTGAAAGTTCCAACATCGCAGGTGAGCTGATGAAAAGTGTTGACCTTTAACGACAGAAGTAGCCGCTGTTTGTTGTTATATAACTGACTGTTAATTGATTATAAAGTGACCGATTGCTAATATCTTGAGTGTTATTAAGAAATCAGAGGCGCATATGGAAACGGTAGATGATTTGGCGAGAAAGGCAACCGAGCTTCAACCCGTCGAAAGGATAAGATTGGTCGAGGCCATCTTATACAGCCTGGACAAACCGGATGATGAAATTGAGAAGAGTTGGATTAAGGAAGCTGAAGCACGGTATGAGGCACATAAGCGTGGTGAGCTCAAGGCAATAGAATGGAACGAAATAAAAAAGAAATATGAGCGTTGAAAGTACAGCTTGTAACTGATTCTCATCACGGCAATTGCTCATCTTCATCGAAATCCTGAACACTACAAACATAGGATTGAGAAATGAAGTTTAACCTCACTTTACCTGACATCACCGAAATTAAAGATGCTTATGTGAAATCGGAACCGGTTTTCCGGCAGGGACAACGATTGGTCGATAATGAAATGTGCACCATGGTCAGCGAATCGGGTGACAAATTCAATTTTATGGTTGAAGACCGGTTCGACGATTTTGCCGTAACGGTTTCGCAGACCGGAAGGAAACTATCATCTCAATGTAACTGTGGTTCACATCTGGATTGCTGCCCGCATTCCGCGGCTGCGCTCATTTTGCTCAAGCTGAAATATGATGAGGAAAAGAGCAAAACTTCTTCAGAATCCAGCAGGTACACGAGAAAGGAAATGATAAAGCGTGTATTGAAGGAGAGACAGGAAAGAGCAGGCAAAGAAAAATTTGACATTCAATTGGCGGAAAATATTCACGGCTTTCATAAGATCAAAACCGAAGGTGGAACAATTTATGAAATTGCCATCAGGGATTTTGCAGCAGGCGAGGGCTACTGTTCATGCCCTGATTTCAAAACCAACAAGCTCGGAACATGCAAGCATTTGATTTATACTGCGGACTACTTCAATAAGAAATACAAGAGCTCAGTGGCGTTAAAGAAACAATATTATCCGGTGATCGAGATCTATTGCGATCCCCACTACGATTACAATATCACCTATTATTATGACCGGGAACTGCCGCCGGAAATCGACACGCTGATTCACAAATACTTTAACGGCAGCCAATACATCATGCCGGAAAAATATTCGGAGTTCACAAAATTCCTTGACGAAGGCGGAGAATTCAAATCAATTTTAATCCGCCCGGAAGTCAACGAAAAAATCGATAAATATTTTGATAAACAGTCGTTCAAACAATTGGGCGAAAAGATAACTCCGAACTTTTCCAAAATTAAAGGCAAGCTGTTCGATTACCAGAAAGAGGGTATTTTATTTTCTTTGTTCAGGAAGGGAAATATTATTGCCGACGAGATGGGATTAGGAAAAACACTTCAGGCAATTTCTGTTGCGGTTTTGAAAAGGGATATTTACGGGCTAAACAAAGCCCTGATTATTTGTCCGGCATCTTTGAAATACCAGTGGAAAAAGGAAATCGAACGCTTCACCGGCGAAAAGGCGATTATTGTCGAAGGCATGCGACACTACCGGCATGCTACTTACAAAAGCACAACTGAATTCTTTCTTATAGCAAATTACGAAGCCGTGATGCGGGACATTACGGTTATTCGCCAGTATCCACCCGATATGATTATACTTGATGAAGCGCAGAAAATAAAAAACTACGATACCAAGACTTCATACGCGGTAAAGTCGATACCCAAAAAACATTCGTTGGTTATTACCGGAACTCCTCTTGAAAACAATCTGCTCGACCTCTATTCGATAATGAACTTCATTGACCCCGAAGTGCTGGCCCCACAGTGGGAATTTTCAATGAACCACTGTTATTTCGATAAAGACAAAAAGAACCGGGTAACGGGGTATTATAATTTGCAGGACCTGAAAAATAAGTTAGCCGATTACGTCATCAGACGGGAGAAGGCAGATGTTTTGAAAGAGCTCCCTGCCGTGCAGGAAGTGATGGTGCCAGTCGAGCTTCACGAGGCTCAGGCGGAAATTCATGCCGGCTTGGCAAGGTCGCTGGCCCCAATCCTGCACAAGAAACATAAAACTGTTTACGATATGCAGCGAATACAACAAATCCTCATGAGCATGAGAATGGTGTGTGATTCAACTTTTTTGATCGACAAGGAAACAAATCATTCACCGAAGTTGGAAGAGTTAGAAACAATACTTTTAGAAAAGCTGGATATCAAGAAACGGAAAAGGAAAGTGATAATCTTCTCCGAATGGAAGACGATGCTTCATCTGATCGGTAAGATGCTGAAGTTAAACGGCATCCAATACGTTACTCTTTCAGGGGACGTCCCCGTAAAAAAGCGAAGCCTGCTGATCGAAGAATTTGCGAACAATCCTAACACGCTTGTGTTCCTTTCTACCGAAGCGGGCGGCACAGGACTAAACCTGCAATTTGCCGATACGGTGATCAATTTTGATCTGCCATGGAATCCGGCGAAGAAGAATCAGCGGATCGGACGCATAAATCGCATCGGGCAAGTGAGTCCGAAACTGACTGCCGTTAATATGGTAGCATTGAATAGCATAGAACATAACATTGCAAACGGAATAGTTGTCAAAGAAGCTTTGTTCAATGCCGTATTAAATAACGCCAACTTAACGGAGGAAGTCGATTTCGCTGCTAAGGGGAGATCGACATTTATTGAGCAGGTCCAAAAAATGATTCAACCGGCTGAAGCGCCCTTGGACTCGGATGAAGAACCAGCTCAAGAATCAAAGCAAGAAATTTTGAATGCCGCTGAGGATTCCGGGGAGTTCATAGAAGCGTCCGTGCAGCGCGAAGAGAAGATTGAGAAAGGCAGCGGTGATATATCCCATAAGCAACCGACTCCCGAACCGCAGGAGATTGAAGCGACTTTGAATCAGGGAATGCAATTCTTGAACGGCATATTTAAGATGGCAACCGGCAAAGAATTAACTACAGAGGGAAAAGGAATAACCGTAAACCGCGAGACCGGCGAAGTAACCATGAAATTCAAGCTGCCGGGGTTTTAGACAAGCAATCGATCCAAGTTCTCTTTCGTCAATAATCCAGCGTCCGCTGTCGTGTCCAGGAACGGGCGAACATCGTCAACAACGTTCTGCCAATTTATCGTATCAATTTTCTCGCGAACCAGTCGGCGCCAATTCCCATCTGTCAATTCCGGTCCCGGCCACTCTGTCTGCTGCAAAGCGTTGTTCAGCAAGACGAAGTTAGGAGAATGCCAGTTAGGATCGCTCAAGTACCAGAGCAGGTCGTAAAGGTCGCGCCCTTTGAGATGCGATCGCTGGAGAATAGCATGCAGCTTGCCGGAGAGAAATGAAGCTTTGTCGTGGTGCTGAAGCTGCAGTGTAACGTAGCGACGAACGACGGTAGTTGCCAGTATAGCACCCTTGGGAGGATTTGTGTCGACTTCGATCTTGACAGCGATGGTCTCATCTCTGTGCGGTGAAAGCCCGAGCTCGTACAATAGACTACGAAGGTTTACGAATGCTCCATGCACGATCTTCTTCTCACTCACCTTAAGTCCGACATTATATCCTTCAGCTGTCAGCTCGCTTTTGATGCTCTCCAGGTATTTATGAAAGTCATAATCGTCTCTGTTTTTCTCCAGGGTAAAATCCAAATCCTCGGAGTAACGTCCGGTTGAAAAGAGGAATCGTAAAGCTGTTCCACCATGGAAGGATAAAGGAATCATTGCGCCTGCGCGCTGCATCGCACCTAAGATTCTGGCTTGCAGGTATTCCCTAACAATATTTCTGGCCTGAAGTGGAGTGGAAACACCTCGGATGAGTTCAGCAATATATTCTTTCATAGTGTTCTGTACTCCTCAACTTCCCTACCGGCCGTTGCCGCGATTCTTGCTGCAGCCCTGAGTAGTTTTGGACTTCCGGACTTTGCGGCCAACTGCTGCAGCCTGTTAAGATCCAGCCTCTCGAGGTTCTTCAGTCTTAGTTCGTTCAGATAAGACTCTGTGTCGCCGGCCGGCTGCAGATAAACGAGGTCAAGCAGTGCTTTCTCCGGCGTGGCGACAAAGGCTTTTTGTCCTCCACCAAGATCAGACATCTGATACCCGGAGAGTAGCTCTTTCTTGATGTGACGAAACTCGAAAGCTCCGAGTGGAGTCTCCCAGCGCCCGGGTCTCGACGTTGTGACGCTCACGATAACCGGAGTGTGCTCGGGAATAAGAGCGTGGAACTCGAGGGCTGACTGGCAGCTGACATAGGAAGCCCGCACCATCCGGTTTGCAATGAGGAACGGATGGGGTTTCACCTTCTGGTACGGTGGTGCGAGTGAATAGATCCCGCGTCGGATCTGGTAAAGACGACCGGCTTTGGTCCATCGAGAAAGCTGTAAGAGGACGTCTTGCGGATCTACATCCCCCGCCAGGAGAAAACCCGTTTCAAACACTGGTTCGTCGCCGACGATTCTGATCAGCTGCTCCAATTCCATGGTAATAACTTAGCATCATTGCCATATTAAAGCAACAAATAGCCGAGATCCCTGCAAGAGTCGCAGACACTGAACAAAAATCCCCCGCCTGTTGCCCCGTCAACTTTATTTGTATGCCGGGATTCCGCAAGGCGGGACTGGCTGTCGCCAAACAGCCTCCCGAAAAATCGCTGACTTGTCGGGACTCCCGATAAATTGGGGAACGGTAGGGGGTCTGAAAAAAATCCCAGCATTTTCCCGATAAGAACATATTGAGCTATGCCCGAGTAATTCCTTGACGACTACTATCGGAACTCCGCGCTGAACTAAGTTAGACGCGAATGAATGCCGAAGGTTACTGAACGCATATAGTCCTTGAAATGTCCGTTGTGCAGAAATGTCACATATTCGTTCCGAAAATCTGCGATGGGGATTGAATGCGCTGTCGATTGAACCTTCAGCTTGTTCTTGAATTCCGTGAGGAAAGCAAGGGCTTCCCGTTGCTGTTTCACCTTGATTGAAACTCTTCTAATCCGGTTCTCAGTCTCATCGAAATATTCCACATGGTAAATGCTTTGACGTTTAAAGAGAAACATGGTTACCCTCCTACCCTCTCGACAGGACAGCTGATTCTTACTGTACACGAAAAGTGTTCAGTAAACTGTTCAGTCCGATAATGAACGGAATTGGAGAGAGCTTTTAGGAAGGCTTGATTTTGGTAGGATTTAGTGGGCCCTGAGGGACTTGAACCCCCGACCCGCTGATTATGAGTCAGCTGCTCTAACCACCTGAGCTAAGGGCCCAGAAAAACGGAACGACTAAATATAAGAGAGTTCAACTAAATCTTCAATCGCTTAAAGGGCTAATGCCGCCGGATTCTCCAGAACTTTCTTCAACGTTTGCATAAATCGTGCGGCGAGCGCGCCGTCAATCACACGGTGATCGGAAGAAAGGGTTATTCTCATTCGCTTCCCGATTTTCAACTCGCCATTTTCCGCAACTGGTTTTTCCACGATGCTCCCGACAGCAAGTATTGCTGCCTCAGGCGGATTTATAATCGCTGTGAAATCATCGACATCATACATCCCAAGATTGCTCACAGTAAAAGTGCTTCCGGAATATTCCTCCGGTTTCAGTTTCCTGTCTCTCGCCTGAACGGCAAGTTCCTTTGCCTCTTGAGAAATCTGCCGCAATCCTTTCTTGTCAGCATCGCGAAGCACCGGAGTTATCAAACCATCATCGATCGCGACCGCAATTCCGATGTGAACATTGCTGAACATTCTAATCTTGTCGCCAAGAAAAGTAGCGTTCACCTGGGGATGCTCCTTGAGCGCAGCGGCGCAAGCTTTGACGATAATATCGTTATAACTGATCTTGTTTTTTTCGTCAAACTGATTCAGCGACTCTCGAAATGCAATCGCATTCTCCATCTTTACTTCTGCGGTGAGGAAGAAATGCGGCGCTTCAATATTGCTTTGTGCCAACCTCTTCGCGATTGCTTCTCTCATCATGGAAAGTGGAACATCCGTATACTTCGCGGCCGACGACGACACAACTGGTGAAAACCCTTCGACGTCCCGCCTCACAATTCTTCCCGAGGTTCCGCTTCCCTTTACCTCTCCGATGTCAATCCCGCGCTCCTGTGCAAGTCTCTTCGCAAGCGGAGATGCTTTCAATCTGCCGTTGTCTTTAGTCGCTGCAGGCTGCGAAGGCGCAGGTGTCGGAACAGTTGGCGCGGCAGCGGAATAGACGTTACCCACGCTCGATTGTCTTGCTTCAACAGGTTCGGTGATAGTTTCGCGTGTACTATCCTTCTTCGGAGTGGAAGCGGCATCATTCAAAATTGCCGACGCATCTTCGCCGGCTTCACCCAGAACTGCGATGAGTCCGCCTATGGGCACACGGTCGCCTTCCTTAGCGACAATTTTCAAGAGCGTCCCTTCGTCATAGGCTTCCATGTCCATGTTGGCTTTGTCGGTTTCAACTTCGGCGATGACATCCCCCGGACCGACTTTCTCGCCTTCTTTTTTCAACCACTTAATAATTCTCCCTTCGCTCATCGTGTCACTGAGCTTGGGCATCTGAATCTTGATTGCCATCAGTCAATCCTCACTTTTCCCGGGATCCTTCGAATTGTACAGCACGCGCATCGCGGCATTCACAATTTTTTCAGGTGTAGGTAGAACGTTGTGTTCCAAAGTTTTCGAATAAGGCATGGGAACGTCTTCGGATGAAACCAATTCGACAGGCGCATCTAAATAGTCGAATGCTTTGGATGAAACTCGAAAAGCTATCTCGCTTCCGACGCCGGCGAAAGGCCAAGCCTCTGTTATAACGACGCAACGATTTGTCTTTTTTACGCTTTCCAGAATTGGTTCATCATCAAGCGGTCGAATCGTCATCGGGTCAACGATCTCCGCTTGAATTCCATCCTTCGCAAGAATTTCCGCCGCGTTCAACGCGACGCCGAGCATTCTTGCGTATGCAACGATCGTAACATCTTTGCCCTGCCGCTTCACATCCGTCTTTCCAATCGGAATTGTGTATTCGCCTTCGGGAACTTCACCCTTCATGCCGTAGATCACTTCACTTTCCATGAATATCACAGGGTTGTCATCCCTTATCGCAGATTTCAAAAGTCCTTTGGCATCCTTCGGCGTTCCCGGCATTACGACTTTAAGCCCCGGCACGTGTGAGTAAAAACTTTCAAGCGACTGCGAATGCGTCGCCGCAAGCTGATGAGCTGAGCCGTTCGGGCCGCGGATGACCATTGGTACCTTCAATTGTCCGCCCGACATGTGACGCATCTTCGCCGCGTTGTTTATTATCTGGTCGAATGCGACCAATGAAAAGTTGAATGTCATAACTTCGACAATAGGCCTCAGTCCAACCATCGCTGCACCGACTCCGAGCCCCGTGAAACCCGATTCGGAAATCGGAGCGTCAATGACTCTCTCCGGACCGAACTTCTGCAATAATCCTTGTGTCACTTTGTAAGCGCCCTGATACTGCGCGACTTCTTCCCCGACAATAAAGACGGAGTCATCGCGTTCCATTTCTTCGGCGAGCGCCTGATTGAGCGCTTCTCTGTAGGTAATTTCCGGCATTAGTTCAAACTCCTATGATACATAAATGTCATCGTACATTGATTCGAGCGGCGGCTCCGAACTGTTTTCGGCAAATTCCACAGCTTCGGCGACCACCTTCTTCACTTCCGCATCAATATCATCTATCTCTTTCTGCGTGGCAATTTTTTCTTCGAGCAAAAATTTCTTCATCTGTTCAATTGGGTCGCGCTGCTTCTCTTCCTCGACTTCCTGCTTTGTCCGGTAAATTGAATCGGGATCAGACATCGAGTGTCCACGGAAACGATACGTTCGGATTTCAAGCAGTGTCGGCAAACTGAGTTCACGCGCTTTCTTTGCCGCTTCCTTTATAGCATCGTAAACCGAAAACACATTCATTCCGTCTGCGACCATTCCCTCAATGCCGTATGAACATCCGCGCTTGTACAATTCCGTAACTGCAGATGCGCGATCAACTGCAGTTCCCATTCCATATAAATTATTCTCGACGATATAGACTACCGGAAGCTTCCACAACGCTGCAAGGTTGAGCGACTCGTGAAATGTCCCTTGGTTCACTGCTGCGTCTCCCATATAAGTCAGACAGACTTTATCTTCCCTTCTGTACTTGATCTTGAAAGCGATTCCGGTTCCAAGCGGGATTTGGCCGCCGACAATTGCGTGTCCGCCGAGCATATTTCGAGAAGCGTCAAAGAAGTGCATCGAGCCGCCTTTACCTTTGCTCGTACCGGTATATTTTCCGAACAATTCTGCCATCAGCAATTTTGGATCTGTGCCGCGTGCAATCGCATGGCCGTGGTCACGGTAAGCCGTGATCATATAATCATCATCGCGAATCGCCGCGACTGAACCAACTGCGACAGCCTCCTGGCCGATATAAAGATGAAGGAAGCCTCCGATCTTTTGCATGCTGTACATCTTTGCCGCCATCTCTTCGAAGCGCCGTATCAACACCATCGTCCGGAACATTTCAACTAATTTATTCCTACCTAAGCTTAGGTATTCTTCTCCGAAGGATCCCTTGGACATATTTGTTTCGACTGCGTAGTCGCTCATCTATTTCTTTCTCCAGGAAATTAATTAAAAAACGATCTGCTCGTCGGCGTGGTACGAACTTCGAACCAGTGGTCCCGATTCGACAAATTTAAATCCCATTTCGAGTCCGGTACGTTTGTACATCTCAAACTCATCCGGCGTAACGTAGCGATCTATCGGAAGATGTTGCTTTGTGGGCTGTAGATATTGGCCGACAGTTAGAATGTCAACATTGGACCTCCTCAGATCTTTCATGACTTCAAGAATTTCTTCCGGCTTTTCGCCGATTCCAACCATTACGCCGCTTTTGGTAACCAGTCCACGTTCCTTGAAATAGGCTAACACATTTAGCGATCTGTCATACTTCGCTTGCGGTCGTACCACAGTATAAAGTCTTGGAACCGTTTCCACGTTATGATTTAAAATATCGGGCGCTGCGTCCACGACAACATCGAGCGCAACGTTGTCGCCCCTGAAATCGGGAATCAGAATTTCAATTCTGCATTTCGGACTCTTGATCCGAATTTGTCTAATTGTCTCCGCAAATATTGATGCACCGCCGTCTCTCAGTTCGTCGCGGTTTACGGAAGTTATCACGACATGACGCAAGTTCATCGACATGACCGCTTCCGCGACTCGCCGCGGTTCATCGGTATCAAGTTCCGTTTGTCGGCCTGTCTTCACTGCACAAAAGCCGCAGCTTCTCGTGCAAATGTCGCCAAGTATCATGAACGTCGCAGTGCCTCTTCCCCAGCACTCGCCGAGATTCGGACACCTTGCTTCTTCGCAAACCGTGTGAAGCTGCTTCCCTCTCATCAAGCCGAGCAGCTTTGCGTAACTTTCGCCGTATGGCAGTTTCGCGCGAATCCATTCCGGCCTCCGCGGCTGGGGTTTATCTTCTGTAAGAACTTTTTCGCTGATGTCTATCATGTTAATCAGAATGTCTGTTTTGTATCGTAATTTTCTAAATAGTAAACTATTCTCTCGAGAAACTGTCCGCCGAGTGCACCGTCAACCAATCTATGGTCGAAAGAAAGCGTCAGGAATCCCATTTGCCGGATCGCGATCGCATCGCTGATGACAACGGGCTTCTTCTTCACCACACCGACGCCAAGGATCGCAACGTTCGGCTGATTGATGATTGGAACGCCCATCAGGTTTCCAAAGACGCCGTAATTTGTAATTGAAAATGTCGAGCCGAGCGTGTCGTCCGCAGTCAGCTTCTTGGTTCGAGCGCGTGCGGCAACATCATAAATCCCTCTCGCTATTCCCAAAATATTCTTTTCATCCACGCCTTTCACAACGGGAACCAGAAGTCCGGTAGTCTCGATTGCAACTGCAATCCCAAGATTGACGTAATTATGCAGAACTACATTCGTTCCGTCAATACTGCTGTTCACCATTGGGAAGTCTTTCAAAGCTTTCACACACGCCTGTCCGATGAACGGCATAAATGTCAATTTGAATCCTTCCTTTTTCTGGAAGTCTTCGCCGTGACGAGAAATATAATCTCCGATCTTTGTCATATCGACTTCGGTGATCGCGGCAACGTGAACTGACGTATCCCGGCTTTTCACCATGTGTTCCATGATGCGCTGTCGCATGTTGTCCATTGGAACTATTTGGTCCCGTTTGGAATCATACTTCCCTTGCGGCGCGATGTAGGACGGCTGTTTAGAGATTTGTTTCGGAGTTCCCCTTCCGCCGCGATTTTCTATGTAGCGCATCAAGTCATGTTTCGTAACTCTTCCGCCCGATCCGCTTCCGCCGATCTCGATCAGCTCATCAGGTGACACGCCTTCTGCCTTTGCAATGCTCCGCACGAGAGGCGAATAGAATCTGTTTCCGTTGTTGCCGCGCGATACGGTCGCAACATTTGATCGTGCGAGAACCGGCTCTCGTACCGTTTCCTTTTCGACTGCGTAAGCTTGTTCTCCGAAGGATCCTTCGGAAACGACCTCAACACGTGAAGACTTTTCCTCTTTCTTTGCGCCTTCAATCGCTTCGGTCTCGATGTAAGCAATGACGGCCCCAACAGGAGCCACTTCTTGTTCTTGCACCAAGACTTTTGAGAGAACGCCCGCAGCGGACGAAGGTATCTCTGTGTCAACTTTATCGGTGCTTATTTCAAGCAAGACTTCGTCGCGCTCGATCTTCTCACCGGGCTTCTTGTGCCACTTTACGATTCTTCCCTCCGTTATGCTCTCGCCCATTTTCGGCATTATTACTTCAACCTGCATTGTTCATTCCTCCGATTTAATACGTGGCAAGTTCTTCAAGGAATTTTGTTACCAGCGCTTCGCTGGGCATCACTGCCTGCTCGAGCGGAGGACTGTAAGGAATAGGAGCATCCAGAGTGGTAATTCTTCTTATCGGCGCGTCTAGATATTCGAAAGCTTCTTCCGCAATAATGCTGGAAATCTCTGCCGCAAATCCGCTCGTTCGCGTATCTTCGCTCAAAACCAAAATTCTGTTAGTCTTCTTCACGCTCTGTAAAATTGCTTCTTTGTCGAGCGGAACAATCGTGCGGAGATCGATGACTTCAACTTCAATTCCTTTTTCAGCTAATTTCTTCGCCGCATTCAAAGCGAAATAAACCATCGCGCCGTAAGTAACGACAGTGATATCTTTCCCTTCGCGGCGAACCGAAGCCTTCCCGAACGGAACAAGATAATCTTCATCCGGCTCCGGACTCATAGCGTAGCTCTGACGATAAAGGCCTTTATGTTCAAGAAAAAGAATTGGATCTTCCATCCTGATTGCCGACTTCAACAAACCTTTTGCATCGGCTGAAGTTGATGGGTAGGCGATATAAAGCCCCGGACAATGAGCAAATATACTTTCGATGCTCTGGCTGTGATAATGACCGCCGTGGATATACCCTCCGACCGGCACTCGCACCACCATCGGACAAGCCCATGTGTTGTTGGATCGGTATCTCAACATTCCCACTTCATTTCTAAGCTGCATCATTGCGGGGAAAATATAATCGCCAAACTGGATCTCAACCACCGGCTTGAAACCACGAACGGCAACTCCGAATGCAGTTCCGATAATACTCGCTTCGGCGAGCTGCGAATTGAAAACCCTGTCTCTCCCAAACTTTGTTGAAAGACCTTTCGTTGCCGTGAAGACTCCGCCTTTGCCGTCCTCCACGTCTTCACCGTAGATCAACATTTTCGGATTCACTGCCATCTCTTCATGGAGCGCATGATTTATCGCATCGACCATCACTACAGGTTTGCCCGCGGGAAGGTTCTTTTCGTACTCAAGCTTGGAATATGTTTCCTTTGAAGCAAAAATGTTTGTAACCGCCGTGGACACATCGGGAACCGGACGCGATTCAGCCCAATCAGCCGCATCATCCACACGCTTCTTCACCTCTTTCTGGATCGAATCGATCTCCGCTCGCGTCAGGATTTTTTCCGCAAGCAGCATACCCTCCATCACAAGCAGCGGATCTCGAGCATGATCCTTTTCGATTTCATCTTTTGGTCTATACTTCCTGTCATCGTCGGATGAAGAATGTGAAAGAAGTCTGACGACGTCAGCCACGATAACGCTCGGTCCTTCACCGCGTCTTGCGCGAGCGACGGCCTCTTTTGCAGCAGCAAAACTGTCCACGAAATTAGTTCCGTTGACTTTGTATCGCTCAAGATTGACGTAGCCCTTTACAATTTCATAAACCGAACCGCCGGCTGTCTGCTGCCACTCAGGAACACTTATGGCATAATGGTTATCTTCTATCACAAAAATTACAGGAAGTTTCTCCCGCGCCGCCCAGTTGAGAGCTTCGGAAAATTCTCCTTCGCTTGTCGCGCCTTCGCCAGACGAGACATAAACAACTTGATCCTTGCCGTCTTTCACGCAGCCCAACGCTGTTCCGACTGCTTGCAGGTATTGAGTTCCGGTCGGACTTGATTGTGTCGGAATATTTAGAGACGGTTTTCCGTAATGTCCCGGCATCTGTCTGCCGCCGGTCATTACATCTTCCGCTCTGTGCAGCTCCGCGAGCATTATTTCTTCCGGAGTAAATCCGATTCCAATCGCAAATCCGAGTCCGCGGTAATACGGATAACCCCAATCGTAACCCGGCTTGAGGTTCATTGCACAAGCCACCTGAATCGCTTCATGTCCCGAACCGCCAATGTGAAAAAAAGCTTTACCCTGCTTCAACAGCGCGAGTTCTTTCTCGTCGAGCCTTCGCGCAAGAAGCATCAGCTTGTAACCTTCAACAAGTTTCTCGGGCGTTAATAAACTTTTGGATGATTCAATAGTCATTGTTTCTTTGCCATTTGATTTTTCTGCCTGTCCCGCTCTACGGGATCCTTGTTCGCGGGATTTGGCATCTTTTCCAGACTGCGTTCCGGATCTTTCGGATTTAACTGGAGGCATGTTCTTTCTCCATATTTATATGAAATTTTTGGATAAATTGTTCGAAGCTTGCCGACTCGATTTCTGTTTGAAATACTTCAGCAAACTTTTCTGCAACCACTTTCTTCACTTCTGAAATGTCAATTGTTCTTTCAAGTAACTGCGACAGCGAGGTTACTCCTTTGTGAAATATTCCGCACGGAATGATTCTGCCAAAGTAAGAAAGGTCTGTGTTGACATTGAAAGCAAAACCGTGCATCGTTACCCATCGGCTGACCTTTACTCCGATCGCGCAGATTTTCTCACCGTCTACCCACACGCCGGTATACTCCGGTTCTCGATGCGCCTTTATTCCGAATTGATCCAGAGTCCTTATCACAACTTCTTCCAGGTCGCGCATGTACCGATGAATATCGAGATAATAATTGTTGAGATCGATTATAGGATAGCAGACAATCTGACCGGGTCCGTGATACGTAATATCTCCACCGCGATCAATCTTGAATACGCTGACATTTCCCTCGTGAAGTTCCTCTTTGGTTGCAAGAAGGTGGTCGTCGCCCCCGGATTTTCCAATCGTGTAAGTATTGAAGTGCTCCGTGAAAAGGACCGTGTCGGGAATACTCAGAGAAACCCTCTCGTGATGAAGTGCCTTTTGAAGATCCCATGCAGCTGCGTATTCGGTGATACCTATGTCAATCAGTAAAGTTTTGTTCAATGTCAATTAAATATGTATTGCATGTCCAAGCGCATCTTCGGCAGCTTCCATGACCGCTTCGCTCAATGTCGGATGCGCGTGAACCGTTCTGGAAATTTCGTTTGCCGTAGTTTCAAGTTTCTTTGCGACGCCCAATTCGGCAATCATCTCTGTCGCGCCGTGCCCGAGAATATGAACGCCGAGAAGTTCACCGTATTTTGCGTCAAAAATCAGTTTCACGAAGCCTACAGATTCATTTGTGGCAATTGCCTTTCCATTAGCTGTGAACGGAAACCGCCCTATCTTAGTTTCATAACCAAGTTCCTTCGCCTTGGCTTCCGTAAGCCCTATGCTGGCTACTTGCGGCTGGCAGTAAGTGCAGCCCGGAATGCTGTTGTAATCAAGCGCTTCCGTTTCAACACCGGCAATTCCCTCCACACACCTGATGCCTTCCGCAGATGCCACGTGCGCGAGCCACGGCGCGCCTATGACATCGCCAATCGCATAAACTCCGTTTACGTTTGTCTTGTAATTTGTGTTATCAACCTTTATCCACGACTTCTCAACCTGAACTCCAAAGGATTCGAGCCCAAGGTTATCCGAGTTTCCTTGAATACCGATTGCGACAAGCGCTACATCAGCTTTGAGTTCCTGCGCACCTTTTTTATTGGAAATCTTCACAGACGCGCCACTGCCGGCCGCAGCCGCCGATTCCACCTTCGTCTCGGTCAGAACTTCGATTCCCTGCTTTTTGAATTCCCTTTCGAGCTGTGCGGTAACTTCAGCGTCTTCAACAGGGAGAATGTTCGGCATCATCTCGATCAAAGTCACCTTCGTTCCAAAGGCGTTATAGAAGTAGGCGAACTCCGCACCGATCGCACCGGCCCCGATGATTATCATATCCTTCGGGATTGCTTCGAGAGTCATTGCTTCGCTGCTCGTGATGACCTTCTTCCTGTCGATTTTTATTCCCGGCAATTCGCGCGGACGAGCGCCTGTTGAGATTATTATATTCTTTCCCTCAACCTGCACAACTTCTTTCCCATAATTATCAACGACTGAAAGTTTATTAGGACCGATGAATTTTCCCGTTCCGCTTATCTTCTCTATTTTATTCTTTTTAAAGAGGTATTCCACTCCTCGAGAAAGCCTGTCCGCCGCGTCACGGCTTCGCTTGATAACTTTCTTGAAATCGACTTTCAAATTGTCGTAGCTGATTCCATATTCTTTGGATTCTTTAAATTCCCACATCACTTCTGCACTTTTGAGAAGCGCTTTTGACGGAATACAGCCCCAGTTGAGACAGATTCCACCGAGCTTGTCGCGCTCGACGCAAGCGACTTTCATTCCAAGTTGAGATGCCCTGATAGCGGCGACATAACCGCCAGGTCCGCCGCCAAGAACCACAAGATCAAATTTTTTCAATTCAGCCATTACTTCTCCTCAAAAATTAAGGACAGTCCACCACACGCGGACTGTCCTTATTCAGATTATCTAAACCTTAGTTTTTTGCAGAGTTTTTCTATTTTAAAAACCCATTTAGTAGACATTCACTATGACTGCTTTAAAATATAAGCGAAATTTGCCATTTAAATCAAACGCGCTTCACTCGTCTTTGCACACATCTATCTCAACAAAATTTTGGTAAAATAAATTGCATGAAAGAACTAAACGCAAAAATTCTCTTGTTCAAACTTGAGAAACAGGACATTGAGAGGACAAAATGGAAATAGGTATCATCGGTTCTCCAAATTCAAATTACAGGCTTTTCTTCTCCAGACTAAAACAGCTCGAAGAAGAATCAACGCTCGAAAGAGGTGCAAGATTTCTGAATTGGAGAAAGTTGTACATGTCCTGCGGGACACCACGACGGATGAAAACGCCGTAGGTGACCGTCACTTTTATGTCATACTGTCAGTGTATTGCAATATTGACACAAGTGACGGTCACCTTCACAATGGGGTTTTCAAGGGAGAAAGAATAAATTGGTGTTTGAACAGCTTTGTCGAAAACCTTAAAGCTAAAAAATAGATTTAAGACAAAACGTGTTTACGAACCTGCGTCGGAAGAAGATAGCTTCCGCGTTTTCGTGGAACGCCTCTGGCCGCGCGGAATCTCGAAGGAAAAAGCAAAGATTGATCTCTGGTTGAAAGATATCGCTCCGAGCACTGAACTCAGAAAGTGGTTCAACCACGATCCTGCAAAATGGAATGAGTTCAAGAAACGATACCATGACGAAATTGGATCGAAAAAGGATTTGGTGGAAGTAATTCTGGAAAAGCTGTCAAAAGGAACCGTGACACTCCTTTATGCGTCACGGGAGGAAAGATATAATGCCGCGACTGCCTTGCTTGATTATCTTAAAGGTAAGAAGTAGACCCGGTCGGCTTCAGTTTTCGCAATCAACGAGGCGGAGCTTTATCCTGAACGTCGACCCCTTGCCGGGCTTGCTGTCTTTGAGAAATATTTTACCGTCGTGGTATGATTCCACAATACGTTTAGCCAAACTTAAACCCAAACCCCAACCACGTTTCTTGGTTGAATATCCCGGCCTGAAAATATCCCGCCGGAATTTCATGTCGATTCCTTTTCCCGTGTCGGATACATCGATTGCAACATACCGATCTTCTTTGGAAATGTTGATCGTAATTTTACCCTCTTTATCTTCCATCGCGTCGAGCGCGTTCTTGATTAGATTTTCGAGAACCCACTCGAAAAGTTCAGAATTGAATTTTGCGCAAAGCGCTTTATCGCCTGTCAGTATCAATGAAACTTTTTTGCCGGTCTGTGGAATTCGTTTATTGAAATAGAGGAAAACGTTTTCCACTACATCTGAAACACGGACATTCCTCAGCTCGGGCAAAGATCCAATTTTTGAAAATCGCATCGTCACTTTGTTCAGCCGGCTGAGATCTTGTTCCATATCGGTGATTATCTCCGTCCTCTTTTCTTCATCCACGTCGGATTTCAGCAGCTCAATCCAACCCATCAAACTTGAAAGCGGAGTTCCCAGCTGGTGCGCGGTTTCCCTCGACATTCCAACCCAGATATTCGATTGCTCACTTCTCTTGATATAACTGAAAGCGACATATCCGATCAGAATAAATAGTCCGGCGATCGCAAATTCCACATAAGGCACATAACGAAGTTGCGTGACGAGATCGGATTCCCCATAGTGAACATAATTAAGAACGATATTGCCGAGCTTGACTTTGATCGGCGGATATTGCGCATCCATTTTCTTAATCAGCTTGACCAAATAGTCGTGCTGCTGCTGAACCGACAGCGTGGTATCCAGAGGGACATTCCTGATACTTCGTTCATATGGCTGAAAAGGCACATTATTACTGTCCGTAAGAATCATCGGAAAGTCTATTGAACTCAAAACGTCGTCGAAGATGAAACTGTAATCTTGAGATGACGATTGGTCGCTCGCCAAGTACTGAAGCGACCTCGCATAAAGGTGGACAGTTTTCCCCTCGCGTTCTATCAGGCGGTGGACAATTTCCTGAGTGTACAGAAGCGTCCCTGCGGCAATCAAAACCGCAAATGCTACGAGTCCAACTTTAATGTTGACCGATGACGGATTTGATGCTGACATTGTCTGGAATAATAATTCCGACAGATGCCACTTTCAAGACAAATTGAGTTGGGACTTCTCATTGAAATCCCGACGCGGCATTGAGTATCCTCGGGAACTCAGTTGTGCGAGTGATCGTGATGGTCGTGATGATGCATTCCGTGCTGCATCGTCGGGCCTTGCGCAATCGGAAGCTGGTCATTCGACGCCAACTCGATCGCCTGTCGCACTTTTATCGCCGGAGAGATATAAACAGTCACCTTGTGCTTCTCAGCAATGAGATAGGCGTTCGGCCCAATATTTCCGCAGATCATCTTTTGGACTCCGCCTTTCGCTGAATCTCTGATCACCAAATGCGGATCAACATTTTCCCCGTTGGTAATTGTCTCAAACAAATCTTTATCGGTGTCATAAATTATGAAGTACGGCGCTCTGCCAAAATGTGAGCTGACGTTGTCTTCAAGTGTTGTGTCTTCTGCTGCAACCAGGTATTTCATTTTGTCCTCATCGTTTCGTTAAATGTTGTGATTTGTGTAAATCGAATTTAGAATTTACTCATCAAATATGATGCAATAAGAAATACTTGGTTGCACTCGAATTCTAGATTACTTGATTACCTGCTGCCAAGCTATTAATTTGAAGTAAATTAGCAACTTATAAGTGCCTATGAGACGAGAGCTTACTCAGAGAGAAAAAGAAGTTTTAAGAGAAGTCATTCATGATTTTATCCTCACCGCCAATCCGGTGGCGTCGAAGTTTATTGCCCAAAAGCAAGATGTAAATCTGAGCCCCGCGACAATCAGGAATGTCATGGCACAGCTGGAGGAGTTCGGCTATCTCAATCATCCGCACACTTCTGCCGGAAGAGTTCCGACCGACAAGGGCTACAGGTTCTATCTCGACTCGCTCATCTCATTCGATGCACTGCAGGAAAATGAACGCGACCAGATCGCATTCGGTTTAAACGCGTCACTCGATTCAAGCGAACTCTTGAGCGAGGCATCCAAACTGCTCGGAAAAGTTTCCAAGCAATTGAGTCTCGTCTCCGCCCCGTACATCGGCGACGCAATTCTCACAAAAATAGAATTGATGTCTTTGAATTCATCAAAGGTCTTAGTTGTAATTTCCCTCGAGACCGGATTGATAAAGACGATTGTACTGGAAGTCGAATCTGAAGTCAGCCCCCATAGATTGAAGAACGTCAATTCCCTTCTTAACGAACGGCTCGCTGGATTGAAGCTGTCCGAAATCCGCGAGACAATTGTTGAAAGAGTCGGCGATTACGCTGACGAGGAAGTTATCAGCCGGTTTACGAGCATGAGCGAAAGAATTTTCGCGGCGATGCCGGAGACAGATAAAGTTCATATCGGAATGCCGCAAGGAATACTCTCTCACCCCGAATTTGAACTGCCCGAAAATCTCAAGGGAATACTCGAGATCGTCGGCGATGAGAATGTCATCCTGCACATTCTCGAAAAAAGTGACGCGAATGAACCCGTTACCGTAAAAGTTGGAGCCGAAAACTCCGACGAGAAACTGAAAGACTACAGCCTTATCACTGCGCGCTATGAAGTGGGCGGAGTTAAAGGGACAGTGGGAATCGTCGGGCCGCGGCGGATGCAATACTCGAGGCTTATACCTCTTGTTGATTTTGTAGCCAAAGTTATTTCAAACAAGCTGAACTCGTGAGATTGTTTTATGTCTGACGCACAACCCGACGAGAAAAATTCAAACAAGGAAGAACCAACTGAGATGAACGAAAAGAAAGAAAAGAATCAACAGACTAACGACGTGGAAAAGGAAATTTCTGAGACTACTGCCGCAGAAAACGAATTCGAAAACGACTTTGAGAAACTCCAGAAGCAATTAACCGAATCGGAAACGCTTTTGGGTTCATATAAAGACCAACTATTGAGACTCGCGGCTGAATTCGAAAACTTTAGAAAGCGAGTCGAGGTAGACAAAGCAGACTTTGTGAAATTTTCGAACGAAAAAATTATCAAAGAGCTTCTCCCCATCCTTGACGATTTCGGAAGAGCTCTCACAACCGGAAAGACCAATCTGGACTTTGAATCGTTTTACAAAGGAGTCGAGCTTATATACCAAAAGTTTTATAAAATTTTGGAAGACAAAGGACTTAAGCCAATTGATTCCGTCGGCAAAGAGTTCGACGTAATGTATCATGATGTGCTGATGCAAATCCAGCGTCCCGACGTCAAACCCCACACAATTGTTGAGGAGGTCGAGCGTGGATACACTCTGCATGGAAAAGTGATAAAGCATGCAAAGGTAATTGTGGCTGCGGAAAGTCAAAACGGATCCGACCCCGAGCAGAAAAACTGATTTAGTCGAAGGAATAAAATGGCAAAAAGAGATTACTACGAAATCTTAGGCGTACAAAAGAATGCTTCTATCGACGATGTAAAGAAAGCGTATCGCAAACTTGCGATGCAGTTTCATCCCGACCGCAACCCCGGCAACAAGCAAGCGGAAGAGAAATTTAAGGATGCCACCGAGGCGTACGAGGTCTTGAGCGATCAAGATAAGCGTTCCCGCTACGACAGGTTTGGACACGAAGGCGTGCGGCAGGGCGCCGATTTCCACGATTGGACGAACACGAATGCGAACGACATCTTCAGCGTGTTCAACGACATATTCGGCGGCGGATTCGGCGGATCCATATTCGACGACATCCTTGCCGGCGGAACGCGCGCGCGCTCACGAGGCGGCTCATCTGCCGGAGAGCGCGGAAGCGATCTGAAGATTTCAGTCAAACTCACGCTCGAGGAAATTGCTTCCGGCGTGGAGAAAAAAATAAAAATTAAACGCCAGGAAAAATGCCCGACCTGCAGCGGCAGCGGGGCGAAAGCCGGTTCAGGATTAAGCACTTGCCCGACTTGCGGCGGCAGCGGCGAGATACGAAAAGCCGCGCGGACAATGTTCGGCCAATTCGTCAACATCGTTCAGTGTTCGACTTGCGGCGGCATGGGTAAAATCATAAAAGAACCCTGCCCCACGTGCAGCGGAGCGGGACGAGTCAACGGCGAAGCCACAGTCAAAGTGAAAATTCCGCCGGGAGTGAGCGAAGGAAATTACCTCACGCTCCGCGGCGAGGGAAACACCGGCAGGCGCGGTGGACCAAGCGGGGACCTGATCGTCCTGATCGAAGAAGCTCCTCATCAACATTTCAAACGCGATGGCGACGATGTCATCTACGAACTTGACTTAAGTTTTCCCGAAGCTGCGCTCGGAAGCGAGGTTGAAGTGCCAACCCTGATAGGAAGAGCCAAATTGAAAATTGAACCCGGTGTACAATCGGGAAAGATCTTGCGAATGAGAGAAAAGGGGCTGCCGCGCTTGAACAGCTACGGCCGGGGAGATGAACTTGTAACAATAAATATTTACACACCGACAAAATTGAGCCAGCATGAAAAGGATTTGCTGAAGGA
The DNA here is from genome assembly GCA_023381615.1 of Bacteroidota bacterium. Classification (GTDB taxonomy): domain Bacteria; phylum Bacteroidota; class Ignavibacteria; order Kryptoniales; family JAKASW01; genus JAKASW01. The sequence continues at coordinate 94,893 of JAMCQL010000066.1, forward strand.
ACTCGGTAATTCTGCAAGTATTAAACCGCCTTCTAGAAACGGAAGCAGTTCCAATTAAGAATCTTGCGCGCTTAACAAAAGACCCACTTGTGGCGAGTTGAATTTTGAGCTTTCATTCCTAATATTTCTTGAAATGGAAATTAAATAGAATAAAATGCTGTCAAAAATAACTCGCAAAATTCAGGAGAAACTTGGGCTGACAAAGAGCGAAGCCGGCATTATTCTCTTTTTGAGCTTTGGCCTCATCGTCGGGGGCACTGCGAAAATCTTTCATCTCGACAAATCTACTGAGCGATATAATTTTACCGAGTCGGATTCGTTTTTCTCCTCAGCCTCTTCGAAAATCGATTCCGTCATTGCGGCGGAAGAAGACACCTTAAAAAAAGCCGCGAAATCCGGCTCGAAGGTTAAGGCTTCGGTTACTTTTCCAATCGACCTCAACAAGGCAAGCATAGATGAACTTGTCGCGCTTCCCGGAGTTGGAAGAGCCACCGCGCAAAAAATTATCGACTACCGGACCGTAAACGGAAAGTTCAATTCCATTGATGAGCTGATGAAAGTAAAAGGAATCGGCAATAAAAAATTTGAAAAGATGAAACCCTTCGTGAAAGTCGGGTGAATGGAACAATACAGGATCGTTTTAGGAATTGAAATCGGCAGGGACTTCTTGCGCTCTGCCGAAGTGGAAAACCGCGACGGCAAGTTTTTCCTTTCGAGAGTAGCTGAGCGGAAATTGGAGACATTGGAAGTTGAAGAACTCGTTCAGGTGCTTTCCCTTCTGATAAATGAAGAAACAATCCTCAGCCGTATTGCATCCGTTGCGATCGATACCACTATCACCGAAAGAGACACTGTCGAAGTCGACGCGGATTTGCGCCCGGAAGAGATCTCAGGTTTCTTGAAAGCAGAAATAAGTTTTCACAACAACTTTTCCGAAAACGAATACCGACCCGCTTATGAAGTCGTCAAGACATCTCGAGAGGGATACAAAGAGATCTTTTATGCGGCCATCAACAAACCGTTGTTGAACTCCCTGAGAAATGCCTGCACTCGCTGTGGACTCGATCTGCAATTCATCGATTTGGACCATTCGTGTTCAGAGACAACGATAAACAAGCTTGAACAAAGTGTGAAAAACTACGTGCTCGTCACCGTCAAAAGTCATCAGGTCGAGGCAAGTTTCTGCAAGGACGGAGAGAGAAATGTTTACAAGTATATCAATTATTCCGGCGAGCCTTTTTACTTCGTGACAAAAATTGTTCAGGACTTGGAATCTGAGACGAACGAATATGCAGAGAAAATATTCGTAGCCGGAACAACCGCGGACGTTTTTCTGGTCGACCTGCTTCAAAAGAGCGTGGACAAAAGGTACGAACTTCTCGTTCCCACACAGAGCCTTCTTCTGTCTCCTGTCGCGTCAACGAACAACAAACTAAAAACGGTCCCCCACCATTTTTCTCCCGCAATAGGCGCCGCACTAAAATAAGAGATGAGAATAACCGGCGGAACGCTAAGAAGCAGAAAACTGCGGTCGATCGAATCAGCGAAGCTGAGGCCCGCCACCGACAGGCTTCGTGAGACGATGTTCAACATCCTTGCAAACATATTGGACCTGAAAGGCGCAGCGGCTCTCGATTTGTATGCCGGCACAGGAAGCGTTGGATTTGAAACTATCAGCAGAGGCGCTGAGAAAGTAGTCTTTGTGGAAGCCGACAAAAAGATAGCGGACATACTGAAAGAAAACTCTCGCGCGCTGGGCGTCGAAGAGAAGTGTGAAATCAGAGTGATGAAAGTGGAAAAATTCCTGAAGCTGTGCGATGAGAAGTTCGACATTGCCTACATCGATCCGCCTTACGCGGTAAACAGAACAACTGATAAAATCGTCGACGAGATCCTTTCCCGAAAAATTGTGAACGAATCGGGAATCATCTGCGTTGAACATTCGAAAGACTATTCACCGCCGCAATCACTTCTGTTACGACAGAAGGTTTTTGGCTCAACATTTTTATCTTTTATCAAGCCGGAGGAAAAATGAGAATCGCTATTTATCCTGGTACGTTCGACCCAATTACATACGGTCATGTGGATGTCGCTGAACGCGCCGCCAAGTTGTTCGATAAGGTGATAATCTGCGTAGCGGTGAATACCCTCAAGGCTCCGCTCTTCACGGGAGCGGAACGCGTAGAACTAATCAAGGATGCGGTCAAAGACATAAAGAACATAGAAGTGGAGGAGTTTGAAGGTTTGCTGGTTGATTACGCGAAGAAAAAGAAAGCCGACGCTATCGTCCGCGGCCTCCGCGCTGTTTCCGACTTCGAGTATGAATTTCAAATGGCTTTAACAAACAGAAAACTATGTTCGGATATCAACACTGTTTTTCTAATGCCGCATGAGAATTACACCTACCTGAACAGCACCATCGTCAGAGAGATCGCGAGTTTCGATGGAGACGTTAGTGGGTTCGTGCCGCCGAATGTCAAGAAACGACTTGAAGAAAAATACAGGGATTCAAAAACAAAACTAAGGAGGAAGTAGACTTAATGCCCTCTCTTTCTAAAAAGATAGACCGGATTGAGGAATCACAAACAATCGCAATAACTTCCCTCGCAAGGAAACTCAGAGCGGAAGGAAAAGATATAATCAGCTTAAGTGCGGGAGAACCTGACTTTCCGACGCCCGAGAACGTGAAGCTGGCGGCGATAAATGCTATTCAAAACGATTTCACAAAGTATACACAAAACGAAGGCACGCCGGAACTTCGGGAAGCCGTTGCCGAAAAATTCCGGAACGATAACCATCTGAACGTCAAAGCCGCAAATATCCTAATCTCAAGCGGCGGGAAACATTCTATCTTCAACGCGCTTCAGACGATCTGCAACCCCGACGACGAAGTGATAATTCCGGCACCATATTGGGTAAGCTTTCCGGAAATGGTAAAACTCGTTGACGCAGTGCCGGTCATTCTTCCGACAAAAGAAGAACGCGGATTTACGTTCACCGCAGAAGATATGAAACCTTTATTATCACGGAAGACAAAAGCTATAATTGTAAACTCGCCTTCAAATCCGACAGGAAGTGTCCTTGACGAAGAGACACTGCGCGGAATCGCACAGCTCGCAAATGACAATGACTTCTTTATCATTTCGGACGAGATCTACGAGAAGATTATTTATGATGGTCACAAACATTTTTCTGTCGGATCTATACCGGAAGCTCAGGATAAAGTCATCACGACAGGAGGAGTCTCTAAAGCTTACTCGATGACGGGATGGCGAATAGGTTTTATGGCTGCGAACGAAGAGATCATAAACCGAGCGGCGAAGATTCAAAGTCAGGTAACTTCGAATCCGTCCTCAATCTCACAAGCCGCCGCTCTTGAAGCGGTGCGCGGCACTCAAAGCGAGATTGAAAAAATGCGACTTGCCTTCCAGCGCAGACGCGATATGATAATTGAGAAGCTTGTGAAGATAGACGGCCTGACAGTTACAAATCCGGGAGGAGCTTTCTATTTCTTCCCGTCGGTTAAAAGCCTTTTCGGCAGAAAGTACGACGGTCAAACATTGAAGAACTCGATAGATGTTACTCACTATCTGTTGGCGGAAGCACGGGTAGCGCTCGTGCCGGGCGCCGCATTCGGCTCGGACGAACACATCAGGATTTCCTACGCCTATTCTGAAAAAGAGTTGACCGAAGCCATCGACAGAATCGCGTCGGCAATTTCGAGACTCAGATGACAATTCCGGTAATCATACTAAAACCAAAAGAAGACAAACGAATTTCGCTCGGACATCTCTGGGTATTCAGCAATGAGATAGCGAAGATTGACGGCAAGCCGGAAATCGGCGACGTTGTAGAAATTCGAAGCAGCAGAAACGAGAAACTTGGATTTGCCTTCTACAATCCGAAGACACTTATCGCTGCGAGGATCTTTTCCAAAGAATTTGTTTACCCTGACAAAAACTTTTTTACTATCCGGATTCAAACCGCGCTCGCTTTGCGTGAACAATTTTTCGGCAGCGCATTTTACCGATTAGTCTACGGCGAAAGCGATTTCTTGCCGGGCCTTATTATCGATCGGTTCGACAACCTTTTCAGCGTGCAGATCTTCTCCGCGGCGATGGAAAGTCGGCGCGAGACGATTTTTGAAGCCATCAAAGATTTGTTCTCACCGACAGCTATTTACGAACGCAACGAAAGCGGCACAAGAGAATTAGAAGGTTTACCTCAGACAAAGTCGATCGTATTCGGCGACGAGCATTCAGTTGATTACGATGAAGAAGGTGTTGTATTCAGAATAAATCCTTTTCGCGGGCAAAAGACGGGTTTCTATTTCGATCAACGGTTGAATAGAATTTTCTCGCGGCGTTTCGGCGCTCACGCGAAAGTCCTTGACCTCTTCTCCAATGAAGGCGGTTTCGCTCTCAACTTGGCTTTAGCCGGCGCTGACCACGTAGTGGCGGTGGATTCGTCAGAGCTTGCAATGAAAAATTTAGAGAGCAATTCAAAGTTAAATGGCTTTGACAATGTCGAAGGACAAACGACGGATGCACATGCATTCTTAGAAAATGCCGCCGCGTCGGGCGAAGTGTTCGACGTGGTCGTCTGCGACCCCCCAAGCTTTACGAGAAACAAGAAAGGTGTGACGACGGCAAAGGCCGGATACAGACGATTGCATGAAAGCTTATTCCGGGTTCTAAAGCCGGGCGGCACTTTGCTGACTGCATCCTGTTCGCACCACATCTTCAGGGAAACATTTGAAGAAGTGATCGCCGGTGCTGCGCAAAGATCCGGACGAACACTCCAGTTGCTCCATCGTGCCGGCGCTTCACTCGACCACCCCGTTTTGCCAGCGATGCCGGAGACCGAATATCTTAAATTTAACGCATACAGGGCTTTCTGATGACTGTACGGAATCGGGAGGAAATTTCTGGAACTATTTTTGCCAATTTGATATTTAATCTATGAAAGCAGTTGAGGCGTCAAAGGTGAAGATGAAAAAGATTCCGATAAATCTTAAATTACCAAAGGAATGAAGAAAGTGTACAGGACAATTATTTTGTTATCCGTATGTTTAGCCGCTGTCGCATCGGCACAGGAGCCAAACGCTACTGCAAGAGCTGATTCCCAATATGCATTTCTTCCAGTAAAAGATATCGCGCCCGACACTACCGATAAGCCAAACTCTGTCGGGCTGGATATAATGCTGGGCAACAGCGGTTTTGGTATGGGATTTTTTTACAGACAGGCAATCAGCAGCACTTTGTCGTGGACGTTTTCACTCAGCGCGTCTGAAGCAAAAGCGCCAAACGAAGTTGACTACATCGATCCGTTCACCGGACAAAAATTTGTTCCGGGAAAAATTAACCAACTCTTCGTTTTCCCCGCCATGTTCGGTCTCCAATACAGACTTTTCAAAGACCAGCTCACAGACACATTTCGTCCTTATGTTTACGGGGGAGTTGGACCGAACGCGATTTTTGCGGCGCCATATGATGTGCCGCTGTCGACGAGTTTTTCTCGCGGCAGAGGATATTTCGGATTGGGCGCATACATCGGCGGCGGTGCGTACTTCGGAACGGACCCGAACAGCCTAATTGGAATTAGTGTCCGCTATTACATTCTTCCGATGTCGCACGGCATAGAAAGCCTGCAGAACGAGCCGATGGCGAACTTCAATACTTTTTTCATCACGTTCAACATTGCGACTCAATACTGATTTTTCTCGAGAACTTTTTTCAGAGCGGCGCCGGTTCTTGATTCCTTCACTTTGATTATTTCTTCCGGCGTTCCCGCGGCAACCAGTTTGCCGCCTTCTTCTCCCGCTTCCGGTCCCAAGTCAATTACATAGTCTGCGCACTTGATCACATCAAGATTATGCTCGACGACGATAATACTGTTTCCCCTATCCCGAAGCTCAAATAGGACGTCGAGCAGTTTTGCAATTTCCTCAAAATGCAAGCCCGTGGTAGGTTCATCGAGTATGAAGAGGACTTCACTTTCGCTGCTGCCGGAGAGGTAACTTGAGATCTTAAGGCGCTGGGCTTCGCCGCCGGAGAGTGTCGAGAGCCGCTGTCCAAGTTTGAGATAGCTGAGTCCCACCCGATCAAGAAGTCTAAGTGGTTTTACAACTTCCTTTTTGTCACCGAAGAATTCCAAGGCTTCTGCAATAGTCAGATCAAGGACGTCGGCAATATTGTTTCCGCGGTATTTTACTTCCAGTGCTTCAGAGCTGTATCTTTTTCCGCCGCAGACTTCGCAGTCGAGCGTCACGTCGGCAAGAAACTGCATCTCGACAACCTGAATCCCTTCGCCGTTGCAGGCTTCGCATCTTCCGCCCCATTCGACATTGAACGAAAAATAGCTGGTGGTCAATCCCCTTTCTCTCGCTAAAGGAGTGCCGGCAAAGATCGCCCTGATAGAGTCGAACGCTCCGCTGTAGGTCGCAACGTTGGATCTTGAAATCCTTCCCACGGCACTTTGGTCGACGAGCTCGACCGACTGCGGGAGATAATCGAAAGTAATACCCTTGGCGCGGCTTGTGGAAATTTCAACATTTTCGGGAGAACTGACAACAGAAGCCTCAGGATTTTGTTGTGTCATCGCATCGTGCAGGACATCATAAACCAACGTGCTTTTTCCCGATCCGCTCACGCCGGTTATGCACACAAAAGCATACAGAGGAATATCCACATCCAGATCAACGATGTTATGCATCGAAGCTCCCTTGATGTGTATAAACTTGTCGACGGGTTTCCGTCTTTTTGGCAAGGGTATTTTCTTCTCTCCGCGTAAATATTTCCCGGTTACAGAATTCTTAGATTTAACCAATCCATTAAACGTTCCTTCATACATTATCTCCCCGCCCAATACACCTGACCCCGGACCAAGGTCGATTATGTGGTCGGCGTTTTTCATCATTTCGCCATCGTGCTCAACTACGATTACTGTATTCTGGTATGACTTCAAGTTCTTGAGGATCGAAACCAATCTGTCCATATCACGCGGGTGCAGACCAACGCTTGGTTCATCGAGAACGTAGGTTGTAGCTACGAGAGTGGAAGCAAGACTTGTTGCAAGATTCACCCTCTGCGCTTCGCCGCCCGACAATGTGGAAGAAAGACGATCCAGAGTCAGATAGCCCAAACCGATTTGGAAAAGATAGCTAACCCTCTTACGGATTTCCTCCAACACCTGCTCCGCAATGATTGCGTTCTCCCCTTCCAGCCTCACCAATTCAAAAAATTTCCTCGCTCTTCCAACAGTCATTGCGACAATGCCCGCAATATTTTGTCCGTCAATTTCAACAGCGAGAGCTTCCTGACGCAGCCTCGCGCCATTGCAAGTCGGACAGGTTACGTAGCCGCGGTATTTGTCGAGAAAATATTTAACTGAAAATGAATGCGACTTCTTCTCAAGATGCTTGACGAATCCCCGCAATCCGACAAAGGTCTTATCTCCGTTTATCAGGAAGCTCCATTCTTTTTCTGTCAACTCTCTAACCGGCACATCGAGTCTGATCTTTCCGGAGTTTGCAGACTTTAAAAGCGAGCGTCGATGCGTATCAAAAGCGGGCGCCGAGATCAGACTTATGCCGCCGTGCAGAATGCTGAGGAATGGATTTGCAACGGTCTTCCCCCAATCGTAGCCAATTACCGTCCCAAACCCTTGGCAATCAGGACATGCACCGTAAGGATTATTGAAAGAAAAAAGCCGCGGCTCCGGCTCGAGATAAGCTCTTCCGCAGTTCGAGCACTCAAACTTGTTCGAGTAGCGATAAATCTTATCGCTGTCCACATCGTACACAATGATGCTTCCCGCCCCGTTCAAGAAACCCTGCTCGCACGCTTCCACAACTCGTTCAACGTATCCTTCGCTCCCAATCACGACCCTGTCTGCCAATACAAGGAATTCGTCCGATCCTGAAAATAAGCTGGTATTTATGTCCACAATTTTTGATGGGCTTTCAACTTCGGCAAACCGGAAAAAGCCGCGGCGTTTCAAATCCAACGTGGCTGCATTTATATCATTGGTTTTGACATTAAAAAACAAATATAATCTCTTATGTTTTAAAGAATTATTTAATGTATTTAAAATCATTTGTGGTGAGTATTTAACAACAGGGATATGACATTTCGAGCAGAAGACAGTGCCTGCTCTGCCGTAAAGAAGTCTGAGGTAATCATATATCTCGGTCATTGTTGCCACGGTTGACCGCGGGTTCCGACTCATGTGTCTCTGCTCTATGGCAACTGTAGGGGAAATTCCGTGGATCGAATCCACATCCGGTTTTTCCATTCGCTCAAGAAATTGCCGAACGTATGCAGAAAGGCTTTCGATATATCTCCTTTGCCCTTCGGCATAAATAGTATCGAAGGCGAGACTTGATTTACCACTCCCGGATGGACCGGTAACCACCGTGATTTTTCCTTTCGGGATTCGGACGGTTATGTTTTTCAGATTGTGAGTCCGAACACCCTCGAGAATAAGTAGATTGTTGTATGATATTTCTGTAGTTTCGCTCATTTTAAAATTTTCATGATTTGTCTCTGATAAAAATCTCCTCGTCTTCAGCTCGAACATTTCGCGTGCTGTTCCTGTAATTTAATACACCAATAACAATCTTCTCTCTTTGATCATTCGCTGCCGCAATGATTTCAGAAAAAATGCGTCTCGGACAACAAAGGAACCGTAAACTTGAACGCCAACCGTTCGAAAAGTATATTTTCAAAGTGAAATCAATAACGCCAGCTTTATCGCTGCGGACAAGGATTACAGCGGTTGTCGTGCTTATACTTTTTGCCTCGGGCATTCTCATCACATATTTCAATTCAGTCGCGACGGAGAGAATGTTATTTCGCGACGCTGAAAACAGTTCCGAACTCATTGCCGCGGAATTTAATCTTGCAACCAGATCAAGTCCCAAAGTCGACACCGCCATTCTGAAGTCAAGTGCCAGGCTTGCACTCAGACTTCTTCCAGACGCAGAATTCATCGGCTTCTTTCAGAAATCAGATCCCGACTCCATGTCGCTCGCCGCATTCGCAGGGAGACCGCTCGCAGAGAAGGAATTGAGCTTTATAAAGACCACCTTGACGAATGTAACTGCCACAAAAGTGTCTGTCTCCACTATTCGATCAGGTAATTCGCTTTATTCATATTCCATCCTACGCTACAACAAAGGTCAAGTCTGGGGTTACGCGCTAACGGAAGTAACCCTCAGCAAAGTCCGCCAGACAGTCCGTCGTAGTCAGGCAACCGGAGCGGTAATTACTTTGGTCGTGAGTATTCTTGCGTCAATACTTCTCTTGCTTGCAATGCGCTTGACATTCCTACGGCCATTCGGAGACTTGGCAAAAGGGATGCGTGAAGCGGCAGGCGGCAATATGGATGCCCGGCTGTCTCTAAGTTCGGGAACTGAGTTTAGAACGCTGTCAACAATATTCAATGAAATGATGAGTGAGCTTCAGAAAGCGCATGAAATCATCCGCTCGGAAGTTAAGCGACAGGAAGATTACAATGTCCGGCTTCAAAAAGATATTGCGCTCGCCATTGACACGCTGCGTGAGAAAAGCGGCGAAATAATTTCGCTGCAGGAAAAGCTCCGCATATTCGAGTCTCAGGCTGCGCTCGGCAAAGTCGCATCCAAGCTCGCACATGAGCTCGGCAGTCCACTCAACGCCATTTATACTTCTGTCCAGCTCTTGCTCGAGAATGACATCTCTGCGGAAGAAAAGAGAAAGCTCGCAGTGATTCAGCGCCAGGTCGAGACTATGATAGCCATTATTAATCGCTCCCTGCAGGCAAGAAAAATTGCCATGCCGGTGAAACAGAAAGTCGTTCTAAAAAATCTTGTGGAGGAAACACGATCTGTCATGGAACCGAAGATGAGAGGGGAATCGATAAAGCTCGACGTTCAACTCGACAAGCCTCTCACGATACTCTACGCCGATCCGGTTCAGATCCAACAAGTGCTTATAAACCTCTTGAATAATTCCATCGAAGCAATTGAAGCAAGGGAGAGCAAAGACTTACAAGGAAAGATAGCACTTAAAGCTTATGAAGATAAGGAACAAGAAATCGAAAACATACGCTTTGACATCTCAGACAATGGAGGCGGTGTCTCACAAGAGGTTGTGGGACAATTATTCAATGACTTCATAAACAGCAAGAAGCCGAACGGCAATGGGATCGGCCTTGTGATCTGCAAGGAAATCGTCGACCGGCACGGTGGAAGAATATTTCTATCGAGAACTTCAGAGAACGGATCAACCTTTTCAGTAATTTTGCCGATTAGAGATGAAAGATAAAATCGCAGTCATAGACGACCACGCAGATTCGCTTGAGATTCTTCGAGAAGCTTTATCGCCAAACTATGAGGTGGAGACTTTCTCCGATCCGGTTTTGGCGCTGAAAAAAATCAGGGAGCATTCATATTCCGCCGTCGTTACAGATGTGATGATGCCGAGCATGAACGGCGTCGAACTGATGACAAAAATTCTTCAGACAGATTCGGCGCTCCCCGTAATCCTCATCACTGCCTTTGGCACACTTGAAGCGGCGGCAAACACAATCAAGACCGGCGCTTTTGATTACCTAAGCAAGCCACTGAATTTAAATGAAATACGGCTTGTCGTTTCAAATGCAGTCTCGCATTATCATGTTGCCAAAGAGAGTCAACACGCCGCGGGAGAAAAGCCGAAAGAGTTCAACGTGTCAAACGTCGTTGGCAGAAGCGAAAAGATGCTCAGAGTCTTCAAGATCATCGGACGCGCTGCGCCGACTAACTCGAGTATTCTGATTCAAGGTGAAAGCGGAACCGGAAAGGAAATCGTCGCTCGCTCCATTCACCTGAATAGTCCACGCGCAGATAAGCCATTCATACCAATTAGCGTAGCGGCAATACCGGAGCAACTTCTTGAAGCTGAACTTTTCGGACACGAGAAAGGCGCCTTTACTGGCGCTCTCTTCGCAAGAGACGGATTGTTCACCGAAGCCGAAGGCGGCACTCTCTTTCTCGATGAAGTGGGCGAAATTCCGCTCCAGCTTCAGCCAAAACTCTTGAGAGTCCTGCAAGAACATGAAGTCAGAAGAATTGGCAGTTCTTCTTCAAAGATCGTGGATGTCCGGATAATTGCAGCTACGAACCGGAATCTCGAAGACCTTGTACATGAAAAACTTTTCCGTGAAGACCTCTTCTATCGTCTGAGCGTAATCCGAATTGAACTTCCCCCGCTCCGCGAAAGGGAGGAGGATATTCCACTTTTAGTCGATTATTTCATGAACAAGTATAACCGACAGCATAATAAGCAAGTAACCGGCATCTCCGACGAACTTTTGTCTACGTTAACCGGGCTTGACTGGCGCGGCAATGTCCGGGAGTTGGAAAACTTTATAGATCGTACAATCGCACTTGCGACGGGCCCGGTTTTGACGTCTATCGACACAGAACTTCCCACGGTGAGGAAACATGACGACTCTTGGCACGATAAGCTTCCCGCAAACCTTAGTCTTGAAGAAATCGAGACGGAGTACATTAAGCGTGTCCTCGAAGCCTGCAATAACAATTACGTCGAAGCCGCAAAAGTTTTAAAAGTCAACAAAAGCACATTGTACAGAAAATTAGGTAAGCCTCAAAGATGAGATGCGAAAAATTTATCCTGCTTCCCGTTTTTATTTCCATACTGATTTCCCTTCCCGCTGTTTCACAAGCAAGACAGACAAAATCTGAGCACCTGCTCAAAAGAGAAATCACTTTCATTGTAAAGAGAGCAGGCTATCCGAGAACCATCAAGGCGATCGAGATTTATTCGCGCAGACATAAGAAGACCATATATCAATCTTATTCAGGTTTACTTCTTCATCCCGCAAGCAATTTGAAAATTGTTACCACTTCATGCGCACTGCAAAGCCTCGGCGATAATTACAACTTCAAGACAAAATTCGAAATCTCCGGCGTCCAAAAGGCTGACACACTGTTTGGAAACTTGATCGCGGTGGGCGGCGGCGATCCCATATTAAGCGACGCAGATCTCGATTCGTCGGCGAAGATGATTTCGGAGAGCGGCATCAAGTATGTCGAAGGCAATCTCGTAGTTGACATTTCAAAGTTTGATTCGCTTCAATGGGGCAACGGCTGGATGTGGGACGACGAGCCTGCTTCGTTTGCGATGTTCATCAGTCCCGCCTGCCTCGATCACAACTCAATAACAGTGAACATATCTGTCGATTCGACGAGCGGAAGACTTGTCGCTAACACTCAACCTAAAACGAATTTCGTCAAGATTGTTTACAGCGCTGTTCCCGATTCAACAGACAGCCTTTATGTTACGCGGACTTTCGCCAACGACACAAATACGATTTTTGTCTCAGGCACATATTCCCATCACCTCTCTCCTTTTAACTACGATTTCTCGGTAAGACATCCCGCGCATTACTTCGGCAGCGTCTTGAGAGAATCGCTTGAAAAATATGGTGTGAAGATTGCCGGAAATTTGGCGGTAAAGCGGTATTACATGGGAACAGACACAATAGGCAGCGCGATCCCGCGGACAAAAAACATTTTCACGTTCGAACATTCAATTGATACAGTAATCACTTACACGAACAAGGTCTCGGATAACTTGGGAGCTGAATGCTTTCTCCGTGAAGTGCCGGCAGAAATTGCGGGAGAAATCGGAAGCGCGGAGAACGGAATCAAGATCGAGAAAGGATTCCTCGAACAGTGCGGCGTAGACTCTACCGAGTATTACATCGTCGATGGCTCCGGAGTTTCTCATTATGACCTCATCACACCCGAGGCAATCGTGAAAGTTTTGAACCACATGTTAGACCAGCCGACAAAACAAATTTTTATTCACAGCTTGCCGATTGCCGGCGTGGATGGCTCACTGCAAGATCGGATGACCGAAAAATTTGTCGCGGGAAAGGTATTTGCCAAAACCGGATCGATCAGCGGAGTCAGCACGCTCTCAGGCTACGTCTTTATTCCAAGAGACACCCTCGTATTCTCGATGATGATGCAGAACTTCATAGCAAGCGAAGATTCGATGCGAGCTTTACAGGACAACCTTTGCACTGTCCTCTCGCAGTACAATGACAACGTTAGAGTTTTTGCGCGCAACTTGCGGAAATATAAGATTGGAACATACGGATTGGTAAGACACCGGTACGTCCGCCACAAATCCAGAGGCAGTGCAATCAAAACGGAAAAGAACGTGACGCCCTTGAAAAAATTGCCTCAAAATCCTGCAGTAGATAAACATTGAGGTTTTAGCGTTCTTTCGTTAAATTAATGCACAAAATTTGTGGATAACGCTGGCGTAGCTCAGCTTGGTTAGAGCGCCTGACTGTGGATCAGGAGGTCGACGGTTCGAGTCCGTCCGCCAGTACGAGAATTGAAGGGGGAAGTCGTGCAAATAACTTTTCCGTTTCTTTTCAGAGATTCATTCAATTGCAATATTCCCTTGACTGCATATGGTATTTATGGTAAAATGTATGTGGAACACCGATAGAACCGACCCGTTTCTTAACTGGATTAAAGGCTTAGATGACGATGCCAAAGAAGCGATATTTGAAAAACTCTTAGTGTTGCGGGAGACAGGACCATCATTAGGCAGACCTTTTGTTGATACTGTTAAGAACGGCAAACACAAGAATATGAAAGAGCTCAGGATCCAAAATAAATTGAGAATGTTCAGAATATTTTTCGCTTTCGATCCGGAAAGAAAAATCGTTCTCTTAATTGGCGGTGACAAAAGAGGAGATAAGAGATTCTACGAGAAAATGATACCTATCGCGAACGATCTTTATGATAAGCATTTGCAGGAATTATTGAAGGAAAAGAGGAAACCATGAAAAGGAAAAAAGATTTCATCGATGAACTGTCTTCGATGCTTCCCAAAGAGCGTGTCGAGCGTGCGAAGAAACGAGCCGAGAAAGAAATTTTCAGGGTACGCCTCGCCGAACTGAGAAATCAAATGGGCGTAAAACAAGAGGACATAAGATCCTTTTCCCAATCGAGCATATCGAAAATAGAAGCTCGCAAGGATATGAAATTAACTACCTTGATCGAATACCTCGACAACATCGGCATGGGATTAGAGATAAAAGTCTATCCGAAGAAACGCAAATCGAAGAATGCTCGCGAAGTAACTCTACTGAAAGTATAGAGCAGCCCAGCTTAGTTAGAGCGTCCCGCCTTTGGCGGGAAGGTCGACGGTTCGAGTCCGTCCGCCAGTACCAAAAACCCTTCCCCGAAATCGACAAGCATCAATGAGGAAATTAACAACTTTGCCGTGAACTGTTGGTTCTTTTTTTCTGCACTTTTATATTAAGCGCAGAAGTTTAGAACCAATGCTAAAAATGTCAGCTTGCAAACTTACGGCTAAATCATGATTAACGTCTTGGCAGAATAAATGGTTAAAAGTTTCCTCAGGGTATTCGACGACAACTCGAGAAATGTTCGACGCAAAGTCATCGGCATATACTCACTCCTTGTGACAGTCAATATTCTCATTTGGCTGCTGGCACTCTCGACGTTCCACGATTTCCCCTTGTTGCTCGGCACCTCCGTAATTGCGTACGGCTTCGGTCTGCGCCATGCGGTAGATGCCGACCACATCGCAGCCATTGATAACGTCACACGTAAGCTAATGCAGGAAGGCAAGCGGCCTGCTGCAGTCGGTTTCTTCTTCTCGCTCGGCCATTCCACCGTTGTTGTCCTAGCGTCTGTTGCGATCGCCATAACCACTACAGCCATCCAAAAGAATTTCCCGCAGTTCCGGGAGATCGGCGGGCTGATCGGCACCTCCGTTTCCGCGGGATTCCTGTTTCTGATCGCCTTTGTCAACATAATCGTGCTTTGGGATGTCTATAAGACCTTCAAGAGTGTAAAAAACGGTGGAGCATATAATGAACAGTCTCTGAACGAACTGCTCAATCAACGCGGACTGTTGGGACGCTTCTTCCGTCCTTTCTTCAGGCTGATCAGACAGAGTTGGCACATGTATCCGCTGGGCTTTCTCTTCGGTCTCGGCTTTGACACGGCGACAGAGATCGGGCTGCTCGGTATTACAGCGGCTGAAGCGACGAAGGGTTTGCCCATCTGGTCCATCCTGTTATTTCCGGCTTTGTTCACGGCGGGCATGTCCCTGATCGATACGACAGACGGGATCTTGATGTTAGGAGCTTATGGCTGGGCTTACGTCAAACCGCTTCGCAAGCTTTACTACAACGTGACCATCACATTTGTTTCCGTGCTGGTGGCGCTGCTGGTCGGAGGGATTGAAGCGTTCAGCATCATAGTTGACAAGCTGAATCTCAGAGGCGGCTTCTGGAATTATATCAGCGAGTTGAGCGGTAACTTCGGCACAATGGGATACTTCATCGTTGGCATCTTCATTGTGAGCTGGCTGGTTTCAACAATCATCTACAAGGCGCAGAAATACGACGAGATCGAACTGACGAAAGTGCCAACTGCTGGAAGCGGGGCTGATAGGGATTGACACCTCTGAGTGCAATCGCACGCCACGGCGGCGGCGTGGACGCGAGGAAGCCGCACATCTCATGATTCACGATCTCTCCCAATAACCTTCTTTTTTGCTTCTATCACTTCAGGAAAGTCTATCTCAACATACCTCCATGGTCTTGAAACTCTCCAATATCTTGTATCAATGCCACAGCTTGAGACAACTTTGCAGACGTACGCATGGCACGGCAAGCATCACGTGATGCCCCGCTGCTGAACCAAGCACGATCTTCGCAAGAAGGCCATGGATCAAAGGAGAAGTGCGAAGAACGATCGAAAACATTTACGGTTCCTTAAGATTAAAATAACTTCATTCTCTTGCTCATAACTTTAACCTTTTGTATCATCTAACCATGCTTACATACATACAAGGCATAGTACTCGGCATCCTCCAGGGAATCACGGAGCTCTTCCCCATATCCAGTCTGGGTCACAGCGTGATCCTGCCGCGATTTCTTGGTTGGAATATCGACCAGCACAGTCCGTTCTTTCTCATGTTTCTCGTCGCCACTCACTCCGCGACCGCGTTGGTCCTTCTGCTCTTCTTTTGGAAAGACTGGGTGAGAATAGTCTCCGGCCTTTTCAGATCTGTGAAAGATAGGAAGATTAGTGAATCAGATTCCGACGCGAGACTCGGATGGCTTCTCATTGTGGGAACCATACCGGCCGGATTAGTCGGATTGCTGTTCAAGCGCGAGATTCGGGAATATCTTCTCTCAGGAAAGTTCGCGGCGTTCTTTCTCTTGCTGAACGGCGTTTTGCTATTTGGCGCAGAGCTTTTGAGGAGAAAGGCTCGGATAAGCGACGCCGCCGACAGCGACGTTAGGATTTCGAAAATGTCCTGGTGGCAGTCGTTTAAAGTTGGACTCATGCAGGTGCTGGCATTGATGCCGGGTTTTTCCCGCACCGGTTCAACGATGGCAGGGTCGCTTCTTGTCGGGCTTTCCCACGAAGATTCGGTCAGGTTTTCCTTTTTGCTTTCAACGCCCATCATAGGAGCTGCAGCTGCGTTGGAACTTCCTAAGTTGTTTTCTTCGGGCAACGCTGCGGCTATAGGAGTCTCGGTCGTCGGAGGACTTTTTGCGGCTCTATTTTCCTACATTTCAGTTCGGTTCCTTACGGCTTATTTCAAGATTGAAAACCACAAGCTGGCTCCATTCGCTTTGTACTGCATGATTGTCGGCGCCGGATCTCTGATTTACTTCCTGCATTAGAAACAAACTTTGTGTTGGCGCTTCCCTTTTTTCCAGGCTCGGAGTTCATCCCACCTTGGTGTAACTTGGGAAAGCCAGATCCAGAAGCTCCGTTTCAGCTCCCTTGGAAGCAAAGCTTCCAGCGTGTTACCAAGCCAGACAGACCGTGGAAGAACTCCACGAATCGCGGTAGGCGCTCATGTGTGCCATTCCTTTCCAATGACAATTCTGGGTTTATGGTTTTCATACAGACTGAGAGCTTGGTAACGAGGAGAAGCCATCTTCCTCACTTCAAATATTTCTCCATCCAGTCAACCCAGCGTTTGTAGATATCGGTCGTTCGGACGATGTCGTGCGGGAAATGAGTGTCGGCCGGGTAAGCGTAGAACTCCGTATGCACGCCGTTGTCGCGCAGAGCGTGGTACATCTCATAGCTGTTAACAATCGGCACATTGGGATCGCCCACATCACCAAGTATCAGTGTCGGGGCCTTTACATTTCGTGCGAACTCAATCGGTGACTGCTCCCGCCAGATTTTCCAGTATTGCTTTACCCATGGCGAGCCGCCGAAGAAGTAGATATCACCAGTCTGGTAGTACGCAATCGTGTAGTCCATCACCCAGTCGTTAAGAGCCGCACCTTCAATAGCCGCTTCCCATTTATCGGGGTAGTTGCCGTTCAGCCAGGAAGTCATGTATCCGCCATACGACCATCCCGATATACCGATACGATTCGTATCTATCACGCCCAACTGTTCTACTTTCTCCAGTCCCGCCATTACATCCTTTCCGGGTCCCTCTCCGGTATCTCTGAAGATCGCATGCTGGTACACATCGCCAAGGTTAATGCTCCCCCTGTAGTTGGGCTGGAAAACAAAGAAACCTTTCGCGGCAAGCAGCTGTACGAGCGGCGAGAAGCGCGCAGTCGAAGCGCCTTCCGGCCCGCCATGAATGACCAATACCAGCGGATATTTATTCCCTGCTTTATAATCAACCGGGTAGTTCAGCACACCGTCTTCATCAAACCCATCCGGCCCTTTCCAAGCTATACTTTCCGCCTTGCCCAAAGCCAGACTGTCAGCGAAGCTATTCAGGTCGGTGAGTTGTTTGGGCGTTCCGTTTACAGAATCCATTACATACAGTTCCGAAGGATGCGTCGGAGTGCTGCCAATGAATCCTATGACGCCATTATCAGATACGCTTATATTGCCGCTGGGTTCAACATTTCCCAGGTCAAGCCGTTCGGTATTTCCGTCCAACGGCTGGCGCCACATCACACTTTGCGTGCCTTTTTCTCCGGTCAACAACATGGCGTTGCCGCCCGGCAGCCAGACGTAGCTGTTGATATTACGTGCCAGTTCATGCGTGGCATCGGTAATCTTACCGTTCACATCCACATACACGGCATTGCCGTTATTCTGATCGCCGTTCCGCGGCCGCATAAACGCAAGTGCGCTGCCGGCCGGAGCATAATCGGGCATTCCCGAACCCTCATCCTTAACCACCGTTCGGACTTCTCCACCGCTTGTATCCACTTCGGCAATGGTGGAATGCCATGCATTACCCTCCCAGACATCCGGGAAGCGTTGGAAGGTGATGGACTTGCCGTCGGGATTCCATGCCAGAGGCGAGATTGTCTCCTGATCGGTACAGAGACTCCATGAGCCTTCGGTCAACTGTTTCGCGGTACCGCCCTTTGCGGATACGATCCATATATGCCATGGCTGAAGCGCGGCGCGCACGGTGTAATTGTTATCGGTTACCTGAAACGCGTCTTCGTGGTGCTCAATCGCTTTCGGGTTGGGCACTGTGTCCTGGACTACGAAGGCAATTTTCTGTCCGTCGGGGCTCCAGGTATATTCACTAATCCCTGTCTTGGAATCGGTAATCCGCACCGGATCGCCGCCGTTCATCGGCATCACAAAGATCTGAGATTTCTTCGATTCATCATCTTTGGCCAAAAACGCCAGCCGGCTTCCATCGGGTGACCAGCTTAGTTTAGAAATTTCTTCGCGCTGAAACGTTAGACTGCGCAGTGACCCGCCGGCAACATTCACAAGCTCGATCTCCTGTTTGCTCTTGTCCTTCACCCAATCGGGCCTCGAAACAATGACTGCAATACGGCTGCCATCGGGAGATACGCGGGGATCGGAAAGATTCACCAACTTCCGCATATCAGTAACTTGGAATGGCTGTTTCCCGGATTGAGCCAGTACGATTCCGGATGTTAGAGCAAAAAAGACGATAAAGACGATGGTCTGAATTGGAATAAACACCGCCATGACCAGGGCAGCTACTCCGCCGACTCTGTAGAGACTCTTCCACTCTTGATCATCGTGCGTGGATGAATTTGTGTCATTAGTCATTTTATTCTCCTTCTATGTTCTTACCACTTTTCGACTCCTTTGTGCGTGTCTTCCAACTACTCCGTCGCGTTCCTCTCCCCCCAACTCCATGACGGTCACCGGGGCTTTAGCTGGAGGTTTGTGGAAACGCAATCGCGCTCAGGAGAAGGATCAGGCTGATGACCGCGCCGATGGCGTATAACGTGTGGCAGTTGATTTCATGTAATACATATGTTATAGTTTAATATGAATCGGAGAATTTACCATGCTTAAGACAGCCGTTCGCCGAGTGGGCAAAGGCCTTGGAATCACTTTGCCTAAAACTATCGTGGAAAACCTCCATCTCAATGAGGGAGACGAGCTACACCTTGTCGAAACGGATGAAGGTGTGATTATTACTCCGTTCGATCCTAAGTTCACCGAATGGGCAAAAGCATACGAGCATACAAACAAGAAGTTTAGAAACGCGCTCAAAGCACTCGCGAAGTAATGACGGTTCACTTCATACCTGAGGAACTTGTTCTCACAATCCACGCCGACCTTCTTCAGCGGTATGGTGGACAACATGGACTTCGGGACCGAAATCTTCTTGAATCCGCGCTTGCCCAACCGAGGGTGACCATCGGTGGAAAGTTCGCCCACAAAACAAACTTTGACAAGGCCGCCGCCTACGGTTATCATGTCTGCAAAAACCATCCATTCATTGACGGTAATAAACGAGTCGCCTTTGTGTTAATGGACGTTTTTCTCCAAAGAAATGGTTGGGAGATTGTTGCCCATGAGGAGGACGCGTACTCAGTGATGATTGATCTTGCCTCTGGTAAGCTTTCGAAAACTCAACTCGCTTCATGGCTCAAAAAACATTCCTCTAAACTTTCCCACGATTAAACTACCGTTGCACATAACGTCCCACGCAAAAAAGTCCGTCCCGCTTGCCGCTATAAATCTTGCGAAGCATCCAGCTTGCGGCAAAGCGGAATGAAGTCGAAGACCCGAAGAGGCTTCCGAGTCGGGCGAGCACGTTCCATATATAATGTCGAGCGTCTTTTTTGCGATTGATATGCGAAGTGCGCCGCATATCAATACTTGATTATGTCATAATTATGAATGAATTTACTCACGAACAACGCGAGGTGAAATATGCCAATCATCAAATCTATCTCCAGCCTTCGAAACCGGACGCGGGAGATCGCGGCCATTTGTCATGACCAAGACGAGCCTGTTTATCTGACCACCAACGGTGAGGGCGACTTGGTTGTAATGAGTATAGATCATTACGAGCGACTGAAAGCCCAGGCCGACCTTTTTGAGAAACTTGGAGTTGCACAAGCACAATCGGCACAGGGGAGGAAAGGTATCACCCATAAACAGATGATGACGAAGCTCCGACGCCGAGCGAATGCCCGATAGATACAGACTCCGATATCTTCCTGTCGCACAGGATGATCTCATTTCCATCTTCGACCACATAGCTGAGGATAGCCCAAACCGGGCTCTTGGATTTGTTGAGAAGCTGGATAAGCTTGTCGGGTTACTGGAGGACAACCCTTTGTTGGGACGGATACCTCGACATGAGAGGCTCCGAGAGTATGGTTACCGAGTCTTGGTCGTTGAGTCATACTTGGTTTTTTACATTATTCGCGGTCACACGATCGAGGTGCACCGCGTTGTTCATGCTTCTCGAAATCTCGACCATCTCCTTTGACTGTTGCGGCGCATTTCGCCTAACGTGACCCGCAAAGAAGTCGTGCTCTTGCCCGCCATAAAGAATTGCGGAGCATCCAGATCGCGGGCAAGAGCATGAAGCGAGTTCCATCATATACAATAGTCGAGCGTCTTTTTTGCGGTTGTTAGCTGAAGTTGTTTTGCGTCTTGAGAAGGCTTTGGTGAGCTTAACGAATTGATTTCCGTTTGGGTCGACACAATTACTTCGGCTCTTTCCTACGCAGTGCGTCCTTTGCCGTCTGAAATAGAAGCACTGCAGCAATAAGTGTCAATAGGTTTAGAACGAACCCTACGACAAACCAAAGTAGGGGGGACTTTCCTTTTCTTCTGGCGACCATAGCAGCAAGCGAAGCCGTGATAAGGGACAGCACTACTAGAGTTATGTAGATAGACGGTCTCAATCTTTTCCCTCCTCATGGCTAGCCCGTGGCATCGAGGCATCTTCGGTCTGATATCGGAAGATCACGTAGAATATGACCGCGAGTATAAAGGAAATGTTTGGTAGCAATTCGTTTGAGTACAGGAATCCGTTCTGTCTCGTTGCAGTAATGTAGACATCAACCAATTGAGAGATGAGAAGCACGCCAAAGAGGACTATGATTCGCTTGGCGATATTCTCTCCCTTCTTCAGTGACTTAATACAAAAGTTGGCGACCACGAAGCCTATGATAGCGGGCACCAGTGTGTTGACAAGTATGAAGGTAATACTGTACTGAGAGATGCTTTCGACCATGATGTCGGAGATATTCAATCCTGTCGCCTTGGAGAAGAAGAAGAGTAGTAGTCCTCCTAGAACTGCCAATACACGGATTGTCTTCTCCGCGCGAGACGCAGACTCGTCGACGAGTCTGTATATGAATACACCTGCAAGAATCGTGCACAATAGAATCACCGCGTGGAACAGTAGTCCGAAGATAACTGCGATTACACCTTGGAATGATTGCATGTTTGCTCCTGTCATTGTAAAGGGTTTGTTGTTGATGGCTTCCCTTTCAAAGTTTTGGGCCCATTGAATGGAGACATATTTATCTGTCATAAAGTTAGCTCTATGCCAGACAAGTCCACCGATTGTCCCCGTGCTCACGCGAAACTCCACAAAATGAGCGCTATCGTTAGCGACGTAGTTCCCCGGAGCGCTGTATGCCGTGTCCGTCCCCCAACTGAAACCTATTGAATAGACTCGTTCGGGTAACATTTTGGAAATCAACGTCGGTGAGTCACGGTCAATTTCACCGAGATAACGGATGTTTGATGTGGTATCCTTTAGGAATAATGAAACGGGTTCCGCTGAATACCCGCTATCGGTTATCATATGAAAAAGGAATATGCCACCACTGGGGTTAACCTTTTTCGACACGGATTTGTAAATAGGAACTATTAATACCAGGAATAAGATGCCGATAAGCGTAATGGTTTTCCATCTCGCTTCGAAGAAGTCCTGTAGCTTGTCGAAGGCTCCACGTTCATACAAAATTGCACCAGCAATGCTCCCTACGACGAGAACGACTAACCAGAACCAAGTACTATTTAGCACTTATACCTCCATTCAAGTCTTGAGTCCTTAGCGCAAAACAATTTCAGATAACGTATGATGGAACAAAGTCGTGGCGTTGCGAACTATATAATAATTGCGAAGCATCTATCCCGTGAGCAACGCCATGAAGCGAATTCCATATATACAAATGATGAGCGTCTTTGTTCCATCTGTT
>JAMCQL010000031.1 GCA_023381615.1 Bacteroidota bacterium
TTGTCAGGTAATTTTTTTGTCATTCTAAATTGCACATTAAATTATTAGTGATTCTTGTCCCGACTGGGTCGGAATCCTTCGGAGAATTGTAGACTTCAAATTCATAAATGGAATAGGTTGAAATTGCATGCGAACCTTCTGTGCCATCAAGCCTGATAAAGCGAGCCTTGATTGGATTAAAATGTATCTTCTCGGTACCGCCGCCGCCGTCGCTTTCATGAAAAATTGTCGTCCATTTTTTTTCGTCAACTGAAGCTAAGATTTTATACTTTATCCCGTATCCTTTTGCCCAACGGATCACGATCTCGTCAAATTGGCGAGGCTTTCGGAGATCAATTTCAAACCACTGCTTATCAAATCCCTTTTCCCTGCCCCACAGTGCCGCTGATGCCCATCGCGTGTACAGCTTTCCGTCCACTGCGCTCGAAGGTCGAAAGTTCGGTCCGTTTTTGGCGTAGCTCGATGCGCTTGCGCGAGCATGCAGTGCAAGATTGCGCGGAGGAAATATCGTACCACTCCGAAAAAGGTGGAGTACTATTATCGAATAAGGCGGCACTTCCTGTTCGAACGTTGCGCCAACATTGCGCAGGTCGGCGAGCCTGTCCAGCTTGTGTTTATCGCTGAAGATCCACACTCCCGCGGAGTCCTCCGGTTGGAAATCGTTTAGACTAACGTTGACCGACTTGGGTGAATGCGAATTCTTGTTAATGAGAATGATCGCAAGCGTGTCTTCGCCGAACAGACTGGAATAGACCGACAATGACGAATCAGATGAGTTGCTTTCCACGACACTCTTCCCAAATAGATGTGTGTACATCGGGAAGATGTAATAATTATTTCGAGGCGTGTTCCTGCCGTTTTCGGACAGCAGACCATAGTCGCCGCCGCCGGGTGGATAGGAATTGTGAAGCGCCCAGTAACATGACATCTCCTCACCAAGCTCAGCCATTGTGCCGACTAAGTCCGCAACCCACAGTGCATTGGCCATTGACATCGAGAAGGGACCCGGACGTCCGGAGATTGAGTTGTAACCCACATTGATGATCCACATTGAGTCCGCTTTTTCGTTCCCGTTTACGGAATCTACGATCGGCAGTGTTTCCTCAAGCGCACGGCGGATGGTCTCGTAATCGCGGCGGTAACTACTAATACTGGCGAAGAGTGAGTCTTCATTTTCGTTCTTGTTTGTAAGCGGGTAGTAAGAGAAAGTAACCATGTCTATATAATTGCCAGCCATCTTCAAAACTCTGTATGTCCAATCGTTAGGATCATCGGAAGGTTTGACATTCGCAGCAATTTTAATGGTAGGGTCAACGGCTTTCATGGCTTTCGCAAATTCGATGAAACGTTCAGCATATTTTTCAGGAGTCGTATGTCCTCTTGCCCATGATCCCCATTGTTCGTCGCCCACTTCCCAGTATTTTATGTCATAGCATTTGACCTTGTTGCAATACCGCACCCAGTCCGCGGCAAGCTCTGGCGACTCGTTAAAATTGACAGTTACGAAACCTTCGGCACCCACGGCATTCAGAAATGCGGCATACTCATCTGTGTTCATTTCACCGGCGCTGTTGTCAGGACTGTTCCATATATAATGATCCGCATCGTTTCCGCCGGGGTACTTTAAGACTGTAAATCCGGCGTCTTTGACTTTTCTTATCGCATCCCGGTCACAATCCATGAGCATATCCCGTGCAGGTCCCGGAAACAGGTCTTCGTCCCATCTTGCAACGTTAAGCCCGTAAAGATAGGGGTTGATGTTGAAGATGTGTTTTCCAGTATTTATGCTTACTTTTACTGTTTGAGAATACGAGTTGAGTGTAAGTAGTAAAACAGTCAATGCCATGAAGAACGCATAAGTTGATTTTTTCATTGCATTTCCCTCCGCGAATCAGTTCGGTTGAAATTCGAACTGTCATCATTCTGTTTGTTGATGTCTTTTCTATTGGTCTTCGAGAGTAGAGAACGTAGATCTTGTATCCCAAAAAAAGTTATTACTGAAGCGACTGAAAAGAAGGTTAATGTCGCAACACCGTAGAGAATCAACCAAAATAGACTAGCTGCTGACATGAGTGCCCCCTTCTAGTTGTTTTCCGTAGGATGGCTCGGGTATTATTACAGGTGGATGTGTTTTTTGAGTCGCAAGTGAGCCAACGACCATGCCTACAGCTGCCAAGACAAAACTGAGAAACCCTGAGACGTTCACATCGACAAGGAAGAGAAGGTTTTTCGGCAAACTGTCTTTGAACAGAGAAAGCAGAAGAAAAGCAACTGGCGCAACGGCTCCGAATGCTAACCCGGAATAAGCGCCGACCGTGTTTGCCTTTTTCCAGTAAAGTCCTGCGACCACACAGGCAAATGCACCGGCGGCATACATTGCACCGGTGATTGCCAAGTACTGGAATGCAGTTGAAGGAATCCGGTAAAACAAACCGAATACGAGCATGAAGATTCCGATCAGTGCGGCAATAACTCTTGTCATAGTTACGCTCTGCTCGTCCGAGAGTTTGGATTTCAACAATGGAGCTACTACGTCCCGTGTTGCCACGGTGCTCCACGCAAGTAGATATGCGCTGTATGTTGACATTGACGCTGCTAACATCCCAGCGACCATCAGTCCCAGCAAACCTGAAGGCACCACGGAAGCCAGCAATCGGGGCATTGCGACAAGCGAATTAATATGGGAACCGAAAACGGCAAGTGCTGCTACGCCCCAGAGCATCGGGATCATATATCTGCCGCCTAATGTGAGTCCAGTATACAAGAATACTTTCCTTCCAACCTCCGGTGTCTCTGACGCGAACGATTTGGAAACTGCGGGCTGATTCAATGCTGAAATAGCAACGCTTCCTATCAACATCCAGATTATGAATGTCCATCCGAACTGCGGGTTGGTGATTGGACTTAGTCCCTGTGTCCCATACTGTTGCACGACTGTAGACGCGATGGTATTGAGGTTAACCTTTGCCAACACAAAGACGGTCGAGATGAGCATTCCGAAGGTGAGTATTACGAATTGAATGAAATCAGTTATAACCACCGAGAACATTCCACCTAACACGGTATAACTAATCACGATGATGAGCATTATAACCATTACTATTGCTCTTGCCTGCTCACCCAGTCCCATGGCTTCCGATAGAAAGATTCCGTCGAAACGGAGAAATATTCCCATGTTGAGGACGCCTCCAAGGAAAAGCAAAACGCCGCCGAACCATCTCACGGATTTGCTGTAGCGTAGTTGGTAGAATTCGGGGATCGTGATTACCTTAAGCCGCCTCAATCCGGAGACAATGAATCCTGTTTTTCCAATAACCATGTAGCCAAGAAACCCGATCACTCCAAGTATGAAGCAAGAGAAACCGGTAAGAAAGCCAAGCTGTCCGAAATACATGAAAGTCACGACTCCGATCTCTGTTGCGATGAGGGTAGCCGAACCAAGTGCGACTTTTACTTTTCTTCCGGCAACGTAGTATCCTTCCATATTTTCAACGTACTTCCTGGCTCTCAGTCCGACATACACTGTGCCAGCGAGGTAGATAATCAGGATGAGCCAGTCAATCAAGTGAAAGTTCATAATGTTGTTTCCAGTTTTTCTTTTTTTTGTGGTGGTTTTGTTCTCGTGCTTACTTCAGCAGCTTCTTCATAACCTCGTGCCTTCTCGTTACTCTCAAGCCGCGTTTGTAATAAAAGTCTTTCGCGTGTCCCGTCGTCCAGGCTAACCAGAGATTTCGTTTCCCTTTCTCTTTCATCTGCAACGCAGTTTTGTAATAGAGACAGGTTCCGATTCCCATTCCCGTGAAAGCCGGGTCAATTGCGAATGGGCCGAAGTGCTCATCTTCATAGTGGCTGAAGCCTACCACGCGACCATTCTTGACTGCGACCATTATCTGGTCGGTGCTGGGATTCTTCCTCAATTGTTCGAGTGCGACCCTGAGAAGCTCGCCAGGATAGTGTGTGCTGAGGAATTCTAAGAGACCAGTGATATACCTGGGTTCGAATATACGGATGTCGATGCCCCGTGATTCAAGTGAACTACAGATGGTACCTGTGTTGGCGGAGAAATCAAAATCTAAGAGAGACCGGCCCATACTATAGGCTCTCTCATGTTTTTTGTAACCGAGTTTCTTAAGGAGAGTATATGCTTCAGCATAAGCATCTATATCGACTCCGGGAATAAAATAGTTTGGAGTGTAGGATGAGACGTACACCTCCTTGACTCCACAAACTCTCAGAAAATCTTCAGACGCCTTGATCAGATTTGTCGCGATACCATTGCCTCGGAAATCAGGGTGAACAAATAATGCGGTGATCCAACCCTTTCCCTGCTCTAGACCGACTCCATAGTAAGGGTATCGCCGTCTTATTGCAAGAGAAAAGCCGATAACTTCGCCTTCAGACGCAGCAACGGTGCAGCCGTTAGGATCAAAGTTCTCGTCTAGGAGGACCTTTCGTCTGAAGGTCTCCGTGGTTATGGGATCTCTTGCGAGGCACTTATTCCAAAGGTTTACGACGCTGCTTTCATCATCACCTAAGTAAGGGCGAACTACCGTGGATCTTGCCACTTTATCCTTTTTCGCCGGAATAGAAGTTGTCATCAAGGCTCTAATGACCTCCATCTGAGTTTCTTTTCGAATTGATCAATGTCAAATGCCACAGCGTAGCGGAAACTGCTTTCTGCTCCTCGAACTACCGCCAAAGCCTTGTAATAGTTTAGATAAGGGAAGTTGGATATTTTTCCACCTATGAATTCGTACTTGGCAACGGCACTTTCCCAAGTATCAAACGCATCAGTAACATCTGTATAAATGTATGGCTGAAATCCTTCCATGTCTTCCCAGTTTTCGGTATAGAGAATTCTTTTCACGCCGCGCCATGCAGGATATTCTGTTGGAGAGTAAGGAGTCACGGTCTCGACCGACGGCAGACTTGCCAGGAGGACAGCATCGACGGTTATCGCGTGGGCATTTGAATGGTCCGGGTGGATGCTGTTCTTCCAATGTGTGATTATGTACGTTGGCTTCACCGTCCTGATGACGTTAGCGACATAACGTCTGGCTGTCTCATCATTGGGAAGTTCACCGTCCTTATAAGGGCCGAAGATTGTCTCGCCGCCTAAAAGGCTGTCAACTTCCAGTGCCTCCCTTCTCTTTTGCTCGCCGTATTCCTTGGCAGAAATTCTTGGGTTTCCTCCTTCTCCAAGTGTCAGATGGAGAAAGACAACGCGGTCGCCCATCTTAGCTTGTTTGGCTAGAACAGCACCGCAAGAGATCTCCATATCGCCGGCATGTGCTCCGATTGCGAGTATAGTTCTTTTCGTCTCGTTCATCTTGTTGTCTCTCCTTTCCTGAATAGTTTTATGGAAGAGCCAATTGCCTGGCAAAAGTAAGAATAAGAGTGCAAATGCATAAGAATATAGTTCCTTTTTCATGTCATATTTTGATGAATATTTTACGTTTGTAAAAGACATACATTACTCCGTACCATAAGAGAACGTAGACTATTGAATAGATCATGGAAGCATTGTAGCTGCTCGCAAGAGGGGAGAAGACTGCATGATAAATATAGTCTTTCAAGCTTACTCTTACTGCCTCACCAGCGGGTGACATTTGGGAAACGGTCACTAAATCAAGAATGAGTGCTGCTAGCGTGGAGAGAAAAAAGGAGGTAATCGCATTTGATCCAAAGACCAGGAACGGCTGCGACCAACTCTTGATTCCCTTGATGTCAATCAGCCAATAACACACGCCGAGCATCTCGAGAGCAAAGCCGGCTGTGAACACTACGTACGAGCTGCTCCAGAGAAGTTTATTTATAGGAAACCAAATCGACATAATTACGCCGATGACCAGACCGAAATTGCCAAACACCATCATGCCTGCGGCCTTCTCTATGTTGCTCCTTTGTGATCTCAAGTAATGTCCGGTCAGGGATCCAAGCAGCACAGTGGAGATCGACGGAATGAGGCTGAGAATTCCTTCTGCATGGTAGTGCCAGCCTTGCAGCAGAACTTTGTCGACATACCACCATAGATTTCCGACTGGTGCCAGGACTCCGGCCCCATAGCCCGGTACGGGCACGAGCATCATCAAGAGCCAATAGAGGACAATACAAAATACGGCAACCACAGCCTGTGCCACGACGCCCGTGAACAGATAAATTGCGCCGGACATTAGATAAATGACGCCGATTCTCTGAAGTACGTTGAGTATCAGTCTGTGAGAATAGTTGAAGTTTGGAATGCCGGACAGGAGCATTCCAAGCGCAAAAAGGATCAGCGAGCGGGTTATGACGTGCCTCAACAGTTTTCCTCTGCTTTCGCCGCGCGCCAGGCGCTTGGTGAATGAAAACGGCATCGCCACTCCGATTATGAATAGGAAGAACGGGAATACTAGATCGGTGGGGGTCCATCCGTCCCATTCCGCATGAGCCAGCGCCGGATAAACATGCGACCAGTCGCCAGCGTTGTTGACGAGTATCATTCCTGCAATTGTAATTCCTCTGAAAACGTCGAGCGAAATCAACCGTCCGGGACTGGAACTAACAGGAGAGGAAGTGACTTCGACCTCTGTGGAGCTCATATAGTTTCCTTTCTCTTGAGTTTTATTGTGAGTTAACCATGGTGGTCGGTGGAAAAACTTGGGTAACAGTAAAATCTACCCAGAACACTCCATAAGTGTTTGGGATCGCAGACAAAAGTGCACTCCCAATTGTTCCCGGAGGATCGCTAAACTGTCCCCACCAATTTTTATCGGCTGGATAGCCAAATTGAAAAGAGACTCTGTTCGGGTAGAAAGCTCTCCCCCACGCCTTGTATTCGCTCACCATATCCGAGAGTGAAGCGAACTGCTGGCTGTCATCGACGAATATGATTTTGCCGCGGTAAGTTGGAGGCATCCAGCTTTGAGCAAAATGTTTCAGAAAAAGCGTGTAATTCGGATTGTATGACTGAACTCGCTGTTCCCATCGCTGAGCTTCTGCGTCAGTAACTTTTGCTCCCCATTTATTTGTGTTTGCATGATACCATTCCACATCCACACCGAAACCGACCACGCAAGGATGGCTGCGGTAACGAGAGAGGACGAGACTTATCAACGTATCTACGCTCGCGGTGCCAGGTTCAATTTGCAGCCAGACTTTAAACCCTTCTTTGTCAAATCGCATTAAGTATGATTCGCTGTAAGTTGCTGTCAGGAGCAGATAAATAACAAACCTTTCCATTCGGGGGGTGTTCAACTTGATAAGTGAGTGATTAGTTCGCAAGTCCAAATCGATTTTAACCTATTACTTTTTTCATAACTGCAAAGCGTCTCGTTTCTTTGAACCCAAATTTGCTGTAAACCTTGGCAGCAACGTCATCAGTCCAAAGTACCCACGCATCATGGTGTCCCTTTGCGCGCATGTGTTCAATTGTTCGGCCTAGGAGTACGGTTCCTATTCCCTTTCCTTGATAGTCTGCAGCGACGCCGAATGGCCCGAAATGCGCTCCCTCAAACTGGCAGTAGCCGATCACATCTTCACCTTTCACAGCGATAAAAATTTGGTCAGCGCTGAACAGACCACGAGTTAAGTCTTTAAGATTTGTCCGACTTACCCGCTGCCAGTCAGCAGGCAATTCTCTTTCCGTAAATTTCATGAAGGGGATTAATTTATCGCGGGTATATGGCATAATCTTTATTCCCGCATCGCGAAGTTTTCGCTCTTTTTCCTTCATCTCAGGGGTAACCTTGAACAAAGCTATGGAGGCATCCATGCTCAAAGGTCTATAAGTCTCTTCAAAACCGAGTTTCTTCAAGAAGCTTAATGCTCCGCTGTATTCCTTCACATCAATGCCTGGCACAAAATACCCTGGGGCGTAGGTGGCTATGTAGCATTCCCGCTTTCCCAAATTTTTGAATTTCTCGAAGAGGGAAGCGAGCATCTTTGCTGCCACTCCTTGCTTTTGGTATTCTGGCTCTACTCCCAAGGCGGTGATCCAGCAGCGATCGCCATTAGGATCGTGATCGCCAAGTGGGACTCGACGCGCGTATGTTCCCACGACGAACCCGACAACATGATCGTTTTCTTTTGCCACAAGAAAAGTATTTTCGTCAAAGTTTTCGTCGAGCAGAACGCGAGATTCTAATGTATCAAGTGTTATTGCGTCCAAAGGCATAGCACTATTCCATAATTTTAGAATGCCTTCTATGTCACGATTAGATATTGGAGTAATTGAGGTTACCATTAGGAATCCTTTTGAATTGTTAGTATTGCATTGAAACATACTGCGAGAATGTGGCGGTGCTTATTGCGCCGCCACATCCTGCAATAACGTAAATCACTTGATCAGCATAATTCCCTTGCGATGGAATCAACTTCCTTTCAAAAAGAGGCATCAGTATGCTACACCAAACGAGATATAATTCACTGCACCAAACACACCAAATGGTTCATAAGCATAGTCAACGTGTAAAGTAGAGCCGGCGAAATCTTTCGACAGTCCCAGTCCCGCAGTGAATCCGCGTCCGTCCATTCCTATCATATAACCTGTTCGGAGTGAAAGCATCTTCGCAAAATCATATTCGGCTCCAAAGTGTATGCTCTCGCTGAAATCCCTAGGATGCGTTGATTCAACACTTATGATTAGTGAATGTGAAGAAGACGATTCGTCAGTCATCAAAAATGAAAGTGGGGCTACCGTCAAGCCAAAATTCACGGCGAACGGCATCAAGAAAGATTGTTGTTCATAAGTTATCTGCCTGGAGACATTTTGCAAGGAAGCTCCGAAGCGAATGCCGTGAAAGAGAAAATCGTAATAGGCTCCCACATCGAAGGCAGGCTCACCACGCGCGTATTTAATCGTTGCCATCTGCAGATTGGGATCGGATATACCCGTGCCGGCAGTTCCAACCCAAGCGCTTCCTAAGTCTTGATAGGCATATTTGACATGAATGCCGTAAGAAAAATGATCGCTGATCTTTTGCGAAAACCCAATGCCCAACGCAAATGCCTGTGGACTGAAGGTGCCCGTCTCAACATACCCCTGATCATTATCTGCACGGCGCGTACCGTAGAAACTTCCATAATCCATTATGATGCCATCAAAAGCAACGACACCAAATTCTCCTAGTTTGACGGCGATAGAGGGAGCAAGATAGTTTATGTTGGCAATTCCGACGGTATAATTGACATTCAAGTCGATTTGCTTTTGGATCCAACCGATTCCGGCGGGGTTCCAGTAGATTGCCTCCGAATTAGTCATCGTCGCAACACCGCTGCCTGCTTTCCCCATCGCCTCGGCCGAAACTGGATTCTCCAGAAACCGGAAGCCGACTTGAGCTTGCTCAACCTGTGCTCGTGAACTGTGGCTCGAAAGAAAGATGATCAACAAAGCCGCTAATAAATATGAAGCCAGATTTCTCTGAGGTTTACATTCCAGGTCGTGTCCGATGAAGCAGTTCGATTGATAATTTTCGGATGAAATATCTTTTTTCATTTCGGTGTCTCCAATTATATCCCTGTCAA
>JAMCQL010000051.1 GCA_023381615.1 Bacteroidota bacterium
CGAGGTTGTGATATTTGGCAACGTCGATCATTTTTCCAGCCAACGAGTCCGTGTAAAGAGGGAAGTCGAAGACCGGATATTGGGACATTTCCACCTCGTGATAAAAAATATCGCCGACAAAATTGTCAAGTCGCGCCGGCAGTGCATAGCTGATGAAGTGTATTTGATGTTCTCGCTGAGCGAGGGCTTTGCCTAATTCCGTTGCGACTACACCGCTTCCGCCGTAAGTTGGATAACAGGTAATCCCGATTTTCACTGAATGTTCTCCTCAAGAAAAATTAGCTGTGTCAATCCATTTAAACAATCCCAATCGGATAATCATTCCATATTAGCTGGATGGCTTCGACAATCATCTACAAAGCACAGGAGTACGACGAGATAGATGTCAGCGCCGAGAAGTGTGGGACAAATTCGTATAGATCTGATTAGTAGCGAGGCAAGCCGGGCTCTATCCTCTCTGCCCATGCATCGATTCCGCCGACAAGATTCTTCACTCTCTTGAAACCGTTCTTCCTCAGGAATTCCGCTGCTCGAGCACTTCGTCTACCTGATTTGCAGTGTACGATGATCTCCTTCGAGGAATCTAACTCATGGAATCTCTTTGGCAATTCGGATAATGGAATCAAAAGCGCACCGAGGTTCACGATTTCGTATTCGTGGGGCTCACGAACGTCGAGTACGAAGATGTCATCGCCGCGATCCAGCCGTGCCTTCAGTTGCTCCACGGTTATCTCGGTCTTCTCATCGATAATCTCTTCGGTAACCCTTTTGATCCCGCAGAATTCTTCGTAATCGATAAGCTCATGAATTGTCGGCTCGTCACCACAAATCGGGCATTCAGGATTTTTCCTCAGCTTTAGCTCGCGGAACTTAAATTTCAACGCATTGAACAGCACGAGTCTTCCAATGAGCGGCTCTCCTTCTCCGAGTATCAACTTGATAGTCTCGAGTGCCTGGAGAGTGCCTATAATCCCCGGTAATACTCCTAACACACCGCCTTCCGCACAGCTTGGCACGAGTCCGGGCGGCGGCGGTGCCGGATAAAGACACCTGTAACATGGTCCACGCCTCGCATCGAACACACTCACCTGTCCATCAAATCGCAAGATGGAGCCGTAAACGTTCGGTTTGCCGAGAAGAACACAAGCATCGTTGACAAGATACCGCGTCGGAAAATTGTCCGTCCCGTCCACAATAACATCATAGTCTGAAAAAAGCTCGAGGGCATTTTCTGAAGAAAGCCTTACCTCGTATGTTTCGATTACCACGTTTGGGTTGATGCTCTGCAGCGTCTCACGCGCCGAATCAAGTTTCGACCTGCCGACATCTTCTGTCGAATGCAAAACCTGTCGCTGCAGGTTAGTCACGTCGACAACATCGAAATCGACAATTCCGATCTTCCCGACACCAGCCGCGGTGAGATATAGACCGAGCGGTGAGCCGAGTCCGCCGGCTCCGATCATCAAAACCTTAGCCGCCTTCAATTTCTTTTGGCCCTTCAAGCCGACTTCAGGGATGATCAGGTGTCTGCTGTAGCGCAATATTTCCTCGTTCGAAAGCCGAACGTCGCTTTCCACATTTTCGGTGTCAACCTCGACGCCGCCCGCAATCGAGGGAACGATGCTGACGGTATCCGTCTCCTTCACGGGAGTTCGGTCCTTTGCCAGGTATCTGATGTCTTCATCGTTCACGTAGATATTGACATAACTCCGCAAGCTGCCGTTCTCGGCATACAAGTGCTGCCTCACCTGACCGTATTTGGAAGTCAAGTTCTGCAGAACTTCACCTACGGTCCTGCCGTCGACTTCAACAGTGTCACGTTTATCAGTGTATGGACGCAGCGGCGTTGGAATGAAAACCTTTATTGACATTGATTCTCCTTATCTATCAATTAACAATTATCAGTGTTCAGTTATCAGTTGTCGGACTTCAGTTCTCGCAAATCAGTTTTCACTTATCTGAGTTCTCGACTCTCGCTCCTTGCTCTCCAACTTCGTTGGCTGTAGATTTCTCAATTGAAAGCGATCTCTCATCGAAGCGCTCTCTTGTACCGGACAAGAGCCAAGCTGTCATACTCTTTGCCTTGCCCTCAGCTACGGAAACGATCACATAAATAAAACAGGGAAGAGCGTGCTCCGTGTCGAACGCGGACGGGATTGCAGGATGATCGGGATGAGAATGATAGAAACCGAGTAGTTCGAGTCCCCTTTCAACTGCCATTCGTTCCGCCTGAAGGTATTGCTTCGGGGTCACGAAGAATCTTCTTCGTCGGTTCTCATCCTGGTTATTGTCAAGTTCAATAACGGTCTCAACTTTTTGAACGCCGTCCTTGTTCACCCCCAATAGAATTCCGCAACACTCTTCCGGATAAGTATGTTCACCGTGCTGCTCAATTTGGCGAACAGATTCTTTCGTCATTCTAATCATTCTTTTTTACCGGTTTATTTCCCTGCATGATCCTGTAGATCGCTCAAAAAATGTTCCGTGCCGTATCTCGCGCCGCTATCCGGGAAGACCGTAACAACAACTCCCGACTTCAGCTGCGACGCGACCTTCAAACTTGCCGCCATGGCGGCACCGCTGGATATGCCGACAAACAATCCCTCCTCGCGTGCCAATCGCTTCACCATCTCGTAAGCTTCCTCGGTTGAAACAGTCAACTCGTCGTCTGCGATTGTGGAATCATAAATCCCCGGCACGATCGAAGTCTCAAGATGTTTTAAGCCCTCCAATCCGTGGAGCGGCGTGTCCGGCTCGAATGAAACACAAACAATGGAAGGATTGAATTCCCTCAACCGTCGACTGGTGCCGACAAATGTTCCAGTCGTTCCGAGTCCTGCGACAAAATGTGTGACGCGATGATCGGTTTGTTCCCATATTTCCGGTGCGGTGGTCTGATAGTGGGCTTTCCAATTCGCTGGATTGTTATATTGATCGGGATAAAAGTACATTTTCGGTTCGGCGGCAACGATTTCTCTGACTCGCTGCTGTGCACCGTCTGTGCCCGCAAGCGGATCCGTGTAGATGATTTCCGTGCCGTAAGCAAGCAGCGCATTCTTTCGCTCCCTGCTCGCATTCGATGGAAGTGCAAGTGCGACTTTGTAACCGAGTGCGCTGCCGATCATCGCATAGGCAATCCCCGTGTTTCCGCTGGTTGCATCTATGATCGTCTTCTCTTTCGTCAACACTCCGGACCGTTCGGCTTCGAGGACCATGCTGAGTGCCGCGCGATCTTTGACCGATCCGCCTGGATTGAACCACTCTGCCTTAGCATAGACTTCGACCGACTCGTTAGCAGGAGACAGTTTCCGGATGCGGAGCAGCGGTGTATTTCCAATGTTGCCGAGAATTGAGTGACGATCATGGATATGGCTCTCGACGCGATCCGGGTCAAGTTCCGTTAATGTCGACTGATCTTCGCTTTCTTTGAATTGATGCAATGTCATCTTTTTATCACATAAGTTTTCAGTTTTTGATCGAACATATCGCGGAACTAATTCCCGCGATGTACGGCTTTCAACTTCTTGCAGTGTTTGCAGATGCTCTTGTATAGTTTGTAAAAAGATTGCGGCTTTGTTGCACCGCAGTATCGGCACTTCGGAGGCATCTTGTATCGCCGCTTAAGAAATTCGACACTGCCGTAACGCCGCTGTCTCCCATAATGTTTCCAGCAAAGCCCGCGTGCAACGCAGGGTTCCGAACATCTGTCTACAGTACAAACGCGATTATTCAACGAAGAAATCCCTCTCCAGGATAGTTACTTCGGGTGAGACCGGCTCTTGAATGGCTGGAATGCTCTCCCGAGTTGTGAATTCACGAAAAAATCGGACCACATTGCCAACAACAATCAATCCAGGTAAATCAGTCGAAAATTCTCCGGCGCGCTCCTCAATATTCTCCATCGTTCCTGTGACGACAGTTTCCGCAGGCAGCGTGCCGCCGAAGATAACCGCAACAGGTTTTGAGGCGGAGACGCCGTGTCGAATTAACCGCTCCGTGATTATGCCGAGCCTCTTCACGCCCATGTAAATCACAATTGTATCTACGTGTGAAACACATTCCCAATCGACGTGTTCACCGGATTTCGCTGGGGCCTCATGGCCGGTTAGAAATAAAACACTCGACGATTCCTCGCGGTGAGTTAGCGGTATTCCCAGAGAAGTCGGCAAGCCAACTCCTGCTGTAACACCGGGGACAGCTTCCACTTCGATTCCTGCTTCCTGCAGGGTTTTGAGTTCTTCTCCTCCGCGTCCAAAAACGAACGGGTCGCCGCCTTTCAGC
Organism: Bacteroidota bacterium; assembly: GCA_023381615.1. GTDB lineage: Bacteria > Bacteroidota > Ignavibacteria > Kryptoniales > JAKASW01 > JAKASW01. The sequence goes on from JAMCQL010000051.1 coordinate 4,282, forward strand.
CTCACGACGCACTTTCCCTCGCAAACTTTCCGAATAAGCAGCTCATTGATTTCTTCCTGTTTCACGCAATGCGCACCTGCCCTTTTTCCGACATAAATCTTTTCGGCAGACTCCGGAACCTCGGAGAGAAGTTCATTACTGATGAGCGCATCGTAGAGAACAACCTCTGCTGAACGGAGTAACCTGAGCGCTTTTACAGTAATCAATTCAGGATCACCGGGGCCTGCTCCCACGAGATAAACTTTGCCAACACTCAAAGAATTCTTAGAAGACCGGCTGTCATCTCTCGCCTCTACAGAATAATTCTTAGAATATGAGTGGGGCCTCTTCAACTCGGTTTGAACTATATGTTCATAAAGTTTCTTTCGGCTCTCAAAATCAGGCAAAGTCTTCTGAATCTCAGGGCGCAAGCCGCCAATAGTCCCGAGCAAGGCAGGATAACCATCCGAATATTCAGCTGCGATCTTATCCCGAATAATCTTGCCGAGAGTCGGGCTTTTCCCGTTTGTCGATACAGCGACCTTTAGATCACCCTTTTGAAACACTGATGAGAGATAGAAAGTGCAGCGATCCGGCATGTCAGCGATGTTGACAGGGATTTTTCTATCCCGCGCTTCTTTGAAAACTATCTCTTGCACATCGCGGTCGTTAGTTGCGCAGATGACAATAAAAACCCCCTCCACATCTCCCGACTCATACCTGCGACGATGTAGAACGATTTTTCTTTCCTCAGCAAGTTTCTCAATATTCGCAGAAACCACGGGAGCAATCACGGTAACGTCAGCATTTGCTTCAAGCAATCCTTTTATCTTTTGTTCGGCGACTTTTCCTCCGCCGACCACAAGAACTGGTTCGCGCTCAATCTTCAAGAATATCGGATATAGATTATTCATTTTCTCTTAGTCTCTGCTCTATGCTCTCTGCGCCATGCTCAATGCCTCTTTACCACAGTTGTGGAAGCGATATTCTGTCTTTCGGAGTATTGTCGTTGAAGTACCTTCACGACTTCGGGTCGGGAAAATTCTTTAGGCAACTCTTCCCCATTTCTAAGTCGTTCGCGCACTTTCGTACCGCTGAGAATGATTCGCTCATCGGCCCCGTGCGGGCACGTCTTCTCCGATGCCATTCCATCGCACTTCCGGCAATAGAAAGTGTGCTCGAATTTCAGTGGCGTTATTCCAAGCTCATCCTTTGCGTACTCATCAAAGATGATCTGGGCATGGTAAGTACCGTAATAATTGCCGACTCCTGCGTGGTCGCGGCCCACTATAAAATGCGTGCATCCATAGTTTTGTCGGATGATCGCATGATGAATCGCTTCCTTCGGTCCAGCATATCTCATTGCGGCCGGCATTACGGAAAGCAAGACGCGGTCTTGAGGATAATAATTCTTCAGGAGGACCTGATAACACTCCATGCGAACCTCGGCCGGTATGTCATCTCCTTTCGTCTCTCCCACGAGAGGATGGAGGAGAAGCCCATCGACCATCTCAAGAGCCACTTTCTGAAGGTACTCGTGAGCACGGTGCACAGGGTTGCGCGTCTGGAAGGCTGCCACAGTTTTCCAGCCATGTTCCTTGAAATATCGACGCGTTTGCAATGGGGTAAGCCGGAGTTCCAGAAAATCACTGCGACCTTCCAACCTCACAACGTCAATTACACCGGCTAAAGCGACATCTCCTTCGTCAAAGAGATTCTTCACACCGGGGTGATTACGGTCAGTGGTCTTCCAAACTCGTTGTGCAAGTTCGTCTTTGTCGATGCGGAATATTTCGTCCAGATTCAGAAGCGCAAGGTTCTTTCCGTCACGATCGCGAAGCACTATGTCGTCATTAATCTTTAGTTGCTCAGCCTGCTCGTCTTCAACAAGCAGCAGAATTGGAATTGTCCAGGCGAGCCCGTTGCTTAACCGGCCGTTCATTATGATGCTCTTGTAATCGTGCTCGCCAACGAATCCGACGAGAGGTGAATATGCACCATTTGCAATCAGTTCGATGTCCGACCACTGACGAGAAGAAAGAGTAAGCGAGGGGGATTTCTCGATTCGATCTATGATTTTATCTCTCTCCACATCCGGAAGAAAACGATTCACGAGGATTCCGCCGTGCGGTGCAATGGTGCAGTGTTCTCCCTCATCAGCGCTGATGACTTTGCTAACCGCTGCGTCCGAGACGTGCAAATTACGGAGCTTGCCAACCCTTCGAAGTTGAGTGATTACCTTTTCTTCCTCTTGTTCAGGAAGAGATATATCTCCTGTCGGCACCAGACTGAGAAGCTCCAATGCACGAAGAAGCTTATTCACACTGATGTCAACCGTCTCTTTGTCCGTTTCGAGAATGACTTCCGGAGCATGCGGCGGCTCATAAGGATCTGAGACGCCAGTAAAATTCTTTATCTCGCCCGCAAGCGCTTTCCTGTATAAGCCTTTGACGTCCCGCTGCACGAGAGTCTCCATTGGTGCGGAAACGTAGACTTCAACGAAATTCTCTATTTGGAAACGGACACGATCCCTAATTTTCCGATATGGAGAAATAGCCGCTCCGATCGCTATTGCACCATTGCGGGAAAGCAGCTCGCAGACAAATCCGATTCGCAGGATGTTTGTATCACGATCCTCTTTACTGAATCCCAATCCTTTGCTCAAATGCGTCCGAACTACGTCACCGTCGAGAACTTCAATTTTGTTCTCTCCTCTCGCCTTCAGTCTCTTGACAAGTTCTTCCGAGATTGTCGATTTCCCGGCTCCTGAGAGTCCGGTGAACCAAATCGTGAACCCTTGCGGACTCATTTATCTACTTCTCCTTTCATCAGCTTGTTCAATAAGGTTCTCATAACAGTTTTATACCCGATATGACCAACATCGAGCCGAGGATTATTTCCATTGCTCTCTTCGGGAAGGAGACGCTCAACTTGCTCCCGAGAACGACACCCGGGACTGAACCGATGAGCAAATTGATCAACAGAGAAAAATCGACAGTGCCGTTTGCAAGATGGCCAGCTCCGGCAACGGCCGTAAGGATTGCTCCATGGAGGACGTCAATGCCGACAACTCGTGAAAGCGGAAGTGTAAAAGTGGCAAGTAAGAATGGGACAAAGATGCTGCCGCTGCCAACTGAAGTTATCGAAACTGCGAACCCAATCCCGAAGCTGACTCCTCTGACAACCCAGATGTTTTTATTTCTGGCCGCTGAGGATTTAGAGCGCTCAGCAAATCTCCATACTGATGGATAGAATAAACCCGCAGAGACCAAAATGAGCAAGACGCCTAGAACCTGCTTTGTCATTGAGTCGACAGAAATAATATGGAGCGAAGGAAGTATCCTCAGGAATAGGAGACCGAGCAACGCTCCGGGAATACTCCCCGAAAGAAGCATTTTTGTTATTCGGATGTTCACATTCCCCAGCCAAGAATGAGTTACTGCACCCGCAGCCTTTGTGAGAGAGCTAAGTACCAAATCGGTTCCAACCGCTACGACAGGCTGAACTCTAAAAAATAAAATCATGATCGGAGTGATCAGACTTCCTCCACCCATTCCGGTAAGGCCGATCATCGTTCCGACAAAGAATCCGGCAAGTATGGTCTCCAGAGACATTATCTGCCGTCCCCTTCCTGAGCGGGCGAATCATCTCCGGATACGACTGGCAGCTCGGCAAGGTGTAAGCCGCATTCTTTCTTTTGAAATCCGCGCCACCTGCCGGCACGCTCATCCTCACCGTCTTTTATGGGAGTCGTGCAGTGAACGCAGCCGATACTGGCATATCCGGCATCGTGAAGGGGATTGTATGGAACCTCGTTGTCGGTGATGTAATTCCACACATCCTTCTTTGTCCAGGTAGCCAGCGGATTGATCTTGAGCAGACTGAATTTGCTGTCCCATTCAACAATTCCCGCTTTCGCACGGAAGGGTGATTGCTTGCGCCTGACCGCGGTGATCCAACCTGTGTAATTCTTCAACGCCTCGCGAAGAGGTTCTACTTTTCTAATCTTGCAGCAGAGATCCGGATCATGTTCCCAGATGTTTGCGCCATGAAGCTCTGCCTGTTGATCGAGAGAAATTGGCGTGGCATAGCGGATGAGGCGTATCTGATATTTCTCCTCAAGCCTGTCGCACAATTTGTATGTTTCGGGAAACAAGACATCGGTATCGAGATAGAAAACGGGAATATTCTTGTTCACCGACGCAAGCATATCAATGAGCGCAACTCCCTCAGCTCCAAATCCAGTAGCCATGGCTATCTCGCCCACCGAAAAAGTATCGTTTATCCATTCCAATACTTTGATAGGGTGTTCCGCCTCGAATTTTTTATTTAGTGAAATTAGTTCATCCTTAGAAAATTGCATCTCGTTGCTCTCTACTCTCTGCGCCATCCTCAACGCCTCTTTATTCACGCTGCGCATTCGCCTTCTCCTGTTACCGCAGCAAATGCTGACACCTCGCCAAGATCGACGAACAATTCCTTTTTGATATTCTCAGGACGAAAGTCTGACAGGTCTTTTATGTCCTCGCGGAAAGAGCGAATACCGATTCGTTCGGCGAACTGCCAGAAGTTTTCGTCCGGGTTCCTCTGCGACAGGAACCTCCTTAGAATTCGCGAAACCGCCTCGGTCGCGTAATGTGCAGGTATTCTTCCCAGAGTCTTGCCGAATACGTGCTTGCCTGAGTTCATGCCTCCGCCGATCGATACGATGTAGGATGGAATCTGACCGCCGTTGACTTTCTTCGTTGCGCCGTGCAGTCCAATAGCGGCAATATGATGTTGATCGCACGAATTCTGGCAGCCGCTTATCTTTATGCGGAGGTCCTTCAGGATTTCACTCCAATCCGGCTGGCGATGGAACAACTGAGTTAGTTCTTTTCCCAAAGCGCGCGAGTGCGTGATGCCGAGATTGCAAGTGTCGGCTCCGGGGCACGAGGTGACATTTGAAATGTCCTGCGCTCCGGCATCGTCCAAGTTCGCCTTCTTCAATTCCTCGTACAACCACTGCACATCGGATGATCTGACCCAATGGAGGACGATATCTTGTTGCGTCGTCGTGCGAACCTGACCGTTTGAGAAACGCTCCGACAGTTCACCAAGCGTATGCAGTTGATCCGCGGTGATATCACCAATCACGGGGTTTACATAAACCACGTTGTAGCCAGCTTGCTTTTGAGAAACGACGTTTGACTCAAGCCAGCGATTGAATTCGATATCTCCATTAGCCTTCAAGACAAAACCGGTCTCGACGAGCAGACGGTCGTCTGCCGCATCATCACTTGGCACAGGGAATGTCCTGCCTGATTCGAGAATGCGTGACAGTTCCACGTTCACTCGTCTGCGAAATTCTTTAAATCCCAATTTCCAAAGTACATATTTCATTCGTGCTTTGTTGCGGTTCTCTCTATTTCCAAGCGCGTTGAATACCGTGATGATCGCCTCCGTATTTGGAATCAACAACTTGACAGGGAGAAATTCTTCAAATACATTGGCAACACGCGGTTGACCGCCGAGTCCGCCGCCGACAAATACTTTAAACCCTTTTCTTACTTTATCATCTTCTTGTTGGATCGCGGCAACATATCCAATGTCGTGAATCCAAGGAACTATCCCATCACTTTCATCAGCGCTTCCGGAAAACGAAATCTTGAATTTTCTCGGAAGATGCTGGTTCAACTGATTGCGCAGCAGGTGTTTTGCCAGCAGACGGGCATACGGCGTTATATCAAACAACTCGTTCTGCGAGACGCCCGCCAGCGGTGATCCGACAATATTCCTGACTGTGTTGCCGCATGCTTCTCTTGTGGTAAGACCAACTTCCGCCAGCTTCTCCATGATCGAGGGAGCATTCTCGAGCTTCACCCAGTGTAACTGAATATCCTGTCGCGTGGTAATGTGTGCAATGCCGTCGGAAAACTCGCGCGTGATTTCGCCGATCCGCATCAATTGTGTCGAAGTCAGTAATCCATAAGGGATCTTGACACGGACCATGTTGAAACCCTTTTGGTCCGGCCGCTGGCCGTAAATACCGCGATGAAGCCGGTACCTCTTGAATTCATCTTCTGAAATCTCACCGCGCTTGAGACTCTCAATTGCCTCACGCATGCCTCGAATATCTTCATCATAATATATCTGGGCGCTGTCTACAGCAGCCAATTCATCTATCGTATTCAAAACCATCTTCTCCTCAAGAGTATACATAAAAAAAGCCCTTCGTCGGTTTTCAACGAAGGGCTTTCAGAATCTAAGTTTCTATTTTTTGTTAGCTCATGGTAATTACACCTTCGCGAAAACAAAGCGGTCCCATCATGCGGGTACAACAACAACATGCGCAACACAGAGATGCTTCGTTAATTCGGGAAAATGCAGTGGTACTCATATTTATTATAAGATATGAACACACAATCAGTCTGTCAAGCATCTTCGAGTGGAAAAATTCTAAATTGTCAAGAAAATAAATCAATTCTCTTGCCTCTCCAGATTGAAAGCGGACAGTTTTGTCTTCATCAGCATTCTGCCACTGCTTTCGACGTGCGGGCGCGTGAGCGAGTGCCAGGCTGAAACGCTAATGCTTGATCGAGGTCCTCGATAAGATCATTCGGGTCTTCAATTCCGACAGACAGGCGAATCACACGGTCGTTGATACCAGCTTTCTCGCGCAGGTCAGGATTCATCGAGGCATGGCTCATTGTCGCAGGATGTTCAATGAGCGACTCAACGCCTCCCAGCGATTCCGCGAGTGCAAATATCCTCGTCGAACTGAGCACCTGTTTTGCTTCCTCGATTCCCCCGTCCACTTCAAACGATACCATCCCTCCAAACCCGGATTGCTGACGCTTGGCAAGCTCGTGATGAGGATGGCTCTCTAATCCGGGATAATAGACTTTGCGAACATGCGAATGAGACGAAAGGAATTCCGCAACAGCTTTCGCATTCCGTTCGTGTTCTCTCATGCGCGGAGCAAGTGTCTTGATACCGCGTAGAACAAGCCAACAATCGAATGGAGACGCACCCTGTCCCAGTGCATTTGTGAGAAACTGCAGCCTTTGGGCATGTTCCTGGTGCTTGACCACAACGGCTCCGCCAACCACGTCGCTGTGTCCGTTCAGGTATTTAGTCGTTGAGTGTACAATAATATCGGCGCCAAGTTCAAACGGTCTCTGGTTGAAAGGTGATAGGAAGGTGTTGTCAACAATGGAAAGCGCGCCATTCCGGTGAGCAATACGGGAGAGTTCCCGTATGTCAACGATATTCAAAAGTGGATTGCTTGGAGTCTCGATCCAGAATGCTTTCGTGTTCGGTTGGATTGCATCCTGAACAGACGACAAATCTCTCATGTCGACATAGGAAATTTCAAGCCCGAATTGTTCGCGGTATGTGCGCAATAGTCGTTCTGTCCCACCGTAACAATCGTGCGTACAGAGAATGTGGTCTCCCGTTTTGAAAAAATGTAACACGAGGGTAATTGCGGCCATTCCGGTTGCAACTGCCGCCGCGCTGACCCCGCCTTCGAGTGCAGCTATGTTTTCTTCTAAGGCTCTTCGGGTTGGATTTCCGCTTCGCGTGTAGTCAAATCCTTTTGTCTGACCGATATTCTCGAAGCGAAATGTTGAAGTCTGATAGATTGGGGTTATGACGCTGTTGAAGGCGGAATCTTTATCCACTCCCGTGTGGACGGTTTTGGTTTGAAGACGCATACAATTACCTCTTTTTGTAAATGATTTCACTACTGGTCGTATCTCTGGTACGAAGCAAATGTTCTGATGGTATGAAAAGAAATTCCAAGCTTCAAGCACCAAGCTCCAAATGCCGCTTACGGCATCCCGACATACAAATATTTTTGACGGGACAAGCACCAAATTCCAATCTCAAACTGGGGAACTGGTACTCCGGAAGTTCAGAACTGGAATTTATGTTTTTGGTAATCGGAACTTGGATCTTGGCGTTTGCAGTTCGTTCATCACGTCAGCTCACTATACTTACTCGTTACCAATTGCACCTGTTCCAAAAAAAACCTCTTCCGATGATCAGAAGAGGTTACAAGGTAGTGTACGCATCTTCCTCTCATCTTTCCCGCCAATCACAATGGCAGGCAGGAGTTAGCACCTAACATTCTGCGAGGTTGTCGAGAACTGGTTGCTACGGCGTCATCGGGCCTGTTCCCTCGGCCGTTCTTGATAAGATAGAGGTTTTCGAAAGAACTTATTGACAATTGAATATACCGAATCGGAAAGGACTTGTCAAGTGGAGGAAGGTAAGCGCGCGAGTTTACCCAATTTGATTACGATCGCCAAATCTCCTGGTAATCAACAACGTATCTAACTCGAGTTGTCCCGACTTTCGCGCATGCGCGTCAACGTAACTGGAGGTTATCTTTTTTAGAACCGAACAGCCTCGACTTTTAAGTCAGGGAAATAAAACAAACCATATTATACATATTTTGCCCTTAGAATCTTCCTCCATCGTTTTGCTTCTTTTCCGGAGACTTGCGATTTTAATTAAGGTCCAATTAGACAATAGTCAGGAGCACGATGTTCACACCGCCGATCTTATCCAATAAGTATCACGTAAAGCCATCAGTTTTTACCCCGCAAAACCTCCTTCGCGAGGCGAGACGCCAGAAATCATTGCCAATGAAAAGCGTCCCTCCCGTTTGTATTCTTGATCCTGATGGAGATATTGTCCGCTGGCTCGCTGCCGAACACCGTTCAAAACGAGACTACGACTGGGCTTGCTACCACACTGAACTCTACACATTCACCGAGTACGACAATCATTTCGGTATTATCGGTTGTGCTGTCGGCGCATCGTTCGCCGTGCTGGTCGCCGAGGAGTTGTTCGCCTCAGGGTGCGAGCTGCTTATAAGCGTTACCTCCGCGGGACAAATTGTCGAAAGGAGGAAGCCGCCTTATTTTGTTTTGATCGAGAAAGCCTTGCGCGATGAAGGAACAAGTTATCACTACCTTCCCCCGGCAGACTTCAGCATGATTTCACCGCAGCTTCTGTCGGTGCTTGACAATGCATTTCCCAGTGCGTCGGTCCCAATCTATCGTGGTTCAACCTGGACCACAGATGCCCCTTTTCGAGAGACAGAGGCCGCCATAGAGCGTTGCAAAACGTTGGGTGTCATGGGAGTCGAAATGGAGGCGGCGGGGCTATATGCCTTCGCCGAGGCGAGAAACAAACCGGTGATTTGTCTGGCTCATGTAACTAACAGGATGGCCCGAATCGAAGGCGATTTCGAGAAGGGAATAGCCGCGGGAAGTCAGGATGCACTCCATATTATCACTCTGGCAGCACGCGCATGGCTTGAACAACGGGAAAAATAGTGTTAGAACCTTGATTATCCTTTCCCACTTGGATTGACTTGACTTCACTCCACGTCGTCAATATATTCAATTACTCAATTGAGTATGTTACTAAGGAGATCAGATGACCGGCAGAGAATTTAAGGACATAACGTTCCACCATCTGGCAAAGGTGATCAGCGCTTTCGCAAGTCCCAAGCGGCTGGAAATCATAGATATCCTTTCGCAGGGCGAAAAAGATGTGGACTCATTAGCAAAAGAGACGAATACAAATTTCGCGAACACCTCCCGCCACCTGCAGGTCTTGAAAAATGCAGGTGTCGTTCAAAGCAGAAAGGAAGGCGTTCGGGTAGTCTACTGCCTGGCAACAGATGAGGTAATTAAGTGCTGGAAGAACATACAATCCCTTGCTGAACAAAGGTCGGCTGAGCTGAGAGAAGTTACAACTTCATTCCTCAAGGAGAGAAATGTACTCGAACCGATCTCTATGAAAAAATTGCGAGCAAAAATTAGAAGAAGGAATGTTACTGTAATAGATGTCCGTTCGAGGGAAGAATTCCTGAACGGGCATTTGCCCAGATCTGTTTCTATTCCGCTGCCTGAATTAAAAAATGAAATAAAAAATGTGCCTGCGGACAAAGAGATCGTTGCTTACTGTCGCGGAAAATACTGTGTAATGGCTCCTGAAGCGGCAAAGATTCTGAACAAAAAAGGATTTAAGACAACAATCCTGCAGGATGACGTTAACTCGTGGCGGTTCGCCGGATTAGAGGTTGAAAGATGAGTTCTAATATGAACGCTGAACCTACAGTGCGATTGCCCAACTCTTTTCTGATATGAAAGGATAAAGAATGCAAAGCAAAAATGTGGTTATCCTCGGAGGAGGAGTGGGTGGTATCGTAACCGCTAATCATCTTGCGAAATTACTTCCACCAGAAATAGAAATCATATTGATCGAAAGAAATAAGCTGTATTCCTTTCCGGCATCTTATCTATGGTTAATGGTTAACAAGAGAAAGCCGGAACAAGTTACCGCGCAGTTACAGGACCTTGTCGATAAACGGATAACCGTTTTGTACGAGGAGGCAAAAGAAATTGATGCGGAAAATAAAATCATTGTTGCGGGAGATACTAAAGTAAATTTCGATTACCTAGTTATCGCCCTCGGTGCCGACCTGGATAAAATGCACCTGAATAAGGAGCAATTCGGTATCCACACTTTCTTCAATTTGGAAGGTGCGGAGAAATTAAGTAAAGGGCTACAAAGTTTTGTCCCAAAGCCTCCTCCTAGAGAAGGCGGTAATGTTTGTATTGTCGTTTCTTCACTTCCTTATAAATGTCCCGGCGCTCCTTATGAAGGTGCCATGTTGATAGCCGATTATCTTGGAAGTCGTAAATTGAAAAACCATGTGATGGTAAATCTGTATACACCGGAACCTCAGCCGCTGCCTGTCGCCGGTCCGCAGCTTGGCAATGCCATCAAAGAAATGTTGACCGCAAAAGAAATCGGCTTTCATCCGCTGCATCAACTGAGTTCAATTGATTATGATAAGAGAAAAATCGAATTTGCCTCCGGCGATTCAGTCACCTATGACTTATTGGTATTGGTACCGTCGCACAAAGCACCTGAAGCAATTTTGAAATCATCGCTTGTCGACGAGTCAGGCTGGATACCTGTTGATAAAGATACTCTGGAAACAAAAACCCCGAACATATTTGCTGTCGGTGACGTAAACTCAATTACAATTCCGGGCAAATGGAGTCTCGATAAGCCAATGAAGCTTCCGAAGGCGGGCGTGTTCGCTCATGGTGAAGCTATTACAGTCTCAGAAATTATTGCTTCAAGAGTATCGGGCTATCATTTAAGAGGTTTCTACTGTGCCGATGGATTTTGCATGCTCGAAGCCGGGGAGGGTGTGGCCGGTTTTGCATACGGAGATTTCTATGCTTCGCCTCATCCTGATGTGAAGCTTAAGCGTCTCGGCAAGACGTGGCATTTGGGTAAAGTGCTTTTCGAAAAATGGTGGCTTGCTCCGGTTGGATTTAGAAAGAGAATTCTTCGGTCATCGCTGAAATTTGGTTCTGCTATCCTTAAGATCCCCGTAAGGTTGTGACGCCAAGCATTTTCAGTGGATTACCAGTTGAATATGCCGAATAAGCCTGAGCACATCGGTTCACATATCATTCTAAAGTCGAGCTCGCAGGACAATTTATCGATTCTCAAAGGTTCTGGTTTTGAAATCAGAGTTGGAGCAGGTCGGCTCTCTCTTCTATTTCCATTAGGAAACATCAAGCAATGAAAGTCTTTGACAGCGGAATGCCGAAGGAAGCATACTGGAATAGTCTGTTCGACCTCCCGATTATTGTCGATTGGCTCAACTTGAAACATATCACCGCGCCGATAGTCGAGATCGGCTGCGGGTATGGTACATTCACTCTGCCGGTGGCAAGAGGGGCAGATGTCGAGGTCTACGCTTTCGACATTGAGCCTTCGATGATTGATACGGCCAGGAGAAAAGTACAGCGGTCGGGAATCGGCAATGTACGATTTGTTCTCCGCGACGTTGTGAAAGACGGAACAGGATTGGAATCTAACATTGCCGGCATGGTCCTACTCTTCAACATTCTGCACTTCGACGAACGGAGAATTCTGCTCGAAGAGGCGTCGCGGATCCTTAAACCGAACGGTGTGGCGGCAATTATTCATTGGAGGAAAGACATCCCGACGCCGCGTGGCACGCGCGTTTATACCCGGCCGGACCAACAGATGATTCTCGATTCTGTTTCAGGTCTTGATTTCCGCTTCGACGGCAACAGCAAGGTTCTTGAACCATATCACTGGGGAATTCAATTGGTTAAATCAAACAAGAAAATCTGAGGAAACTAAATGAACGTTCTAATTCTGATCAATGACGCACCTTATGGAACAGAAAAAGCCTACAACGCATTCAGACTCGCAATGGCAATTCAGAAAGACCACTCTGAAGTACAAGTCAACATCTTCTTGATGGCAGATGCCGTCGGCTGTGGAATACAGAACCAAAACACTCCGCAAGGTTACTACAATATCGAGAGGATGATTAAGTCAGTCGTGTTGAAAGGCGGGAAGATAAAAGCATGCGGCACTTGTGTCGACGCACGTGGGGTGAAAAATCTGCAGCTCATCGAAGGCGTTGAGGTCAGCAACATGGCTGAACTTGCGAGGTGGACGGTGGAGGCGGATAAGGTATTTACGTTCTGACCGCTTCATCAAACTGATCAGTCCTGTTCAGTTGAAATTTCCTGATCCTCTGATCTTGATAGTACTCAGGCGAAGCCCTATCTTATTTAGACCAAATATAAATGGAGATTTATGGAAGCGATTGAAGAACGAAGTAATTATTCAAGGATTTGGGAGCTCCTGAAAGTCTGGGGACCGGCCTGGCTCGTCATGATAGCCGATGTGGATGCCGCAAGCGTGATAACCGCTGCGGAGAGCGGAGCAGTGTATGGGACAAAGCTTGTCTGGTTCCTCATAGTTTTGATTGTTCCACTCTATGTCATTCAGGAAGTGGCCGGGAGAGTGGGCGCAGTGACGAACAAAGGTTTGGGCGAGCTCATACGAGAGAATTACAGCAGGCGAACCGCTGTCTTCGCAGCCGTTCCAATGGCTTTAGTGGATATTATCAGTTACATAGTCGAGTACACAGGGGCAGCTGTCGGTTTCCAGATACTGGGAATTCCTCCCCAGATATCAGTGCCCATCATTTTCGTCGCACATGTTTTGTTGGTTTATAAACGCAAATACGTGCAGGCGGAAAAGCCGCTTCTCGTGATCTCTATCCTCTTTGCTCTGGCATGTGGCGCATCTGCATTTCTCACGGCTAGGAAGGGAATCGAGTTCACTCCGTTTTATTTCTCGAGTTCGTCGGATTTCTTCTTCCTTCTTGCTGCAAACGTGGGGGCAGTCATAATGCCCTTCATGCTCTTTTACCAGGCTTCGGCGACTGCTGAGAAGGGTATCACGGCAAGGAGCTTGTGGGCCGTAAGGCTCGAAACAGCCATCGGAGCGGTCGCTTCGGAAGTGATCATGGTAGCGATAGCCATCGCTGCAACAGGTGTGAATGCTGACTCGCTCAACTTTGCCTCGCCGGTGATTCTGTCCGGAGCGCTCGCAGGTGTGGCAGGAAAGTTTGCCCCGCCTGTTTTCGCGGTAGGATTGATAGCCGCCTCCTTCATCGCGCTCATAGTGATCTCACTCGGGAGCTGCTGGGGAGTAACGGAAGCATTAGGCTGGGGAAGAAAGAACTGGTTCAAGGTTTATCTGGCGGAATCGCTGCCGGCTTTGGTAGTTCCGATAGTCACCCTCAACTTAGTCAACATGGCACTCAACCTCATGGTGCTCCAGATAATCGTTCTCATGGGGCCGGCCATCATACTCGGCTTTATATCGTCAAACAAGAGGTTGATGGGAAGGTACTCACTCGGCATGTCTAACAAGATTGTGTACTGGGTCTTCCTCACGCTCATCTTCGGCACCGGGATAGTAAGTATTGTGTCTTTGCTTTAGAATGTTCTTTGCATATCGCCTTTGGATTCCTTATTTTTTTGTGAAAGAAATGACAAAGAAATTGAACGCAAATATAGCTTCGTCGGTTTCCCTCGTGCTTATTTTCTCCTTCAACGTTTCTCTCTTCTGGTGCAATGGTACCGATCGTTTTCACCGCGGAGCCGGAAACGACCAGGGAACTTCAGTCTGTTCCCTTCAAGATAAACATGCCAGCTCCCAGGAAAACACGTTTGACGTCAATCCGTCGGAATGCTCCTGCATTTGTCACGTACCGATGATCGCGACAAACACGGCTGCCCTCTCGTATTGTTCGGTACAGTCGCGAACCGCTTATATTTCGATCTCTGGAAATCCTTCCGACTTCTCTAACCGCATCTTCCGCCCTCCGATCGCTTCACAGCTTTGCCGTTTTTCTTTTCTTTCTGACCGGCAAATTCAAATATCGTAACAAGCAGACGAAAAAATCTGTATAGAACCAGCTTATTGAGGCAAGAATGAAACAAGATGATAATAAAGAAATCTTCGACGGCAAATGGTATTCTCATCCTCCTATGCGAAACGCGCTCATCGCGGGATTATTGGTCGGCGCCGCCTTCATCATGGCACACTCCCGACTCGTCTCATCACAAATCGAAATAGGCTTCTATGTTGTAGCCATCGTTATCGGCGGTTATCATTGGATTCGCGAAGGATTCGAGGAACTGTTCGAGGAGAAAGAGGTGGGCATAGACATTCTGATGTTCGCTGCAGTTGTCGGCTCGGCAGTGCTCGGAATGTGGGACGAGGCGGCCTTTCTTGTTTTCCTGTACGGTGCAGCCGAGGGCCTGGAAGAGTACACTTATGCGAGAACAAGAGCCTCCATCAGGAAACTCCTCGACCTTGCACCAAAGGAGGTGCGAGTCGTCAAGAATGGAGAAGAGATCGTCATGCCGGCAGAGGAAGTAGCATTCGGCGACTTATTTAACGTAAGGCCAGGTGAATCGATTGCAGCCGATGGCGTGATTGTAAAAGGAGAGTCAAGTGTCAACGAAGCACCGGTCACGGGTGAGTCGATACCGGTTGAAAAGAGAGAAGGGATGAAGGTCTTTGCTGCCTCAATCAATCACGAAGGCGCGTTGCAGATAAAGGCAACCGCGAATTTTGCCGATAACACGTTATCGAAGATGGTCCATTTGGTTGAAGAGGCACAGGAACAGAAGAGCAATACACAGGCTTTCATTGACCGTTTCGGTCGCATTTACTCGCCGATAGTTCTCCTCGCTTCCGTGCTGCTCGCGGTGGTACCACTCATTCTTGGCGCATTGACTTCAGAGTGGGCGATGCGGGCAGTTGTCCTGCTGGTCGCTGCGGCCCCCTGCGCCCTGGTCATGTCCACCCCTGTGGCCGTAGCCGCAGGAATCGGCATGGCGGGACGGTCAGGCATCTTAGTCAAAGGCGGTGTCCACCTCGAAAACCTCGGGAGAATCAAGGTCGTTGCGTTCGACAAAACTGGAACACTCACAAACGGGAAGCCTGTGGTGACGGACATAGTGGCCTTGAACGGTGACCCGGAAAAGGTTCTCAGGCTTGCGAAGAGCGTCGAGAAGTTTTCCGAGCATCCTCTTGCTCAGGCAATCGTTGCAAAAGCTGAGGGAAAAGAAGTAGTAGATTCCGACGTAACCGGATTCAAGGCACTCGTAGGCTCAGGAGTAAAGGCAGAAGTCAATGGAGAAACTTTTTACGTCGGAAGCCCCGAATTGTTCGGCGGCCTGGGCATAGGTACCGCCGGGATTCCGGAACTTCAGAGGCTGACCAGAGAAGGCAAAACGGCAGTTCTTGTAGGAACGAAAGGGAACGTCTCGGGTATCATTGCTCTGCGGGATGAACCCAAGCCGACGGCCAAGGGTGTTGTCGAGCAGCTTCGCCAAAAAGGGATAAGGGTAGTGATACTGACCGGAGATAACGAGATGACGGCGAAAGCCATCGGAGAAGAACTAAGTGTGGATGAAGTCAGAGCCGGGCTCAAGCCGGAGGATAAGATAAAAGTTGTTGAAGAGCTCCGAAATAAATACGGAGGTGTTGCAATGGTCGGAGATGGCATCAATGATGCGCCCGCACTCGCGCGAGCGACTGTGGGCATCGCAATGGGTATTGCAGGCACCGACGCTGCCATCGAGGCCGCCGACACGGCTCTCATGGCAGATGACCTGACGAAAGTTGTCTATGCGCTCTCACTCGGCAAGAAGTCCAGAATCGTCAGCACACAGAACATTGTCTTCTCGCTTCTTATTCTCGGCGTGCTAATTCCATCCGCTCTCAGCGGCATTATGACTGTCACTGCTGCGGTGCTATTCCACGAATTGTCAGAGCTTATCGCGGTTGCCAATGGTCTCCGTGCGGGACGTGCTTAAAGAAAGATGTTCATAACGTTTTCTGCCCCATCTGCGTCTTTATATGCGAGAGAAATTCTTGGAGTTAGCTGAAGAGGAACTACAAGCGGTGTTAGAACAGGCACGGCACTTTGAGCCGAAGGCCATAGCGAAGCTATCGGAATACTGTTACCCGAAGGTATTCGGCTACATCTACTATCGCGTGAACGATCATTCCGACGCGGAAGACCTCACAGGTGAAGTCTGCCTCCGTATGGTTCAATCGATCCGGCAGCAAAAGGGATCCTTCAAGGGTTGGATTTATCGAGTGGCGTCCAATGTTGTCACTGATTTCTACCGGCGACGCGCGGTGCGTCAGGTCGTTGATCCAGCGGCCGATTCTGTCGAAGATATTGTGGATGACACAGATGAGACCGGTCATTTGCTGAATCAAGCACAGCTAAAGGAGGGACTGTCTCATCTGACAGATGAACAACGGGAAGTGATAATACTCAAGTTCATCGAGGGGTACGAGACCGAGGAGATAGCCCGCATGCTTGAAAAGTCGAATGAAGCCGTCAGGGCACTTCAGTTCAGGGCACTTACAACGCTAAAGAAGATACTTCAAAAGGAAAAGCGGTAGAATCCATGGGAAAGGATCTCGAAAAAATATTCGACGATTGCATCGGCGAGCTCCGAAACGGTGGAAGCATCGAGTTAATTCTTCAGAAGTATCCGGAACACAAATCCGAGCTCAAGCCGCTGCTTGAGCTGGTGCAAGCTATGGAGCAATTGCCAAAACCCGAACCGACAGCTGGCGCCGTCTCGGCTGCTTTAATCGGTTTAGGAGAAGAGATTGCGCATCTTCGCTCCGCCGAATCTCCGAAAATAAAAAAGAGACGCCGTTCCGTCTTTGGCAGATTCTTTCAACAGCCGCGGTTAGCATGGACGCTTAGTGTGGCTTTTGCGCTTGTACTCATGTTTGTCGGAATCAGCACTGTCTCCGCCAATAGTGTTCCTGGTGACATTCTCTATCCGTTGAAGTTGGCGACCGAGAAAGTCAGCTTTCTCCTCGCATTCGGCTCAGAGAGAAAAGCGGAGCTTCGGCTGACTTTTTCTGAGCAGCGCACGAAGGAGATAAAACGCGTTCTGCAGAAATCGGGCAAACTCGATGAAGGACTTCTGAACGCGATGCTTAAGGAGGCTCAGTTAGCCCTGGAAGAATCGCCAAATGATACATCAGCCTTCTTCCTTGCGAAATTGAATGCCGTGAACACCTACCAGAAGGACGTATTGGAGAGCTTTCGCCCACGGGTCGATTCGGCTAATGAGAAAATTGTGAATAGGGCAATAGGAGTCTGTGATATGCGCGGTCGCTGGATCAAGGGAATGATGCGTGAGGAATGGGACGAAATGCCGACGCACCGACCGCCAGCAACGCATCAAGAAAGGCGTCACTCCCAAAAGCCGCAATGGGGACCAGGATGCGATTGGATGAGATAAAACTACAACATAACACTTTCATTATACTGTGCGTCTTTATATGTGAGATTTGAAGTTTCAAATTCTCTTCTGAAAAAAATCAAAACATACTGTAAGGAGAAAACACATGTTTAAGAAGAAACTTGTTCTTGGTGCTCTGATTCTCGGAGCAACTTCGATCCCTCTATTATTCTCGAGCTCAATATTTGCCCAAGGCTGGGGTTATGGGATGAGAGGACATCGTGATATGATGGGCATGGTGGGATGGAACCAAAATGTTCCTGAAAAGTATTGGCTTACTGCTCAACAGATTGACAATGTCAGGCAGATACGGTCAAACTATGATGACAAAATTCTCCCTCTTCAACAAAAGCTCTACTCTTTGAGGATCGAAGCACGAGGTTATGCCTCTGATCCTGATGCCGACCTTGGAAAGATCAAGGACTACCGGGAAGAGATAAGAGGACTTGAGGGGAAGATCGACGATCTTCGATTGGATGCGAGGGGTGAAATCAACAAAGTTCTCACTAAGGAGCAAAGAGCATATTTCAGTGATAACTTCGATTGGTGGGACACAGGGCGTGGTATGATGAATGGTATGGAAGGTATGGACAATGGATACGGGATGATGAATAATATGAGAGATATGTGTCCGATGATGTCCGGATCGAGAGATTGGTAATTGGGAAAGAGATGAAGCGAGTGTGATTGTATAAGAGATGCGAGTTCTGAATTTAAGAGTCACCCAAAACTTCCGAACTCGCAACTCAAAATCTCTAACTCAGAACGGGAAACTGCAAATAAGGAGACGATAAAGATGATGGGACCGAATTGTTGGTGGTGGGGACCCGGGTATTTTTTCGGAGGCCCTTGGGGCATGATGATGGGGCTTATCTTCTGGATCTTAATTATATACGGGATTTTTTATTTGATTTCTCACTTGGCAAGCCCTTCGTCGGAGATTGTCAGAAAAGAGGAAACTTCAATTGAGATTCTCAAGAAGAGGTATGCCAGGGGCGAGATCGATGCCGAGGAGTTTGCAAAAAGGAAAAGAGACTTGGAGCCTTGACAAAAAACAGAAAGGAAGATGACCATGACACGAATCAACAATGTTGATATCAAGAAAGTCGAAGAATTCGCCGAACAGATTAAAAGCGATTCTTCAAAAGCCCGAAAGACACAGGTGATCGAAGGGGAATGGCTTGTGAGAGAAGGAAAAACACAATTTCAAGGGAACGTCAAATTTGAAGGCGGCGAAACCACATTTCAAGTGGACAATCCAACGTTCATGGGCGGCGGCGGTAACTTACCGGGTCCGATGCACTATTGCTTCTTCGGACTTGCATCGTGTTACACCGGCACATTTGCAACGATGGCCACTATGTTGGGTATCGAATTGAAAAGAGTCACAACCAGAGTGGAAGCCGACGTCAATTTTTCCAGGGTCTTCGGGATAAACGATCAGCCCGTTATGGAAGAAGTACGTGTGATCCTCAATGTGGTAAGCGATGCGCCGGAAGAAAAAATTAAGGAAGCCGAGACATTAGCACTACAGCGATGCCCTGTCGTTTACACGCTGAAGAATCCCGTTAAACTAACGCCTAAATTAGAAATAGTCAGATAGTCGAACTAGGCCGTTGCAAGTGAGATTTGTGCAACAGAAGTGCCTTCCTGTCGCGGATGCCGCGCCACGCGGCGCGGCACTCCGACATGCAAATCCTTTTGACGGGGCAAGAAGATATCAAACCACATAAGCACATAGAACACATGGGATTACTGATAAGATATTTTCTACGTTTCTTATGTGTCTATGTGTTTGAGTTTTTCTTTCAGCTTCGCCGAGTTTTGTCTTGACAAACCCCTCTGTCCCCAAGGTATATTTCATATTATACGATATTCTCGAATCTTGAAAATGTCTATACACAAGGAGACTTTAAAATAATGAAAACCAGCCTGCTGTTCCTCCTCTTGGCCATTCCCTCTGTTACTTTTTCTCAAAACATATTCAAAGCAAGGATTGTGGACGAAAAAACGGATAAGCCTCTTGTCGGCGTCACCGTTTATATTCCCGACCTGAAATTGGGCGCGGTTTCCGATTTGAAAGGACTGGTCGAGATAAAAAACATTCCAAACGGTAAATACGAAGTAAGATTCTTGATGGTCGGTTACGAAAAGCTGACTCATGAGTTCTCGTTTCCTATATCTGCGGAAAGTATGGAAGAGAAGGAGCATGGGGAACACGAAGAAAGTAAAGAGAATGAGGAAAATGAGGAGCATACCATACACGAAGAAAATGGGATTATAGAGGTCCCTTTGGAGGAGGAAGGGATTGAGTCTAAGGAGGTAATCGTCAGCGCGACGAGGACAGACACAAGAATTGAAGATACGCCGGTCAGAGTTCAGGTATTAGGACCCGAGGAGATGGCGGAGCATATAGACATGAATCCCGGCAATGTTACTGACCTGTTAGGTGAGACGCCGGGAATTCGGCTGCAGCAGACTTCGGCAACATCGGGAAATATGGTCTTTCGCATCCAGGGTCTGCCGGGAAGATACACCGCGCTATACAAAGATGGACTTCCGCTCTACAGCGGCTTCTCATCCGGCCTGAGCCTGCTTCAAATTCCTCCGCTCGACTTGCAGCAGGTGGAAGTCGTAAAGGGACCTTCCTCCACATTATACGGCGGCGGTGCTATTGCAGGTCTTGTCGATCTGATTCCAAAAGTGCCGGGCGAAAAACCGGATTTGTCCTTTCTGGTCAATCAAACACAAAAAGGCGGGACGAATTTAAGCGGATACTATTCGGGGAGAAACAAAAACGTCGGCATCACTTTTCTTGCCGACTACAATTTGCAGAGACCCGTGGACGTGGACCACGATGGATTCACGGATATTCCGAAGTTCAATCAACTGAACCTTTCGCCCAAATTGTTCTACTACTTCGATAACTCGACTAACCTGTCCGCGGGCATCTCTTATTCCACCGACAACCGCGAGGGGGGCGACCTGATTGCCATCGAAGATGGTCCCAGTCCTGCCCACAGTTATATCAACACAAACAAAACAACACGGCTGGTTACAACGCTGACTTTCGACAAAACATTTTCGGGTGGAAGTCTTCTGTCATTTAAGAACAGCACGAGCAGTTTCACACGAGATATCGAAGTGCCTGCGGCATTTTTCGATGGGAATCAATTCTCATCGTATTCCGAGCTATCATATCTCATGAAATCAGAATCGAACAGATTGGTGTTCGGCGGAAATCTTACTACGGACCGTTTTAAGCAGCTTAATAACAGCACTCCGCCGGAGTTCAACTACAACTACTACACTCTGGGCATATTTGCACTCGATGATTGGGATGTAACCCATCAGTTGATTCTGGAGGGTGGGCTTCGAACCGACTATCAAAACAAGTACAAGGCATTTGTGCTTCCGCAGGCATTTCTTCTCTACAAATTCACAGACAACTTCTATGCACGCGCCGGCGGCGGGTTCGGATATAAAGTTCCGAACGTCTTCACCGCCGAAGTTGCGGACGAGGCCGGGCTGACTGCGTATGCAAATGTGCGCCCGCTTCCGGATAATATAAAAGCGGAAAAATCCACCGGCTTGAGTCTTGACTTCAATTACCATTCTCTGCTCTGGGACAAATTGCTCTTCACAATTGATCAGGCGTTTTATTATACTAAGGTTACCGACCCGCTGACACTTAATGAAGATTCACTCGCGTCGAACGTGATCATCTATTACAATTCGCCATCACCGCTTCAGGCAAGAGGATTCGATACGAACATCAAACTCAACTTAGAAGATTTTGAATTGTACTTTGATTACACTTACACGGATGCCATGGTGGGAAGCTCGTTCCTCGAACTCACTCCGAAGAACAGCCTCTATATCACGTTGACGTACGAGAAGGAAGATGATTGGCGTGCAGGCATCGAAGCGTTTTACACGGGGAGGCAGTATCTGAACGGAGGGATTGAGTCTCATAACTACTGGGTCTCAGGTGTCATGGTACAGAAGTACTTCCCGCATTTCTCCGTAGTGGCGAACGTGGAGAATATGTTCGATTTAAGGCAGTCGAGGTTCGGGCCGATTGTGTATCCGCCTTATTCGAATCCGACCTTTGCGCAGATTTACGCGCCGCTCGACGGCATGGTTGCAAATGTGGCAGTCAAGATCAATCTATGAAAGGATAAAAATATGAAAACCATCAGACTATATTTTGCCGTGTCTGTTGCTGCAATACTCGCTGTGGTGTCGTCAGTGACTACTACAAGTGCAGAAACCCACATGAAGTTGACACAGAAGGATTGCTCCTCAATCTTCTCATGGACACAGTACTGCCAAACGTCAAGAACCACGGATGGTGAGTTGTACTGCAAAGCGTGGTTTGATAGAAGAGGATTTGGCGATGATGTCGATGAATTCCTTGGATATGTTTTCGCAAAACCGCTGTTGATTCAAGGAAAACAGACAAGACTCCTTGTGGGCGTAACTGAGTCTGGCAGGATTTCCCGCGTTAAGCTTGAAGGAAACGATTTAATCAATCAAGAATTTCTCTCACAATTCGAGGGAAAGAGACTGAGAGACAGCTTTGAAATAGCTAAGTCGCTTGACGATATTCTATATGAGCCGTCCAGGGTAAAAGCGATACGTGGAGATATTGAGACCTCTCAGTTGATTGCAAACGCTGTGAAAGAAGCATTGAGTTCCGCAAAAAAGTTAGCGTCAAATTAGAAGGAGATAATAAATATCCTGTCTCGTTGATTTTCCATAAGGGTTCTACTAATATGGGATGAAATCCATGAGCGAGGAAGGTCAATTCTATGAAATATCGAGTGATCATACAACAAGATGAAGATGGAATATTCGTTGCTGAGGTTCCTTCGCTACCAGGTTGCATCTCACAGGGGAGGACGCGCAGGGAAGCAGTGGCCAACATCCAGGAAGCCATCCAGGCATATATAGAAAGTCTTAGAAAACATAACGAACCGATCCCTCCACCAATAACCGAAGAGTTTGTTGAATTGTGAGCAAGCTGTCGGTAGATTCCGTAGAATCTACCAGATTCTACGAACCGGTTGTCTCCGGAAAAGAGGTAATCAAAGCTCTTTCGAAGATCGGATATGAGTTCGACCATCAACGTGGCAGTCACATTGTGCTTAGACAAATGAAAGCACCTTTCCGTCGCATCACTGTCCCCAACCATGATGAGATTGCTAGAGGCACCCTTCGTTCGATTATCCGTGAGGCGGGACTCACGCTCGAAGAATTCTCTAGTCTCCTTTAGTCCTCCCAAGTGGCAACTGCTTGCCCGACCAGAAGGGAAGGGCAGTCATAAGAAAGTCTGCACCACCCTGCCGTCTCCTTCGGACCAATCGCCGCGCCCTTTTCGGACGCCACGTGCAGCCCGGAATTTTACATTTCCCCCTTGACAAACCCCACCCTTTACTTCTTATATTTAACGGATGGACTCGAAGCAGAAAAAGGAGCTGAATAAGCGGATTAAATACGTCATCGGACACCTTTCTGCCATCGAGAAAATGATCGCGGAAGACAGGGACTCATCCGAGATCTACGCACAGCTTCGCGCTGTGGAATCCGCTTTCAGCAAGTCGGTTCTCGACACATTTGAGAAGGAGCACCGACTGGAACTTGCCGAGCGGGTCGTTGAAGCGCTCGAAAACTGCCCGGGCACGTGCGAATACTGCGACCTTGTTGACACGCTGAAAAAAGATTTCCCGAAGCTGACTTTAACACAGGTCCTTGATGGACTCCACCAGGTTAAAAGGAAGGGACGTTGAATGAAAAGAAGGGCATTCATAACCGCTATAGCTGCCATCGTTCTGATCGGAGTCGGGTTCGGGGCGTATCTATTGGCTTCCAAATCTTCGGAACACCGCAGCACAGTGGAAGGTCTCAGAAAAACCACTTTAATAGCTGTTGATCAGGTCGTAAGTGGCCCGGAGAAATTCACGGGTCTCATCGGTGTGAATGGTTCAGTCAGCAGTGTAGATGAATCGAAATCCATGTTCACGTTGGGCTGCGAAGACGCCTGCGTTCTCATGCCTGTAAAATTTGATGGACAATTGCCTGAACAAGGAACAAACGTGGTTGCGTACGGGAAGGTGGAGAAGAACGAACAGGGCAAATACATATTTGTTGCACAGGAGCTTAAAACTAAGTGATGAAGCGATTCCTTCTGCCGTTAACCGGTTTCTTCGTCGTGCCCGCTATCCATGCTTCGTACACGATCTTTGAAAATGTGAGATTGGCCGAACACTGGGCGACGGAGACGGACCCCAACTACATAGCGCTTTACTTTTCGAACGGTGAATATCTCATCGGTGCTTCATACGCACTCGCGGCCGCCTTCTCAATTTATGCGCTCGCTCGATTTGTCCGGAATCGAAATAAAGGGATCGCAGGAGTGCTCGGCGGGATGACTCTCACGGGCGCTCTCTATGTCGGCGGGTGTTTCCTTCTCGGTTGCTGTGGCTCGCCGATGCTCGCCGTTTATCTCACGCTGTTTGGTTCCACATTCTTAGGGTTTACGAAATTATTGACATTTGTCCTCACACTCGCTTCGATCATCGTCGGATATATATGGCTTGAAAGAAAACCGGTCTCCGTGAAAGATGGTACGGGAGAAATCGCTTGTGACTGCAGAGGAGATGAAACATGCAAACCGAGATAGAGACAAAGCCGCTTGAGAAAGTTGAAGCCGGGCTCAGGGAAGGAATGTCGCTTGCCAAATGCAGGAAGTGCGGGTGTATGAAGGATGCGCTGGACGCACTCTCAAATTCGTTGACGAATGTCGAAAAAAATTATGAAGGCGGTTTCTCGGACAGCCTGTTGCAATGGAAGTCTCAGATGGAGCCAATCAAGTACGCTTGCCTCGGCTGCGAGTATTGTTACCCGGCCGTGGCATTGAATGAATTCAGCAAGGTGTTCCCCGATGCGGCGCCGGGTGATGCGCTCAGTTGCGCGTTTGATGTAAAGGAACAAGTCTGGCCAGCCGTTCCAGGAGAGTACAAAGTTCTATGTGAAAACGGAGAGTGCCCCGTCGCGATTTCGACGCTTGCAAGTGCGGAGCTTACCGGCAGAATTGCCGAGCTGAATCCTGAGGAGGTCTGCATAGTCGGAAAAACGGAGACGGAAAACATCGGCATCGACAAGCTGATAAAGAATACCATCACGAACAAAGCGATCCGATTCCTGGTTCTCGCCGGAACCGATCCAAAAGGGCATAAGCCCGGACAAACAATTCTGAGTCTGTCAGTAAACGGCGTGGATGAGAAAATGAGAGTTATTGGCTCCGAAGGAAAGCGTCCGTTTCTGCGAAACGTAACTAAGGGCGAAATCGAATCATTCCGCAGACAAGTGGACGTAATAGACTTGATAGGATGCCAGGAGGTTGAGACTATTTTAAACAAGGCGAAGGATCTATTGAAGACTGCAAACGCATCTGGGCGGGAAATGGAACAGCCGAAGGTGAAATGCAGCTGCTCGACTTGCAGCGATGGATCTGAATTGAACGAATCCATGGAAGTCCCAACCATCCAGGCGAAAGAGCCAACGAGAATCCAGATGGACAGGGCCGGCTACTTCGTGATCCTGCCTCTTGCTGAAAAGGGGATTATTTCAGTCGAGCATTATTCCTACGACGACAAGCTGTTAAGGACGATTGAAGGCAAGGACGCGAGAAGTTTGTATTGGACAATCGTCGAGAACAACTGGGTGACACAGCTTTCACACGCTGCCTATCTCGGCAAAGAATTGGAGAAGGCGGAACTGTCACTGAAGATCGGATTCAAGTACACGCAAGACGGGGCATGATTTTGGCGAAAGCATCCCTTTGGGGCAATTCAAAAGCCATGAAACGCCGAGAGTAGTTTAAAGGTTTATGGTCACGTTGCGACAAGTTTGAATGGCCCACCTTTCAATGATGCTGTTCTAATGACAAATCTGGGATTATCGAAAGCTGTTCGGACTTTTCCCTTTGCAGCTTACGAATCAAATCTTGAAATCCATGGAGATACTTGTTTCTCTGAGAAGCTCCGGTTATATTTTTTCGAGGCGTGAAACAAAATGGCAATGGAACAAGAACGAAGAATTTATTGCGGCATAACATTCTTACTGCCGGAATGCTATGCCGATCGTGGGCCGTTCGATGCCGCATTTGCTGGCTTCTGGTTTTCTCACGTACCGAAGGCGCAGTGGCGTGAGTTCTTCGCCGACCTGTGCCTGCCTTCGACCCAAGGCCAGAGTCATCCTGCTCGACAATCTTTACGTCGAAGGTAGCAGTTCCCCAATCACCCACCACGACCATAATGGAAACACCTTTCAAACTCGTCGCCTCGCGGATGGTTCGTCGTATCGGGTGCTAAAGAACTTTCCTTCCGAAGCCCAGCTACAGCAGTCTGTTGCCGGGGTTGGCGAGTGTTGTTTCTTCACGCGCTGGCAATATTATTGGGCGTTTGAGTATGTTGCGGTCGAGCCCTAACCCGCGCTTCGAGGGGACCGCCGGCAAGCTGCGCTTGCCGGTTCCCCGTGGGCTTCGCCCCCGGGCGGCCCCTCAAGCTGAACGTTAGCCGCATAAGGAACTGGAGAAAAATGTTTGAAAAGGGTTCAAGACTGAAGCGACCAAGATATCCGATGCCCGGCTTCGTTAAACGAGCTCTCGAAGCACGTGGCCTGATGGATAAATACAGAGAGCGGCCAGCGTACCAGCAGAATGATTACATTGGCTGGATAGATCGCGCGAAACTTCAGGCGACAAAAGAGAAAAGGCTTCGACAAATGCTTGATGAACTTGAAGCAGGAGGCGTCTACATGAAAATGGCGCATCCTTCGTCAAAGAAAAACAAGAAAGGCGTGGAATAATAATGAGTGTTGAATACATAAGTCCAGATGGACTACACAGGAATCCTGCTTTCTCTCAAGTGGTTGTCACACGGGCTAATTCACGCACAATCTACGTCGGCGGTTAGAATTCTGTTGATTCATCGGGTACAATAATTGGAAAAGGCGACATAGGGCAGCAAGCAAAACAAATTTTCAAGAATCTTGAAATTGCACTGTCATCGGCAGGGGCGCGAATAGAGCACGTCATTAAGTGGAATATATACATTGTTCAAGGACAGTCTCCAAAACCGGGGTTTGCAGAATTTCAACGTGTATGGGGGAGCCGTCCAAATCCACCACTTATCACAGTGCTATTTGTCGCTGGCTTAGCGAATCCAGACTTTCTTATGGAGATAGATGCAATTGCAGTTATTCCCAATAGCATCGCATCAACCAAAAAGAAGACGCTCCACATTTGTATATATCGTGGTTGCTTCATTGCGCGAAACGCGCCACGACTTTTTGCCGCGAGACGTTAGGCGCAAGCGCGCGTCCTAGTTCGCGCAAGACAGTGCGGTCTTTGACTAATCAGGAGGTTTACTCTATATTCTCTCATTAGAAAGGTCGGTAAAATGAAAGCGAGCGTCATATACTCTTCGCCGGATATTTTAAGCGGAATGCCAGTATTCTTGGGAACGCGGGTTCCTATCAAGAACCTATTTGATTATCTGGAAAGTGGGGATACGATTGAGAATTTTCTCGACGATTTCCCTACCGTGAAACGGGAGCAGGTCATTGAAGTTCTTGAGTGGGCTGAACGCATGCTGACTGCAGACACTTCGACCGCATGAAAATACTTCTCGACGAATGCCTCAATTGGCGTTTGAAAAAGGAGTTTGAGCCTCATGAAGTATTTACAGTCCAAGATATGGGGTGGTCAGGGATTACAAATGGAAAGTTAATGGCGAAGGCCTCCGAACAGAAGTTCGAAGTGTTCGTTACAATCGACAAGAATTTGCCATTTCAACAAAATATCAGGGAGTACAAACTGGCGGTGGTGGTTTTTCAAACGCCGCTTAATCGTCTGGAGTATATACGACCGCTTATGCCAACTCTACTAAAGAAGCTACCGGAAATGGTATTCGGCGAAGTGTACGAAATTAGCTGAAGCCTGGACGCGCGCCAGCGTATAACAGCGTGAATCACGACGCTCGATCATTCTATATCATCGATCTCGCTTCATGCCGCGCACATAGTAGGCCGAAAGGAGCGCGACACGAACGTGATTCGCGCGGACGTTATCTGCCATAGCCGCTCGATCTATGTCCCTGCAAGGTCGGTGGCAAATGAAAGATTTATCTGTTTGAAGAAAGGAGTTGCAATGACCTGCGGATTGCTTTCTCATCCACAAGCCGATTTGTTACGAACTTATGTAGCACACTGGAGATAAGGGTTTGGTATGGGATACCCTCTTCCTGCGAGCGTTTCTTCAATTCTTCCAAGACCGCCTCTGAAATCCGAATATTTACGTTTCGGGTTTTTCGGATTCGCTCAAGAACCCCCTCAATCTCCGCACGTTCCTTCTTCGATACAAGTTTATAAGATGCGGCAGACCTCTCGATCCCTTGTTCGTATTTGTCAAGTTTCGTTTTCATCGCCTTTTCCTCCGTACAATCTATTGAATTTCCGACTTGGGAATACAGTTTTCAGGACGATATTCCATTCGTCGTCAAATATAAATGGAACCGCGTGAATGTACCCATGAATCGGAATCAAGAATATCCGCCGCTGTGGGCGTTTGGGATGCTTAACAATTGCAACATATTTCTTCTGCAAAATCAACGTCGCCACTTCGTCAACGATATTCCTCGCTGCTTCTTGAGTTTGCTGTTCTTGTCTTCATCCCAAATAATGTTCACACCCTAATATATCACATTGGATACACAGCGTCAACCGATCCGTTCCAGCGAGCGCCAACGGCAGATAACAAGCGGCTCAACCTGACCGCGAGAAGCTCAGCGGCGCTGCGCGGGAAAGGTCATTGGCGCGGCAAGTTAGCCGGAGCGTTATGCGCTAAAAAATATAGACAGGAGGTAACGCAATGGATGACAAAGATAATCTAATGAGTGACGCTTTCCAAGTATTCATGAGGGAGGCGCCAGAGCACGCCAAGGTGTGGATGGCAGCGGCTCAAAATCTCGGCAATGCAAGTGTCCTGGATAAGAAAACGGAAAGTCTTGCGTATCTGGCAGTCTTGTTTGCATTGCGCCTGGAGAGCGGCATTCCTTTCCATGTAGCGATTGCAAAAGAAGCGGGCGCGTCGCGAGATGAAGTAATCAGTGCAAGATTGATCGGCTTACCCGCGGCAGGTAATGTCGTTACACGGGCTTTGCCCGGCAACATTCAAGCGTACGACTCTCACAAGGCTTAACCATGAAAAAATCAAAGCTAAATAGAGATTGGCATCACGAGCATGAGATGCCTGTTAAAGCCACAATGGAACAAAGGCTAGAATGGCACCTTGAACATGCCAGAAACTGCGGCTGCCGGCCCATTCCCGTTAACCCAAGTTCGACAGTTCAGAAGAAAAAGTTTTGTTTTTAGCCCGAAAACGTCAAAACGGCTCTAAAGTTTTCACTACAAAATGCGATTAGATTGGAATTCAAACGGAAATGCAGCGGGTATGTCTCTCTTCTAGGCATACCACAATTTACTACATCACGGTACACCATATCAATAGGGAAGGTTTTCACTACACAGACTTTTCGAACAATAACGGCAAATGCAAATCATATTACCACAAAAATATTTTTCCGACGCCCCCAAGTGTCGAACTTGGGCTAAGAGCGCTGCAGAATTTTTCTTGAATCATTTGGCAGCGTCGGGAAGAATAAAAGCTGAGTTCAGCGAAAAGGCTAAAGACAATAGCGATGCGGGAAGTTCAACTAAAGACAAAACAAAATAAAATCCGGAGTTGAAATTATGGGCCCAGTATATTTTTGGGGAAGCGGGATGTGGATATTCCCGATAATAATGCTCATTATTACACTGATATTCGTCTTCCTAATTTTCGGACGCGGAGGTTTCAGACCGCCCTGGTGGTACGATTCAGATAGATATCACAATCATGACATAAATCGTGAAACCCCGCTGGAAGTACTCAGAAGGCGTTATGCAAATGGTGAAATTACGAAGGAGCAATTTGAGCAGATGAAAAGAGATATTTTGAGTTGAGTGGGGGTTGTTAATGAGTAAAATGATGGAAAAAATGATCTCAGGGAGGAAGGAGTCGCTTGGGGTTGCTGAAGTAACCGATGCGCCCGTTGTTCAGGCGAAAGAGCCGTCGAGGATTCAAATGGATAAGGCAGGCTACTTTGTTATCTTGCCTCTTCCGGAGAAGGTGATAATCTCAGTCGAGCATTACTCTTACGATGACAGACTAATGCGAACAATTGAAGGCAAGGATGCTCGAAGTCTGTACTGGATGATCATCGAAAATGATTGGGTGACACAACTCTCGCACGCCGCGTACTTAGGCAGAGAGTTGGCAAAGGCTGAGTTGTCGATCAAACGTGGGTTTAAGTACATCCAAGATGGTGCATGAGCTCAATGCGTCATTCTGCGGACAATAAAATTTCCTTTGAGGCACATTGCCGCATCATAGGAATATTCTCACTTGGAGTGTTCTGAAAGTGCTCCCCGAACTTCTCCAATTTGAGCAAAAGGAAGCTTGAACCCTCAAATAAACTTTGGCATCATAGTTGTGAAACTTAAATATGAATTTGTTGTTGACAACTCTGAGAGTTAAATTAGTCATCGGATGAATAAAAGAATAAGATACCTGAACATTTTTGTGTTGTTAACCTTCCTGGTAGGTCAGGTTCAGTATGCGTATGCGTCGTACTTCTGCACCATGATGGACGCGGAGACCAGTTCACCAACCATGACCATGTCCACGGACAACGAGAGCACAGTGCACTCTACAGGACGGAACGGTTTTGCACAGCCTGTATCCAGTCAACAGATTGTGCAGGCTAAATGCATGCAGGTGCAGCTCACACAAAAGAAAGTCGTTGATAATTTCACAAACACGGATAAATCTTTTTCTCATTTTGTCGGAATTGTCGCTGTCCTGCAGTCCCAAGATGAGATCAGTCAATTAAGCAATAATAATTTTGTTCGGTTTTCCAGAACGGATTCACCTCCTTTAGATATACCTACCTTCAACAGTAACCTCCGCATTTAATGTACTTTCCCCGTTCCTGTTCGGGAAGCCGAATCCCGCATAGCAGGGGGCACCATCGGCTCGGCCGACTTTTTCTTTTAGATAAACAAGAAAAAAAAGGTGAAGTATGTTCATTTCCAAAATTCAGTTTATTTCTCTATTTGTTCTTTCAATTGCAACATCGGCGTTTGCACAGTCGCAATTAGATAGTCTCGTCGCCACAGCGCTCCGTAACAATCCAGAAATCAAGATGGCCCGCTACGAATCGATGGCGGCCAAATCGAGGATCAGTCCGGCTGCTCAGTTGCCAGATCCACAGTTGAAAGTAGCTGCCATGAATGTCCCGTCAAATTTCAGTCTTACCGCCGATGGAATGACGATGTTCCCGCAACTGACGATTATGCAAATGTTCCCATGGTTTAGCAAGCTGTCTGCGGCAGGTGATGTAAAGAGATTCGGTTTTGACGCATCGAAGGACAGGTTAGCAAACACTGCACTGGATGTCGCTGCGAATATCAAGAAAGTCTACGGGGAGATCTATCAGACTCAGAAGACGATCTCGTATCTCGAATACAAGAAATCCCTGTTGAACGGAGTTGTGAAAGTCTCGGAACAATTGTTTGCCGTCGGACAGGTTCCACAGCAGGATGTGTTCCGCGCTACGGCGGAGTTGACCATGGTGCAGTCAGACTTGATCAATATGAACGGGATGCTGAAACAGCAATATGCCGAACTCGCGGCTCTTATTGGCAGCAGCGAACTGAAAGCTATCGAAGTCGACACACTTGTACTTCCGCAATTGCAGCCGCTGCCAACTCTCGAAACGCAGCTTATGGATCAAAATCCGTATCTGTCGCAAGTATCTAACCTGAAGGAAGCGGCGAAGGCGCAAGCTACATTTGCAAGAAAAGATGCAGTACCCGATGTCAGCGTCGGCGTATCTTATGGCTATCGTGGTGCGTTGATGCCCAACGGCGCAAAAGTACCGAACATGATGAACTTCGAGGTCGGTCTCAGCCTACCGATTTTCTACGGAGCGAAACAGCAGAAAATGATTGATGAAGCTGATTTCATGAAACGGGCAGCAGACCAGGAGTACAGTTCGGCAGAACTATCTCTGCAAAGCCAGCTCCGGTCGATGTATGCGGATGCGGAAGCGCAATACCAGCTTGTTCCGCTATACACAAAGGAACTCATTCCGCAGTACGAGGCAACTTACAACTCGTCCTTGTCAGCATATTCTGTGGGAAGGACGACGTTCGCTATGCTCATCGACAATCTGACTACATTAATTAACACGAAAATAGAGCTTGCAAAAATAGAATCCGTCTACTTCTCAGCGACTGCTGAAATCTCAAAGCTGGTTGGAGAAAATTCAAGAAAGTACAGAGGTGAAGAATGAATTGGAATGATGGAATCGTGGAATATTGGAATATTGTCCCGCGCAGCGGGATGCCGCATACCCATATATAATAATTGAGCGGCAGAGTAATGGAATTTTGGAATAGTGGAAAAATGGAATATTGAAAATCATAGAGGCAAAAGATGAAGGGAAGTGAGAAGACAGAAGACAGAAGACAGAAGTCTGAAGTCAGGAGTCAGGAGTCAGAAAAGAGTATCAACATGAAAATTTTAGAGGTATAAAATGATGAAGACAATTCTCTTGAAAGGAAAACGGGAACCGGAGAACGGAAATCGGAAAGTAAAGAAAATAATGAAGATGATTTCGATATCCATCACGGTATTTGCGGCCACTGCAATTTTGGCGGGATGTGGCAAGTCGACGAAGAGTAGCGGTGCAAGTGGAGATTCTACTGCGGCCGCCGCGAACAAGGGGGAAAGGAAGGTCCTCTACTGGTATGATCCAATGAACCCGACGATCCATTTCGACCATCCGGGCAAGTCTCCGACAATGGATATGGACCTTGTTCCCAAATATGCGGATGAAGTAGAGTCCAATCCTAACATTGTCCGTATCGATCCGGCGATGATTCAGGATATCGGTGTTGTGATCGACACGGTGTCGAGAAGAAAGCTGACACGCACGATAAACACTTACGGAGTTGTCGTTCCGGACGAGAAAAGTATTGCCGACATCAACACGAGAGTGTCCGGTTGGGTTGAGACTCTGTATTTCAATTACACCGGGATGAATGTCGGGAAAGATCAACCGATGGCGGTGATCTACAGCCCCGACTTAATTGCGGCAGAACAGGAGTTCCTCCAGTCTGTTTCATTTGCGAAGGTGAGTAGCAGCACAATTTCGTCCAGCGAAGCAGGAAGCCAGCTCATTAAGAGCTCTCGAGAACGGCTGAGGTTCTTCGGCATGAGCGATAAAGAGATTGACAAACTAGAGTCGACAGGAAATGTGATAGACAAGGTAGTCATTCATTCGCCGGCGGATGGCGTGATATTGGAGAAAGATGTATTCGAAGGGCAAAGAATTTCAGCCGGACAGACCCTCTTCCGC
Source organism: Bacteroidota bacterium (assembly GCA_023381615.1). Classification (GTDB taxonomy): domain Bacteria; phylum Bacteroidota; class Ignavibacteria; order Kryptoniales; family JAKASW01; genus JAKASW01. The sequence continues at coordinate 37,499 of JAMCQL010000051.1, forward strand.
GTCGCAGATTTGCATCACGTTTGGGTGCTCGCGGATGTATTCAAGATAGACATGCCTTTCTTAAAAATGGGAGCGCCGACAACTGTGAGTTACAGCAATTCGGAGACGTTTAACGGGGCAGTGGATTTCATCTATCCGGAAGTGGATGCTACGGCACGAAGCGTTAAAGCGCGAATTGCCCTGTACAATCCTGGAATGGTGATGAAGGTCGGGCAGTATGTCAACGTCGCGATTCATTCACCGATTAGCTACGATGCGCTCGCCGTTCCTTCTCAAGCAGTTATAAACACTGGACTCAGACAGATCGTTGCGGTTGCGCTTGGCGGAGGAAGATTTGAAATACGAGACGTGAAGTTAGGCACTTATGCCGACGGTTATTATGAAGTTCTCGATGGATTGCAGGATGGCGAAGCAATAGTCAAATCCGGGCAGTTCCTCATCGATTCCGATGCCAACCTGAACGGTGCGGGCGCAGCAATGGCAGGCATGCCGGAAAAAGGAGAAAGGAAAAAGGAGAAAGGAGAAAGGAAGACGGAGCACGGAAAACGGAACACGGAAAACTCGATGAACGGGATGGATATGCCGGGGATGAAGATGAAGAGTGCAAAACCGGAGACGGGAAAGCGGACTCCGGCATCCGGTCTCCGGTCTCCGAATAAGATGGAGAACTGACATGCTTGCCAAAATAATAGAATGGTCGATAAAAAATCGGTTCATAGTAATCGTCCTCCTCTTGTTCCTTGTCGCAGCCGGTTATTATTCGCTCAGCACGAGTCCAGTCGATGCAATCCCGGACCTGAGCGATGTCCAGGTGATCGTTTATACCGAGTATCCGGGCCAGTCGCCGACAGTAGTGCAGGATCAGGTAACGTACCCCCTCACCTCGTCTATGATCTCCCTTCCCGATGCGAAGGTGGTGAGGGGTTATTCGTACTTTGGCTTTTCGTTGGTGTACATAATATTCAAAGATGGCACGAACCTGTATTGGGCACGAAGCCGCGTGCTCGAGTATCTGAACTATGCCGCGAACCGTTTGCCTCAAGGCGTCACGCCTCAACTCGGTCCCGATGCTACCCCAGTCGGATGGGTCTATGAGTATGCACTGAAATCAGATAAGAG
>JAMCQL010000084.1 GCA_023381615.1 Bacteroidota bacterium
TTTTTAAGGGGACGTTAAAAGAAAACTCTTAAATCTCATGTCTCAACGGAATATAAACGACATTTGCTAAGAAAGTCAAGTTTTCTGCCGTTGATGTGTCGTCCAATACGCTCCGGCTCTTATTATGAGGCAACTACAGTGCCAATCACTTTCAAGCGCATGAACATTCATATTGAATTGAATATGGGCTTTCTTCGGCTATTATCCTACGAAAAAATTTCCGAGCCATTGCAAAAATTACCGCAGCGTAACAAGCTTGTGAAGTTTTGGGAACAAAGGCACAGAAAAGCAAGTGACCGTCACCTTCAGCAAGTGACCGTCACCTTCGCAAGTGACCGTCACCTTGAAGGTGACGGTCACTTAGATTTCATTCCCACAAATCAAACTCGTATTTCACTTCCTCCAAGAATAACCCGAGGGCCGGTGCCGACATCGATGCAAGAGACCGCTTCTCCGAATTCAAGATTTCCTGAAAATCACCGACAGCAATTTTGCCGCGTCCCACATCGATCAGCGTCCCGACTAACGCTCTTACCATTCCATGCAGAAAACGGTTGGCTTCAATCTCGAAACGCAAGTGCAAGTGACCGTCACCTTGAAGGTGACGGTCACTTAATCTAGTCCATTCTGCTTTTGTCACATCACAAACGAAATGCCTCTGCTCATCTGCATATTTTGTAAATGACTTAAAACTTCTTTCTCCAATGAGAGCCGCCGCGGCTTCGTTCATTTTTTCAACTGACAATTCGTATGGGAAAAATGCGGAGAAGTTTCTCGCGATCGGTGCCTTCCGCGTGATGACTTTGTAAACATACTTTCTCGCGACTGCATCGAAACGGGAATGAAAACTATCCGGAACATCCGCCGCTTTTCGTAAGGCAATATCAACGGGCAGATTTCCGTTAGCTGCGTAGACTAATTTTCTTACATCCCAGTCTGAAGAAGTATGAAAGTTCGCAACTTGCCCGTGCGCGTGTACGCCCGCGTCTGTCCGGCCGGCGCCGACAATTTTGATTTTCTCTTGAAGCAATTCAGATAACGTCTTCTCGATGACAGCTTGAATGCTGCTGCTGTTTTTCTGCACTTGCCACCCGCCGTAGGCTGTGCCATCATATTCGATTAGGAGTGCGATGTTGCGCATGGGGTTTTCTGATTAAATATAAACAGTGGAGAGATAGAGTGGAAGCTAAGTGACCGTCACCTTTGAGGTGCTAAAGTGACCGTCACCTTTGAGGTGCTAAAGTGACCGTCACCTTTAAGGTGCTAAAGTGACCGTCACCTTTGAGGTGCTAAAGTGACCGTCACCTTTAAGGTGCTAAAGTGACCGTCACCTTTGAGGTGCTAAAGTGACCGTCACCTTTAAGGTGACGGTCACTTTGGTCACTTTAGCTAGTGCCGATTAGAACGACGCGGCCAACTTCAAGTAAATCCCTTCCGTTCCCGGAAAATTGTCAAGGGACGTGGCGGCAGACGCATTGAAGTTCGCGGCAAGCCGTGCGGCGTCAAAGGCGCTGATGAGATGGTTTAGTATGATCACTGCAACGGTATACCTGCCAATATTCAGATAATTGTCCGCCTTGATCCTGAGATCTTTGAACCGCGCCCGTTCTGCGTCGGACTGCCACTGCCATTGGTATGACGATAAACTATAAATCTTCTCGTAATCTCCGTCGTGGATTTTCTTTATGTTATAATCTTCCGTGTTCAAGAAATTTCCGATGTCCACAAAGAATTGGCTCGGCTTTCCGGACACATTTGCGCCGGCATAGACCGCAGCGTAATTTATGGCATCGTTTCTCACTTGATTCGAGTAAACTTCGACGGCGGCGTAGAAAATCCACAACGAAGCCTCAGCTATAGTCGAATACTTTCCGACATCGTACCTGCCCGCATACAGTTCACCTAACCCCGGCACAGCCAGAGAAGCTAACGCAGCAAGAGCGGGGGACTTATGCTCAATTACAACAGGATCAGTCCGCCAAGCAGATGGAGAGCTTTCAAACAGTTTAGCGCCAAGCTCCAATCTTTGCGCCTGAGGCGCATCAGCCCCCGGCTGAGTGCTGATCCTGCCGAAATCATTTGTCTGAGAGAACGATATATTCACAGATAAAAGAAGCAAGAGGCAAGAAGCAAGAAGGAAGACAATAGGTGCGCTAAAAGGGCACGATTTGAGATTTCTAAATTCTGACATCTGACTTCTAGAGATGCGGCCGAAAACCCGGTAGGAAGAAAAATTACACAGAGCGCCACAGAGAAAATCTTTGAGTTCCACAGAGAGAAGACTTATTCTCCCGCTCATAATTATCAAAAAAAGATAATGCGGGATGCCGAAAAGCGGCATTGGTGGAACTCTGTGTCCCATCTTTTTCGGAAGGCACTTTTCGGCCACGTCTCTAGCTTCCAATTTTTGACTTGTTTTCATAGAATTACCTGACCTATGGCGGTGTTGTCGCTGACGCCGGTTATTAAAACGTCGGATATCTCGTTCACGTGAAGCGGATTCACGTCCATCTCAACGCGGATATAGTTTGAAGTGAAGCCGAACATTTTCCCGCTCTTGACTTCTTCCTCGACAAGGACGCGCATTATCTTTCCGACATACTGCCGGTTGAATTCGTAACGCTTCATTGTGGAAAGCATTCTCAAAACCTCACTTCTCTTTCTTCGAACGCGAGGATCAACTGCGCCCGGAAGGCCGGCAGCCGCGGTTCCTTCGCGCCCCGAATAAGAAAACACATGGAGATAAGACAGCGGAAGACTTTCAATAAAGTTGTAACTCCTCTCGAAGGCTTCGGTCGTCTCGCCGGGGAATCCCACGATAACATCAGCGCCGATTCCGGCGTTCGGCATCAACTCTTTAACATAATTCACAACTTCACGATACTGACTCGTGTTATACCTTCGCCGCATTTCCCCGAGAACTTCGTCAGCTCCGCTTTGCAGCGGCACGTGAAAGTGTTTGCAGAATTTTCCCGACGAAGAAACAAATTTTATGATTTCTTTCGTGAGCAAGTTCGGTTCTATTGAACTTATCCTGAAACGCTCGATCCCTTCGACACTCTCAAGTTCTTTCAAGAGGCCCAACAGAGAATCCGCCTTATTACCGTATGACGGACTGCCGAAGTCCCCGACATTCACGCCGCTTAGCACTATTTCCTTAAACCCTCTGGCAGCGATCTCTCTTGCCTCGTCAACAAGAAAATCGATCGACGGGCTTCTGCTCACACCGCGAACTTTCGGTATCGTACAATAAGAACAATTATAATCGCATCCATCTTGCACTTTGAGAAATGCCCGTGTGCGCGCGTCTTCCACCGCCGAATCAGCCGCTCCAAATTCAACGACATCTTCGATCGACCCTGCAAAAACTCGAGCGTGATAATTTGCGCCGGAGGCACATCCGTCTTCGGCGGATTTTGTAAAATCATCGACGAAATTGAATAGCTCGAATTTCTCCTTAGCGCCAAGGACAAGATCGACGCCTTCAATCTGCGCAACTTCATCCGGTTTGCCTTGCGCATAACATCCGGTTACCACAACGAAAGCATCCGGGGAATTTCGCAGCGCCCGCCTGATGATCTGACGGCAATCGCTGTCGGCGCTTTGGGTAACTGTGCAGGTGTTGATAACAAAAACGTCGGCAGGATTGGAAAAATCAACGACTTCAAAACCGCGCCGTTTGAATTCCTTCTCTATCTGAATTGACTCGGCATAATTTAGCTTGCAGCCAAGACTCTCGAATGCGACTCGTTTTCTTTCCATTAACTACTGACGACAATTTCAACCGAGACCCCTTGGAAATCAAGTCGTAACAAAGTGACCGTCACCTCAAAGGTGCTAAAGGGCATCTCTAAAAACTAATTTGTTTCACCGCGGAGACGCAAAGACGCTGAGAAAAAATTATAAAAAAGATACTCTGCGACTTCGCGCCTTTGCGGTGAAAAATATTTTGGGGTTTTTCGAGATACCCTATAAAGTGACCGTCACCTTTAAGGTGACGGTCACTTATACATCTTTGTTCTCTTCAGCAGGATCCCGACTGCTGTCAGAATAAGACTTCTCTTCTTCCGCTGTCTCTTTTCCATGAGCCGGTGAAGAGGAGTCGCTTTGGTGAGACCCCTCGGACTGCTCTTTTCCACGGGATCCTTCGGACGGCTTCTTCTCGGCAGCGCGCGGTTTCTTCTCGCGTTTCTCGTCAGGATTTATCTTATGATTAGCAAGATATTCGTGGTATAGTGCCACGTCTTTGTCTTTGAAGTATTCGAGTGCGCTCAGAACAATACGTTTCCCTTCCTTATCGAATTCGATAACCTTGAGATTCAAAGTTTCTCCTGCCGGGAAATGGGAAACAAAGTTCTTCAAATTCATGGGAGACATGTGAGGATGCGGCACGAAGCCGTCGACTTCGCCGGGAAGTTCAACGATAGCGCCCTTTTCGATGTGACGCATAACTTTCCCTTCGACTTCAGAGCCGACTTTGAGTGTTTCTACGAATTTATCCCAGGGATTCTCCAGCGCCTGCTTGTGGCCAAGCGAAATCCTTCTTTGCTCTTTATCGACAGCTAAGACAACGACGTCGATTTCATCGCCGCGCTTAACAAGCTCACCGGGATGACGAATCTTCTTTGTCCAAGAAAGATCCGAAATATGTATCAACCCATCGACTCCGGATTCGAGCTCGACGAAGACACCAAAGTTTGTGAGATTGCGAACGATTCCTTTGTGTTGAGTTCCCACAGGATATTTTTTGACGAGCTGCTCCCATGGATCCGGGTCGAGCTGTTTCAGTCCAAGCGAGAGTTTCTTGTTGTCTTTGTCAAGACTGAGAATAACCGCATCGATCGTTTGACCCATAGAAACTCTCTGGGAAGGATGCTTGATATGTTCAGTCCAACTCATCTCGGAAATATGAATCAGTCCTTCGATTCCTTTTTCTATTTCAACGAAAGCGCCATACTCCGTTAGCGAGACAACCTTTCCGCTGGCACGTTGACCAACCTGATATTTATCTTCGATATTTTTCCACGGTTCAGGCTGCAATGCCTTCATCGAAAGCGATATGCGTTTCTTCTCTTCGTCAAAGTCGGTAACGACAACCTGAATTTTCTGGTCGAGTTTTACAATTTCCGACGGATGATTAACTCTGCCCCACGAAAGGTCAGTGATATGAATTAAACCATCGACTCCGCCGAGGTCAACAAACACGCCAAACTCGGTAATTGCTTTGGCAGTTCCTTCAAGAATAAGTCCCTTCTCGAGCTTCGAGAGAATCTGTTTCCGTTGTTCCTCAAGTTCCGCTTCAAGCAAAGCTTTGTGGCTGACAACAACGTTCTCAGCAGCTTCGTTGATCTTCACGACGCGGAAATCCATCGTTTTGCCGACAAACGAATCGAAATCTCTGACCGGCCTGACGTCGACTTGAGAGCCCGGCAAAAATGATTCGAGACCCATCAGGTTTACCATCAAACCACCTTTAACGCGGCGCAAGACGGTGCCTTGCAGCACGGTCTGGTTCTCGTGCGCGCTGACAATGCGATCCCATATTCTGATGAAATCTGCGCGACGCCTCGACAGAACAACCTGGCCATCCTGATCTTCAACGTTCTCAAGAAAAACCTCTACCTCATCGCCCGGCTTAAGTTCGTTCAAATTCGGAAACTCGATTTTCGGCACCAATCCAGATGATTTAAACCCTATGTCAACAATAACATCGTTCTCGGTAAAACCGATAATTCTTCCTTTTACAATTTCTCCTGCATCAAATTGCTTTAAGCTCTTGTCGTAAAGATCGACCATCTCTTTGAGTTCGGCTTCGGTGTAGGGCGAATCCTCAGCTGCAAAAAGTTTTACCTTGCCAGCCGGTGTCCTTCTTACCGGTGTCTCATCTGAGCTTTGTCCGAAGGATCCTGTGGACATTACCATCGTGTCTGTGACCTTTTCCCCGCGAGCGGGATCTTCGACTTCTTCGGCCATTAAATCTCTCCTTTGATAGCTAATAGCTCATGGCTAATAGCAAAATATAATTTATCACCCGGCATCAGACTCAAGCCGCTGAGAAGTCCAATGCAAAGTGGATTGTTTTTGTTGAACATTAGTTGATTGAGGCGGCTTTTTGTAAAATTTCTTGATCTATCTTTTCAATTGCGCTGCTTACTTTTTCCATCAACCATTGAGGAGTGGAAGTTGCACCGGTTACGCCGACATTTTCGACGCCCTCAAACCATTGACCCTGAAGTTCGCTCTCATTTTCTATGAAATAGGAAGACGCATTTTCTTCTTTGCAAATCTCAAACAGCACTTTCCCGTTTGAACTGTTTCTACCGGCAACAAACACAATCACATCGTTCTGCACGGCAAATTCCCTCAGCTTCTTGTCCCTGCCGGAGACTTGTCCGCAGATCGTGTCCTTGGCAAGAAATGTCTTGGCAATATCTTCCATTGAGCCGACGACCAAGTCTTTAACTTTTTTGGACAGCGCTTCTTTTATCGCGTAGAAAGTCGGTTTGTCCATCGTCGTCTGCGAGAAGAGCACTGTCTTGCGGGAAAAATCAATTTTCTGCATCGCCTCTTCGACAGACTTAACTACAATCGCCTCGTCGTTGCAAACGCCGCGAAGACCGATGACCTCTGCGTGGTCTTTTTTTCCGAAGATTACAACCTGATAATGATCATCGTAGAATTTCTTAATTCTTTCCTGAAGTTTCGTGACGACCGGACAAGTTGCGTCGATTATTTCCAAATTATATTTTTTGGCAAGTTCAAATGTCGATGGTGGTTCGCCGTGAGCCCTTATCAAAACCTTTCCCTCTTTTATGTTCTCGAGATCCTTATGTGCAATTGTCTGCAAGCCTTTCTCGCCGAGACGATCGACCTCGTCTGGGTTATGGATTATATCTCCAAGCGAATACAACTTGCCGGATTTAGCAAGTTCTGCTTCCGCAAAGTCAATGGCTCTCACCACACCCCAGCAGAAGCCGCTATTTTTATCTACAGTTACTTTCACTTTCTTTCTCCGAAGGATCCGTTGTCCAAAGGACCCGTTGGGGACATCTCCTCCGATGTCACCATCGCCTCATTAACATAACTTAGAATAATCTTTACCTGTTCATCAATAGTAAGGTTCGTTGTATCTATTTCAACTGCATTGTCAGCTTTTTTCAGCGGACTGGTCTCGCGAGTTGAATCTTTCATGTCCCTTTCCTTCAGTTCGCGGACGACCTGCACTATCGGCAGTTCCGCACCGCTTGCAGAAAGTTCTTCTTGTCTTCGACGCGCGCGTTCCATGATATCTGCCATCATGAAAAACTTCAGGTCGGCATCCGGAAAAACTACAGTCCCGATATCTCTGCCATCTACGACACACCCTTTCCGAGAACCTATCTCACGCTGCTTTTCAACCATGATCTTCCTGAGACCGGGGTATGAACTTACAAGACTCACGTTCTTTGTTACTTCTTCGGATCTAATTTCTTCAGTAACGTCTTCGCCATCCATGATTACGCGGAATTCACCGCGGTCATTCGAAAGAGTTATCTGCGAATCCGCTGCCAGCCTGACAACTTCAGCTTCGCTTGCGGGACTAATCTTGGAGTTGAGCACTTTAAAAGTCATTGCGCGATACATAGCACCCGTATCGACGTAAATGTACCCAAGCTTCTGCGCAACGAGCTTCGCAGTGGTACTTTTACCGGAACCGGCGGGACCGTCTATTGCAATGAGTAGCTTTTTCAAACATCTCCTTTTTAAGCGTTGCCCAACATATATTTCCATTATCAATGGCATTAAATTTAGCCTCTGAGGCACAAACAAGCAACGCCATGAAGGAGTGAAGGGTGTGCGACAAATTTGTAAAAAGCAATAGATTAACCACATAGGCACATTAGAAAACATAGATTTATTCGTTAATGTGCCCTATGTGCCTATGTGTTTTATATTTTTGTCGCAGACCCAAGGAGTGAAGATCAAGAACAAAAGGCAGTAAAAGGCAACGGAGTAGGCTTCGTTAAATCAGCCTCTCTGAGTCGCCCAGCGCAATAACTCCTTTAAATTCGGGCGCTTACCGTAGACAAGAATACCTATCCTGAAAATCCTGCCGGCAGCGATCATGCACAGATACGTCGAGACCAAAAGAATCACCGCACCCGTGACGAGTTCCCATGTGTCGGGAGATTGAACAGGTATTCGGAGAGCCATCATCGTAGGAGTGAAAATCGGAATAAAAGAAAGTACCTTCACGTATTCCGCAGTTGGATTCTGGATTACCATGAATGCCGCTACAACAGGGAGAAAAAGTAGCATCGAAAGGTAACTTGTCACCTGCTGAGCTTCTTGCTCCGTAGTGACAGGAGCACCTGCCATCACAAAAATTGTCGCATACAAAAGATAACCAAGGACAAAAAACACTATCACCCACCAAATATTATCTGGAATGGTCAGGAAACCGGCGAACTGTCCGGCAAATGCCACACCTATGGCAGCCCAGACGGCAAGTTGCGTCAACCCGAGCAAACTGAGTCCAAGGATTTTACCAACCATTATTTCATCCGAAGTTGCCGACGACAATAACACCTCAACTATCCGGTTAGACTTTTCTTCCACAACACTTCTGACCAGAAGTTGTCCTGAGGTCAGGAATACAAAAGCAAAGATAAAAATAAATGCATATCCCAATACGAATCCTGAACCTGCCTCCGCTTTCTCTTCTTTCCCTTCCTTGGTGAGTTTAACGGTTTGCAAATCCACGGGCTTTGAGACTTCTTTTACAAGTTCAGGGTTAACTCCTCGTTGTTGAAGTTCGTTCGCCACAACTATATCCTTCACTGTTGACTGCAGCCTATCGATCTCCCTGAAATTTGATACGTTTTCGGAAACATACTCAAATTTCCTCGAGTTGAAAATACTCGAGTCAATTACAATGTAGGCGGAAATCTGGCTCTGCAGTACCATCTCGTTAGCAGTTGCACGAGCGTTTTCTCCCGTCGGTATTGCAACGACCTCATAATTCGGTTTACCATCTGGCAGTTTGTACTTCTTGAAAAGATCTGTGTTTAGAGAGGATACAATCGCGCCAGTACTATCGATGATCCCGATCTTGCTTGTTGTTGTGTCCGCTTTCGTCATGAGAAGGCTTGGGACGACGGATACGATTATCATGAACACGGGCGTTACAATCAACGAAATGATGAACGCCTTTGTCCTAACCTTCTCAATGAATTCCCAGCGGGCAACCGCCATCA